>JALZJE010000323.1 GCA_030859955.1 Chloroflexota bacterium | reverse complement strand
GTGATGACGTGGCCCTCGGTCGGGAGCAGCCGGAATCCACCCAGACTCGCGGCCCCGAAGACCTGTGCCCAGTGGATGCTCATCCGATCGCTCACCCGGCGCAAGGCCTGTTCCGGCAAGTAGCCATAGCGCTCCTCGACGGGACCGAAGATGGCGACGAGCGCCTCGGGTCTGCCCCCGAAGCCGTCGATGACGCCATCGACGAACTGGGTGTCGATCTCCTCGTCCCAGCGGGCCGGGTTGCGCATCGGCCGCGCAGCCAGCCCCGCGCGGCGATACGCATTGGCGTCCCTGCGCTCGTCGTAGATCTCCGGCATGCCGAAGCGGATCCGGTTGCCCTGGGAGTCGAAGCCGCTCATGTCGATCGCCTCCACCGGGCACACCTGCGCGCATTGGAAGCAGACTTCGCACTTGTGCTCACCAAACGGGTCATAGATCAGGTCCAGGCGGCCGCGCCATCGGTCGGGTATCTCGGGACGCTGCTCCGGGTACTGACGGGTCACCTTCGGCGCAAAGAAGTTGCGGAACGTGGTCGCCATGCCCTTTGCAATGCCTGAGCCGGGGAAGGCCATCAGTCGAGCCTCACAGGTCGAGGACCACGACCGCGATGGCGGTGACGAACAGGTTTACCAGCGCGAGCGGGAGGAGGACCTTCCAGGCCATTCCCATCAGCTGGTCCACTCTGACGCGCGGCAGCGTCGCGCGCAGCCACACGGCGATGAACACGAACGTGTATGTCTTGAGGAAGAACCAGAAGATGCCGTACAGGGTCCCGCCGAACCCATCGAGCTGCGCCGGGAACGGCCATGGCGCGAGCCAGCCCCCGAAGAAGAGGCTGACCAGGATGCCGCTCATTATGAAGAGAGCCACGTACTCGGCAAAGAAGAAGAAGCCGAATCGCATGCCTGAGTACTCGGTGAACGGGCCGGCGACGAGCTCGGAGTCAGCCTCGACCATGTCGAACGGCGCGCGATTCACCTCGGCGAGGGAGCTGATGTAGAAGATGCCCAGGCCGACCGGCTGCCAGAAGAGCAGCCACCCATGCTCGCGCTGCCACACGATCAGCTCGCTGAAGCTGAGCGTCCCTGCCAGAACGACCGCCCCCACGATCGAGAGGGTGAGCGGGATCTCGTAGCTCACCATCTGTGCCGCGGCGCGCAGCCCGCCGAGCAGCGAGTACTTGTTGTAGCTTGCCCAGCCGGCGACCAGGAGGCCGACGACGGAGAGCCCCAGGACCGCAAAGAAGTACACGATGCCGATGTTGAAATCGGCGGCGATGGCGCCGGGGGCGAACGGGATGACGAGCATGCTCATCGCCGCCGCCATGTAGACCATCCATGGCGCCAGGGTGAAGGTCCCGCGATCCGCCTGGTCGGGGACCGTATCCTCCTTGGCGAGGACCTTGAACCCGTGGATCGTGCTCTGGAACATCCCGCCCGGGCCGATCCGGTTCGGACCCAGCCGCAGGTTCATGCTGGCGATCACCTTCAGCTCCATCTGGATGATCACGAACGCGGTCGGCACCGTGAGGAGCAGCAGGAGGGTGGTGGCCAGCAGGAAGCGCCCGAGGCCGAGCAGCAGCTCAAAGTCCATCGGTTACTTGTCCACGCCGCCCATGACCGGATCGAAGCTCGCCATGACCGCCATGGTATCGGCCACGAGGCGGCCGGGCATGAGCTTGGGGAGCGCCTGGAGGCTGATGAAGCTGGGATCGCGCATGCGGAACCGATACGGAGTCGGTCCGCCGTCGCTGATGGCGTAGACGCTGTACAGGCCGCGGGGCGACTCGACCGCCGCGTACGCACGCCCTGGCTTCGGGCGGATGATGCCCGGCACCTGCGTCTGCACCGGGCCGTGCGGCATCTTGTCGATGATCTGGTCGATGAGGTGGATGCTCTGCTTGATCTCGGCGATGCGCTGGAGGTATCGCGAGTACGAGTCGCCGCCCTCCTGCGTGATGACGTCGAACTCGAGCTCGTTGTAGATCGAGTATGGCTGCGCCTTGCGGACGTCGAAGGGAACGCCGGACGCGCGCAGGTTCGGGCCCGTCACGCCGAGGCTGATGGCATCCTGCCCGGTCAGCGTGCCCATGTTGATGGTGCGGGAGCGGAAGATCTCGTTCTCCGTGATCAGCCGCTCGTTCATCTCGATGTTCTTCAGGACCTTGCCGCGCCAGGCCCCCAGTCGGCTGAGAAACTCATCGTTGGTGTCGAAGTTCACGCCGCCGACGCGGAAGTAGTTGAAGAGCATGCGCTGGCCGGCAATGGCGCTCAGCATGTCCACGATCTCGTCGCGATTGATGAACGCGTACAGGATCGGGGTCAGTCCTCCCATGTCCAGCGCCAAAAATCCCATCATCAGGCCGTGGCTGAAGACCCGGTTCAGCTCGACCACCAGCGCGCGAATGTACTCCGCGCGCTTCGGAGCCCTGACCCCATACAGCTTCTCGAATGCGATCGCCGGCGCGTGCTCGTTGTGCATGGTCGACAGGTAATCCATCGGATCCACGTAGGTGAGCACAGTGGTGTAGGTGGCGTTCTCGCAGAGCTTCTCGATGCCCCGGTGCAGGTATCCGAGGACCGGATCGATGTCCACGATGATCTCGCCGCGCACCTTCACGACCAGGCGCATGACGCCGTGCGTCGACGGGTGCTGCGGGCCCATGTTGACCAGCATCTCGCCTTCGCCAAGGCTGTAGACGTCGCGCTCCCGATCAGTCTGTGGAGGGCGATCCGGGATGCCGACCTGGTCGAACCCCGCGTACTCGCCGCTCGCGGTGCGAACGGGCGCCAGGCCGGCGACTGCACGCAGCCGTGCCTCCTCGGCGCGATCCAGGTCGATGGGATCGGGGATCTGGAGCTCCGGGTCGACCGTCGTCATCGCGGCCGGCTCTTGTCACCGAGCGTGGCGCCGTCTTCAACCGCCTCGGCCGGTGCGTCGACGCGATGCTCGCTGGTTGCGAACGTCACTCCGGGAGCCTGGTTGAAGCGCGACAGGTCCCACGTCTCGGGCCGCTCGAGCGGATTCACGCCGGCGGCCGCCGAATCGGCGGCATCGTCGGGCAGGATGAAGTCCTTGCGGTGAGGAAAGGAACGGTAATCGGGGCTCATGTAGATGCGGCGCAGGTCGCGGTTGCCCTCGAAGACGATTCCCATCATGTCGTACATCTCGCGCTCGTGGAACATCGCGCCCTCCCACAGGTCGGTGATGCTCGCGATTCGCGGATCCGTGCGGTCTACGTGCGCGCGGATCCGCAACCAGCCCGGGTGCTTCCAGCTGAACAGGTGGTAGACGACCTCGAATCGCTCACCGGTTCCGTAGTCGACGGCACCCGCATCGGCCAGCATGAAAAAGGCGAGATCATCGTCGTCGCGCAGTGCGCGCAGCACGTCGTGGGCACGCTGCGCGTCGGTCTGGTACTCGACGGTGTCCTCGTCGGTCCACAGGTCATGGAGATCCGAGTCGAAACGCTCCGCCAGCAGGCGGACCAGCGCGCCGGCGGTCAGCGTACGTCTCCTTCCCACCGGGTGCGCTGCGGGCCGCGATCGACGTACGTGCTCCACTCGCCGCGGCGCTGCTTGACAAGCTCCTGGAGCTTCATCATCCCGTAGATCAGACCTTCCGGGCGGGGCGGGCAGCCCGGCACGTAGACGTCGACCGGCAACACGCGGTCGATCCCCTGGACGACGCTGTACGAGCGCTTGAAGCGTCCGCCCGATGTCGTGCAGGTCCCCATGGCGACGCACCATTTCGGCTCCGGCATCTGCTCCCAGAGCCGGACGAACGGCCCGGCCATCTTGGTGGTCAGCGTGCCGGCGGCGATCAGGACATCGGCCTGTCGCGGGCTGGCCCTGAATGGGAACATGCCGAAGCGATCGACGTCGTTCACGCTGGTGGCGGTGCTCATCATCTCGATGGCGCAGCAGGAGAGGCCGGAAAGCAGCGGCCAGAGCGAATTGGCGCGGATCATGTCAAGGATGTAGTCCGCCTTCGTCGGAATCACCTCGAGCAGTCCGTGGAAGCCGCCCTGTGGATGCTCCTCCATCCCGAACTCGCGGAGCAGGCTGTCGCCTTGCGCCTGGTCCGGAATGATGATCGGTGCGGCGTCCCCTCGAGGCGCCCCGGGGCTGGAGGCCGGTCGATCTACTGCCATCGAAGGTCACCTTTCTTCCATGCGTACAGCTCGCCGAACATCAGGATCGCAAGGAAGATGCCGATCAGCACAATGCCCTGAAACTCGAGTGCCCGCACCGTGATGGCCCACAGGTAGACGAAGATGATCTCGACGTCGAAAGCCACGAAGAGCAGGGCGTACAGGTAGAAGGCCAGTCCGAACCGGCTCCATGTGTCGCCGATGGTGTCGACCCCGGATTCATATGGCAGCCCCTTCTGGGGCCTTCTGCGCCGATGCGTGATCAGCCAGCTGAACAGGATCGTGCCGAAGACGAAGATCGTCGCGGCGGCGGCGAATCCGATGATGTAGAGCAGTCCGGTGTGATCCATCTGCACTCCGGTCGCAAGCTGGTGGTTGGTGGGTCGGGCACGCTGCCCGACAAGTGAGTTCGTGGTTCAGAGGAGCGGACCGCAGAGCAGCTCACCGCTCGCTTCACAGTCTAGCAGGGGCCCTGTTGAGCCTGGCCGATGCCAGAGCTGGGTTCAGCCATCCGGCCCCCGTCGCGAGCTCATCCGCCGGCTGATGTCGTCAGCACCGTGCATACCAGGGTCCGAAGACCTGAGCGGACCTCCCCCGATCACATCCGCCTCGCGTTACGCCTCCGGGTGTCGCTGCCGGCGCACATTTCGGGGTTGAACACCGCATGCGACCTCCCACGGAGTTACCAGTGACTTACCTTGGTCAGCGGCCCTGCCACGCGGCCGCCATGATCAGGCGCAGCCCGTCGCTCACCAGTGCATGCCCCCCGAACAGGAATGGGACTGATGCGCCCGTCGCCGCCTCGGTCAGCTCGCGCAGCCACGGCGTCGCGACCCGACGGAAGTCCCCGAAGTCCGAGGAGAAGCGTTCCTCCTCGGGAGGCCAGTCCGCCGCGCTCGACGAGCGCGCGACCGACGCCATGAGGACCCGCGTGTCGAGCACGACCGCATCCCCAAGGCCGCTCAGCTCGTCGATCAGATCGGCCGGTGACGAGCGTGTCATGAGCGCGGCGAGGACCGATCGCGGAGGTCTGTCGGGGTCGCGCGCCGAGCGCATTCCCCGCTCCTCGACCAGGCACCGGATGCGGCACGCGGTATCGGTCTCGAGCTCCTTCCAGGTGCTCGCGGGCACTCGCCCGGCCACGACGAGCTCAGCCGCACGGTCGCGCATCACCTCGCCGATGCGCTCGAGCCCCGGTACCTCCAGCGCCGCGCCGCCGGGCAGGCGCGCCATCTCGAGGTAGCCGAGCACCGATCCGTCGAGCGGTCGCACCCCGGCACCAGGAAGCCTCGTGGCCAGTCTCAGCAGCGCGAGGTCGAGCGTGGTGTCCACGTCGAACCGGGCCCACGGGGCGGCGCCCATGTCGCGCCACGCGAAGCCGGCATCGTTGAGGCTTCGCGGCGCCGCGTTATCGGTATCGCAAGCGGCGAGCGCGTCGAGGGCCCGCGCAAGGTCGCCTGCGACGACGAAGGCATCGGCGCTGAAGCGGTTGTTGGCGACGACCTCGCCGGGGATCGGGGCGAGCAGCGTGTCGAGCGCGTCATCCCCCAGCAGGCAGACGGCGCCGCCGCCTGCGTAGCCGATCGCGTCCACCGGGCCGTCCGCAGTGGCCAGAGCGGTCCGGGCGGCATCGGTGAACCAGCGACCCCAGTGGAAGTCAGCCACCGGGATCGCGGGCAGCGGCCTGACGGCGGCGCCCAGGCGGCCGAGCCGGTGAGAGAGATCGGTCGCGAGCAGTCGCTGCCCATCCGCGGCGATGGCGGCGTGGGTCCCGAACTGCTGATCGACCGCCGGAGTGGTGACGAGGACGAGCGGCGCCGGACGCTCACGCATCGGACGCGGCGGCATCGGTCTCGCGAAGCCGGTCCAGCTGTTCCAGGTGCATCAGATCGTGGAGACCGATGAAGAGAAGCCACTCGCCGCAGCGCAGGTGCCCGACGAGGGGGTGCTCCACGTGGCATCGCTTCATCTCGCTGCCCTCGATCCGGCCCGCGGCCGTACGGATGGCGCGGCGCGATTTCTCCAGGTAGGCCAGCAGGACATCGATGGTCGCGTCCGGCGGACCGGGGACCGACGGGATCACGACGGGCGGTTGATCCTCCGACCAGGCACCAGCGGCATCGAGTGATGCCCAGGTGGCCAGGAAGCGGCGAGCGGCGGTGGTGTGCGCGAACGCCTGCGCCACGTTCCAGTCCTCCTCGCCGCCGGGCGCTCGCAGCAGGCGCCCCGGCAGGGCGCGGAGCACGCGCTCGAGCTCGTGGCCGACGGCCTCCTGCTGGGCGAGGATTCGCGGCGCAGCCCCCTCGCTCACCCTGCCGCGCAGCTCGCGCCGCAGCGACTTCAGGCCCGAGAGGCTCCAGTCGAAGGCGCGCCAGCACGCCACCACGTCGGGCGCATCGGTCTCGAGGCGCATGAGCCAGGCGGGAGGTTCGGGGGTCATCTCGGCTGAGGTATCACTGGCAGTGATGGCAGTCACGCGTCCCGGCCTTGTAGGGTCCGGCGTCATTGGCCAGAGGGCTGCCTGATCACTGGCAGTGGTCGCAACGCCGATATCGCCGGCGTTGACGCATCGTCGGACTACTCGTCATCACTGGCATTTGCTACCGCGCAGGCTACGTGGATCCGGGCATCGGTGTAGCGGCTCGTCATCACTGGCAGTGATGTCTTGCGGCCGAGTGCGTCCACGCGAGACAACTAGAGGCGCTCGAAGCGCTCGACCTGTTGCACGAAGACCGTCGCCCCACCGACCTCCACCTCGACGGGGTACGGCATGTAGAACTCGCCGGGCTCCATGATCGGCGGCATCGGGTTCACGAACTGCTTCCGGCTGTGGCAGTTGGAGCTGATGACGGCGAGCACATCATCGACCTGGTCGTCCTCGACGCCGAGCAGAATGGTTGCGTTGCCCTGCTTGAGAAATCCGCCGGATGAGTTGAAGCGCGTCGCTCGGTACTCCTTCTCGAGCAGCGCGTCCACGAGCGTCGCGGCATCCTCGTTGTGCACGATGGCGGTGACGAGCTTCATCGGTGGGCGGCTCCTTCGTTCAGCGCGGGCACGGCGGGCGATGGCCTGACCTGATTATGGCGCAGCGAACCTTCACGTGAAGTACCGGCGCTCCACCACGGCGCGAATTGCCGCATCGGCTTCCTCGACCGAGCCGGCGCCATCCACGACCTCGAAGCGGTCGGGCTCCTCGACCGCGAGCCGCCGATATGCACCGCGGACCTGCTCGAAGAACGTGAGCTCCTCCGTGTCCTCGAACCGATTCCATTCTGACCGCCGGCGGGTGCGCTCCAAGCCCACCTCCACGGGGACGTCGATCAGGAGCGTCAGGTCGGGACGCAGCCCGCCGGTCGCGAATGCCTGGAGCTGGCGCATGGAGCTCATGTCATTGCCGTAACCGCCACCCTGGTAGGCGAGCGACGAATCGGCGTAGCGGGCGCAGACGACCCAGTCCCCTCGGTCGAGGGCGGGTCGAATGACGCGTGCAACGTGCTGCGCGCGGCCTGCGGCGTAGAGGAGAGCATCGGCGCGCGGGTCGAGGTCGTCGCTCATGCCGCGCATGTGGAGGACGATGCGCCGGATCTCTTCGCCGAGTGGCGTCCCGCCCGGCTCCTTGGTCAGGATCGTGGCCACGGCTCGGTCGCGAAGCCAGGCGGCGAGATGTCGGGCTGCCGTCGTCTTGCCGCTGCCCTCCGGACCCTCGAGGGTGATGAAGCGGCCGCGCTCCGTCACGCGGGCGGCAGCACGCTGGTGGCGATGAGCGCGAGCATCACCAACCCCAGGATGGCGACGAGGATGATTCTGCTGACGCGGCCGTTCACCGCCAGCCCTTCTGCTCTTCGGGGATGAGCTCGACACGGCGGTTCGGCTCGGAACCGCGTGATCGCGACATGAGGGCGTTCTTCTCCGCCATCTGGTGCTGGAGCCGTCGCACGTATGCGTTCTGGGGCGCCAGCTCGACAGGACTGCCCGATCCCTGGACCAGGCCGATCGCCTCCGCGGTCTCGCGCAGCGCCGCCTCCTGCGGGTCAGTCTCCAGGTCGAACAGCGATGCGAGCATGTTCTCCATCTGCATGATCGTGTTGGTCTTCAGCACGTAGATCGGCACGCCGTTCGACTCGGCGTCCCGCAGGGCGGCGGGCTTGCGCCGGTAGTAGTTGCGCAGCGTGACGACGGCGTCTGCCTCGTCGAGGTCGCGGGCGACCGTGACGGGCAGCCCCAGCTCTCGCACTGCCTGCTCCAGGCGCTTGCGACTCACCCCGAAGGCGAACACGCTCATGGCCCGATGGCCTCGCGCCCGCTCGGGCGTCGGCCGCTGTGCGCCGATCCGCCGGTCGCCCGATGGGCTCGCATCCATGTCGGCCAGGGCCTGCTCCAGCTCCCGCCGGGCGTTCGGCAGCGCGGTGGAACTCGGGGCCGGGCCACCGCTGAGCCGCTCACCGGGAAGGGTCCGCTGTCCGCGCGCCGCGTCTCCCCCACCCGGCAGCGGTCGAAGGCCGCCGCGCTCGTATCGGCCACCGGCCGACCCACCGCCACGTCCGCCCCGGCCGAATGCGCCGAAGCCGCCGGTCGGCTCGAGCGGCGCGAAGGTCGGGCTGCCGGCAGGCGTCTCGGTGATGCGGTAGTCGTACTTGGTCATCGCCTTGAGCTCGCCGGTCTGGTCGCGGTACCTCGACTCGGGCGGGACCATGTGGCCGCGCAGGATGGCGTCGACCGTCTCCGCCACGTTGCGGTGCACGATGACGTTGTCGCGCTCAACGATCTCGACGAGCACGTCGAACGTTGGTGGCGCCTTGCGCTCGAGCACCGTCTTCTGCGTCCCGCGCCGCCGCGCCTCCTCGTCGCCGAGGGTGACCGGCTGGATGCCTCCCACCAGGTCCGAGAGCGTCGGATTCAGCATCAGGTTGTCCAGAGTGTTGCCGTGTGCGGTGCCGACCAGCTGCACCCCGCGCTCGGCGATCGTGCGCGCCGCGCCGGCCTCCAGCTCCGTCCCGATCTCGTCGATGACGATCACCTCGGGCATGTGATTCTCAACCGCCTCGATCATCACCGAGTGCTGTTCGGTCGGCGTGCGGACCTGCATCCGGCGCGCCTCCCCGATGCCGGGATGCGGGATGTCCCCGTCCCCCGCGATCTCGTTGGACGTATCGACCACGATGACGCGCTTGCCGAGGTCATCCGCAAGGACGCGCGCAACCTCGCGCAGCATCGTCGTCTTGCCGACGCCCGGCCTGCCCAGGATCAGCAGCGACTGCCCGGTCTCGGTGATGTCGCGGATGATGTCGATGGTGCCGAACACCGCGCGGCCAATTCGGCAGGTCAGGCCCACCACCTTCCCGGCGCGGTTGCGGATGGCGCTGATGCGGTGCAGCGTGCGTTCGATCCCGGCGCGGTTGTCGTCGCCGAATGCGCCGATGTGCTCGATCACGTGCGCGATATCGGCTTCCGAGATCTCCCGGTCGAGGAGGTCCTGCTCGCCCGTCGTGAAGCGCGCCTGCGGGCGACGGCCCAGATCCATCACCACTTCCAGCAGGTCGGTGCGATTCGCCAGGGCGCGCAATCGATCGCAGATCTCGGGCGGCAGCGCCTCCATCAGGGCATCGAGGTCGTCCGTCGTCTCGCGGCGTGCCACGTCTCGTCTCGCCTCCCCTTCGGTCGTCACGGTGTTGCCGGAACCATCGCCGGCTGGCGAATCTGTGCTCGCACCTCGCGCACCAGGAGCGTGACGCGGCCGATCGGCTCGAAGCCACAGTCCTGCGCAGCGCGGGTGCCAGCCGACTCGTATGTTCGCACCGGAGCCACGATCCCTGCAGCGATCGCCTCGTTTCCGATGCGGGTGAGCACGGCGCGCAGGAAGCGAGCGCCGTCGGAGCCATCGCGAATCAGGAAGCGCAGGTAGTGCGGCCCGCTGCGACAGGCACCGTGCTGCGCGAATCCGCCGAGGCGCTGCTCCGCCGGGAGCAGCCATCCATCCACCTGGCTGAAGTGGAGAATCGGATTGAGCGCCGAGCGCGGCACGATGGCCTCGTTGGATGCTGACTCCCAGTCGCGGGCGTCGTATCCCTCCAGCCGCGCGATCGCCGGCGGGGTGGCATGCGTCCACAGGTCGAACAGGTGCCACGCGTCCGGCGCACCCGCCGCCTGGAGCTCGAGCTCCTCCGCGGGCCGGCCATCGTGGCCATCGTGGCTGACGAGCGAGCGCAGCCAGGATCGCGGCCCGCGCGCCGGCTCCGGCGGGCGCCACCATATCTCCTCCTGTGCATAGGCCATGAATCCAGCCTGCCCGAACAGGGCCAAGTTTTCGCGGACATCGGCGGTGGCTGCGTGGAAGCGTCCGACGGAATGTCGAGCACCCTCCTCCACGATCGCATCGAGCAGGTCATATCGGATCTCGGCAGCCATCGGCCCGTCGTCGGCGTCGAGCTCGGTGATGACCCAGTCCTCGCGATGTGGCTCCTCGACCGCGCGGCAGCTGCCCACCAGCTCCCCGTCAATCTCCGCCACGAAATGGACCGATGGAGCACGCAGCGGCAGCCACGAGGGCATGAGCGTGGAGAGGCTGACCCGGGGCGATTCGGCGCTCGGCGCTGGCACGCCCAGGCTTCGACGATGGGCGTCGCTGGCCGCGTGGACGCGTCGTGACAGGTCGGTCAGCGCCTGGCGGTCGGTCAGGCGCGCCGGCCGAATGGTTCCCTGTGTCCCGATCACGCCCGCCTCCGGGCACTGCTTCCGATCATGTCCAGCAACAGCCGATGCAGTCGGCGATCGGGGGTCAGCTCCGGGTGGAAAGCGGTGGCCAGCACGCGCCCCTGGCGCACCGCCACCGGCACGCCGTCCGGATCCCGCGCCAGCACCTCCGCCCGCGGGCCGACATCACCCACCAGCGGCGCGCGGATGAAGATGCCGTGCAGTGGCTCGGTGCCGAGAATTGGAATGTCGAGATCGGCCTCGAACGAGTCCCGCTGCCGTCCGTAGCCGTTGCGGCGCACCTCGAGGTCGAGCAGCGCGAATACCGGCTTCTCCTCGTCGCCCAGCCGATCGGCAAGGAGAATCATGCCGGCACAGGTGCCGAGCATCGGGGTTCCCGCATGCGCCAGGGACAGGATCGGCTCACGAAGGCCGTAGGCGTCGATCAGCCGGCGCATGGCGGTCGACTCGCCGCCGGGCAGGATGAGCGCGTCGAGGTCGACCAGGTCGCGCGGCAGTCGTACCTCGACCGGGTCCGCGCCGACGTCTCGGATGGCGGCCACGTGCTCGCGCACCGCGCCCTGCACGGCAAGCACGCCGACGCGCGGTCGCCGTGGCTGCTCGGTCATCGCTGAGCTACCAGCCGCGGACGGCCAGGCGCTCCTCGGGCGGGATCTCGCCGACCGAGGTGCCCCGCATCGGCTCACCGAGACCGGCGCTCACCTCGGCCAGGATCTCCGGGTTGTCGTACTGGGTGGCGGCCTTCACGATGGCCCGCGCATAGCGTTCGGGATTCTCGCTCTTGAAGATGCCGGAGCCGACGAAGACGGCCTGCGCGCCGAGCTGTCGCATCAGGCTCGCGTCGGCCGGGGTCGCGACGCCGCCGGCGCTGAAGTTCGGTACCGGCAGCTCGCCGAGCTCGGCGGTCTGCTTCACGATGTCGTACGGCGCGCGCAGCTCCTTGGCGGCGGCGAACAGCTCGTCCCCTCTCATGCTCTGCAGTTGGCGGATCCCCTTCTGCACGGCGCGCATGTGCCGCACGGCCTCGACGATATCGCCGGTGCCCGCTTCGCCCTTGGTACGGATCATGGCCGCTCCCTCGGCGATCCGTCGCAGCGCCTCGCCGAGATCCCGGCAGCCGCACACGAACGGGATCTTGAAGGCGTGCTTGTCGATGTGATGCTCCTCGTCCGCCGGCGTGAGCACCTCCGACTCGTCGATGTAGTCGACTTCGAGCGCCTCGAGAATCTGCGCCTCAGCGAAATGACCGATGCGACATTTGGCCATGACCGGGATGCTGACCGCTTCCTTGATCTCGGCGATCAGCTTCGGGTCGCTCATGCGCGCGACGCCGCCGAACTTGCGGATATCGGATGGCACGCGCTCGAGCGCCATGACCGCCACGGCGCCGGCCTCCTCGGCCAGGCGCGCCTGGTCCGCGGTCACCACGTCCATGATCACGCCGCCCGCGAGCATCCGTGCCAGGCCGACCTTGGTGGCCCATGTTGATCGTTCGATGGTTGTCATCAGAATCTTCCTGTTGCGCCGATGCGGACGCTTCGCGCCGCAAGGTTTCGGTCTCCATTCTACTCGCGGTGTGCTCGACGCCCATGCTGTGCCTCATCTGCCAAGTGACTCGATTTTTGGCCGCAATCGAGCGGGAGCGCTTTGTTCGGTGCGATTCCCGCATTTCGAGGCGGAGTGCGACGCCTGAGGGGCGCCGCGCGGCGCGATACAGGCCTACCGGCCCTCGACACACGGTGGGAATGGCGCTCGAGACTGGTCTCCGCCGCGGACGACCCGATATAGCGAGATGATTCAGTCAGCTGGGTGGCCGCAGCGCAGCCGACCATCTCGCGATCTTGATACCCGTGGTGCGGGGCTAACGCAAATGAGGCGGGCAGAACGGCCAGCTCGCTGGCGCTTTGCCCCGTGGCACGTGCGCGTTGTCCCGGAGCCCGATCGCATTGGACGTTAGCCCCGTAGGGCGGGTGGCTGGCTGGCCGTGACTATCGGCGCTTTGCCCCGTGGCACGTGCGCGTTGTCCCAGAGCCCGATCGCATTGGACGTTAGCCCCGTAGGGCGGGTGGCTGCCGATCTCAGAGTCGCAGGCTGGCCGAACCCCGGCACGCTGGCCGAATCCCCGTTCGTTGGTAGAATCGCGCGCAGGAAGGCCCCCGCATGATGATCAATGCACCCGTACTGGTCCTGAACCAGAACTACGAACCGCTCAACGTCTGCGATATCAGGCGGGCCTTCCGCCTGCTCGGTGCTGAGAAGGCCGAGCTTCTCGCGCGGAATCACCAGGTGATCCACACCCCGACCCTCGCGATTCCGGCACCGTCGGTGATCCGCCTCCAGTACCACGTGAAGCGGCCCCAGCCACGCGTGAAGCTGAGCCGGCGCGAGGTGTTCAGCCGGGACCGGCACACGTGCCAGTACTGCGGCATGGTCAGCCACGACCTCACCATCGACCACGTGATGCCGAAGCATCGCGGGGGCCGCCACGAGTGGGACAACCTGGTCGCCGCGTGCCGCGCGTGCAACCATCGCAAGGGAGGCAAGACGGTGATCGAGGCGCGCATGGCGCTCATGCGGGAGCCGCGTGCTCCTCGCGCGGACCTCGGCTACCTGTTCGGCACCTATCTCGCTGATGAGCGCAACGACCCCTGGCGCAGCTACCTGTTCCTCGATTCCGCGCGCGCCTCGCATGCGGCGGACTGAGCGCCGCAGGCGGTGGCCCCCGATGGGGAGCTCATCTATCGCGACCTGCCGGAGCAGGTGCTGCGTGTCCTTCGCACGCTGAGCGCCGCCGGTCACGAGGCCGCGCTCGTTGGTGGCGTCGTGCGCGATCGGCTGCGAAGCGACCCCAACCAGCCGACCGACTGGGATGTCGCCACATCCGCGCGGCCGGAGGCGGTCGCCGCGCTCCTTGCCGGTGCGATCTGGGAAAACCGCTTCGGCACCGTGACTGCGGTGGGTCCGCCAGCGGTCGAGATCACCTCGTACCGGACCGAGGGCACGTATCGTGACCGCCGTCGACCGGATGACGTGCGCTTCGGTGCCAGCCTCGGCGAGGATCTCGCGCGTCGGGATTTCACGATGAACGCCATGGCCTGGGTCCCGGTCGACCTCGAGGCTGGCCGCGGACGGCTGGTGGACCCGTTCGGCGGGGCTCTCGACCTCCGTGCCAGGCTGCTCCGCACGGTCGGCGACCCGATCGAGCGATTCGGGGAGGACGCTCTGCGCCTGGTGCGTGCCGCGCGCTTTGCCGGCCGTTTCGAGCTGGCCATCGACACGCCGACGGAGGCAGCCATCAGGAAGCTGGCCCCGATTGCCGCCAGCGTGTCGGCGGAGCGGATTCGTGACGAGTTATCACGAATGCTCGGGGATCCAGTTCCGTCGCGCGCGCTACGGCTGCTCGAGAGGCTCGACCTCCTCGGCACCATTGCGCCCGAGCTTGCAGCGTTGCGCGGTGTCCCCCAGGCGAAGGTCGTGGCTGGCGATGCGCTGGACCACACCCTGGCGACCGTTGACGCGGCGCCTCTCGATCCCGCCGGCGTTCGGCTGGCGGCGTTGCTGCACGATGTCGGGAAGGCGACGACGCTGGCGGATGGTCACTTCATCGGGCACGAGCGTGTGGGTGCTGAGCTGGCGGCGGGCCTGCTTCGCAGGCTTCGCGTGCCTCGGCCGCTGGCGGTCTCCATCGTGCACGCGATCCGACAGCACATGTATGCGTACGACGAGACCTGGACCGATGCGGCCGTGCGGCGCTTCATCCGTCGCATCGGAGAGCCGCGCATGCCGCTGCTCTTCGCGTTGCGCCGGGCCGACAACGACGCGTCCGGAGCAGGACGCATCGGCGAGGCGAACCAGGTCGCGCTGGAGCGCCGCATCGCCGCGGAGCTCGTCGCCTCGCCGGATCTCCTGCGTCGCAGCCGGCTGGCGATCGACGGCAAGGACCTGCAGCGCGAGCTGGGGCTGCGGCCCGGGCCGCAGATCGGCCGTCTCCTGGATCGGCTGATGGAGAGCGTGCTCGATGATCCGGCGCTGAATCGGCGCGAGATTCTTCTGGAGCTTGCGCGCACCGAACCGGCTCCCGATGGCTGACTTCGGGGTCGACGCTGCTACAATCGGCCGTCCAGATCCACGTCTGGGACGCCTCATCGAACGCTGCTCAAGGAGCGGAGGGACCGTGCACCGATGACCGCCAGCGTGCGTCGGGCCGTCCGGCTCGAGCACCGGCTGACGCACCCCAATGCGTCGCTCGCCCATCTGGATGCCGCCGTGGCTCTGGCCGTCGACCACGATCTCGCGGCGCTGACCGTGAACCCGTGGCTGGTCAAGGCCGCCAAGCGTCTCCTCGGGCGGTCGCGCCTGGTCCTCGGCACCGTGGTCGGCTATCCGCACGGCGTCCAGATCCTGAGCGTCAAGGCGTTCGAGGCATCGAAGGCGCTGGAGCTGGGGGCGACCCAGATCGACTTCGTCCTCAACGGCGGCGCGCTCGCGTCAGGGGACGACGAGGCGGTCTTCAACGACATGCTGGCCGTGATCGATATGGCGCACTCGGCGCTCGCCTCGGTCGGCGTCATCATCGAGCCCGAGCCGATGACCGACGAGCTCGTGCGTCGGGCGTGCCGTCTCGCGGAGCGAGCCGGGGCCGACCACCTGGTGACGAGCGCCGGCACCACGACCGCCGATCGGACCATCGCCCGCACGCGCCTGCTGCGCGACAGCGTCGGGCCACGCATCGGCATCAAGGCCTGCGGACGGTTTCGAAACCCCGAACAGCTGATCGCCGCGGGAGCCGCCGGAGCCACGCGCGTTTCCGCACACCTGACGCAGGGCCTGGCTCGCATGTCATCCGGATCAGCGCAGCTCGCCAGCCTGGCGCACTGAGCGAACGAAGGAGCATGGATTGAAGCTGTTCGTCGTTGGCGGCGCCGGCTACGTGGGCTCGACCAGCGTGGAGCGTTTCCTCGAGGGTGGGCACGAGGTGATCGTCTACGACGACCTCTCCAGCGGTCACTCGGCCGCCGTGCCGGACGGGGCCCGGCTGGAGGTGGGGGCCATCCAGGATGGCGAGCGCCTGGAACGGCTTCTCGCTGATGGCGTGGACGCGGTCCTCCACTGTGCCGCCCGCTCCCTGGTCGGTGAATCGATGGCGAACCCCGGGCTTTACTACCGAACCAATGTCGGAGGCGGCGTGTCGCTGCTCGATGCGATGAAGCGCGCCGGCGTGACCCGCCTCGTCTTCAGCTCGACGGCCGCGGTCTACGGCGAGCCGCGCCGGGTCCCGATCGCGGAGGCCGACCGCACCCAGCCGATCAACCCGTACGGCGAAACGAAGCTCGCCTTCGAGGGTGCCATGCGCTGGTTCTGCGCTGCGCACGGCTTTCGCGCCATCAGCCTGCGTTACTTCAACGTTGCGGGCGCCACGGAGCGCAATGGCGAGGATCACAACCCGGAGACGCATCTCATGCCGCTCGTCCTGCGCGTCGCGGCCGGTGAGGCGAGCCACGTCCAGATCTTCGGCCAGGACTATCCGACCCCCGACGGCACGTGCATCCGTGACTTCCTGCATGTGCGGGACATCGGCAACGCGCATCTCCTCGCCCTCGAGGCGACCGGTGAGGGAGACCCGTCCTTCGAGATCTACAATCTCGGCTCGGCGGCGGGCTTCAGCGTGCGCGAGGTCGTGGAGGCCGCCCGCCGCGTCACCGGCCGCTCGGTTCCGGCACGCTCCGTGAAGCGCCGCATGGGAGACCCGCCGGTTCTCGTCGCCTCCTCGCGTCGGGCGCGCCGCGAGCTCGGCTGGCAGCCGAAGCACTCGACGCTCGAGCAGATGCTGAGCGACGCATGGGCCTGGCGCGAGGCACATCCCGACGGTTACGCCGATCCCACTACCGACGGCTCGATCATGGTCCCCGCCGACAGGGTTGCCGCATCGGGGAATTGAGATGAGACCCGGGGCCGGTGCTAGCATCCGATCCGGGGTCGGTCACAGCGGCCCTGCGACATCGCATCCGCGTGGAGTCCTGTTTGGCCGATACCGATAGCCCTCGGGGGTCGCCCCGCACTCGCCCGCACTCGCACGCCCCCGCCTCGTCCGCCGACCAGGTGGCGATCGAGATCGGCGCCGTTCCGACGCAACCATCCGAATTCGAGCGCGCGGTTCTCGCCGCGGCCGCCGGGTATCGGTTCGGTGACATCGAGGTTCCGGCGACCATCGCGCGGGCCATCGAGCAGATGGGCTTCGTGACTCCGACCGAGGTCCAGGCGCGCACGATTCCTCCACTGCGACGTGGCGAGGACCTCATCGGCCAGGCGCAGACAGGCACCGGCAAGACGGCGGCCTTTGGCATCCCCATCATCGAGAAGATCGAGCCGTCGAGCGCCCACGTCCAGGCGCTCATCCTGACGCCGACGCGCGAGCTGTGCGTGCAGGTCACCGAGGAGATCGCGCGCATCGGTCGATTCCGCAATGTGCGCACGGTTGCGATCTACGGCGGCTCGTCGATGGACAAGCAGATCGAAGGCCTGAAGCGAGGCGCGCAGGTCGTGGTCGGGACGCCGGGCCGTGTGCTCGATCTCATACGCCGCGGCGAGCTGCGGCTGGACCGGGTTCACACCGTCATCCTCGACGAGGCCGATCGGATGCTCGACATGGGGTTTATCGTCGACGTCGAGACGATCCTCGCGCGCAGCCCACGCCAGCGCCAGACCGCCCTGTTCAGCGCCACGATGCCGTACGCGATCCTGCGCATCTGCGACCGATTCATGAAACGCGACCCGGCTCACGTGACCGTGCGCCCGGATCTCAGGACTGTCGAGACGGTTCGCCAGGTCGTCTACTTCGTTGCCGAGCAGGACAAGGTCGCCGCCCTCCTCGAGCTGACCGATCAGTTCGGATTCGATCGCCTGCTCGTCTTCCGCCACACGCAGATCGGCGTCGATCGGCTGGCCGCCACGCTGGGGCGCCGCGGAAAGAACGTTGCCGGACTGCACGGCGGCCTGTCGCAGCGCGAGCGAGACCGCACCCTCGCCTCGTTCAAGGCCGGCAAGATCCAGTTCCTGATCGCCACCAATGTTGCCAGCCGCGGCCTCGACATCACGGACCTTCCGTATGTCGTGTCATACGACATCCCCGAGGACGCCGACACGTACGTCCACCGAATCGGGCGCACGGGACGCGCCGGCAAGCAGGGCACAGCGATCACCTTCGTCGGCGAATGGGACCTGGACGCCTGGGAGGCGATCCGCTCCGAGGTGGGCGCATCCGTCGAGGAGGGCCGGCTCGACCTCTACGACCGCAGCTGACGCTCGTCGGGTACGCTTCGTCCGATGCACGAGCCGGTCCTTCCCCAGCTCCCCACCGAGGCGAATGCCGAGGTGCTCAGTGTCGAGTGGCTGTTCGAGCCTCTCTGGCCCGGGTCGCGGATCGTGGCTCGCGCCATCGACGGTCGGGTCCATCTGAATGACGAGCTCGGCGAGCCGGTGGCGCCGGCGGGGGCGGCGGATCTGGCCGATGCCCCGGAGATTCTGGCGGGGTCCATCCTTGCGGACGAGGCGGTCGTGGACGGGATCTGGACCGCGCAGCCGTTCGTCGGCGATGGCAGTCCTGCCCGCGCGTGGGCCGAGACGCTCGTCACCGAGGGGCTGGCGGCCGAGATTCCGGATCCGCTCGAGACCGAGCGCCGGCGAGCGTTCGTCGCGGTCGATCTCGTGGAGCTCGACGGGGAGCCGCTCCACGAGATCCCGTTCCAGGAGCGCCGTCGTCTGCTCGAATCGGTCATGGACGAAGGGATTCGCGTGCGGCTGAGCCCGGTGGTCAAGCAGCCACTGGCGGGCTGGATGGTGGGCTGGCGGGCGAACGGGTTCACCCACTACCTCGCCAAGCACATGAATTCGCGGTATCGGCCCGGAGAGCGCACGGAGGATTGGCTGAAGCTCTCGCTGCGTGCCGAGGCGCCGCGCAGCTTCATGGGGCGCATGCTCGGTGGTCGGGGAGACCGCATTCGGCGCGTTCGCGACTGACCCCGCGCCGAGCGTTCCTCGGTCCCTCGCGTGCTACCATCCGAGGCCCGAGCAGTCGCCAGCCGACGCACGATCGAGGAGGCTCCGACCTGACAGCCAACGCGGCCGCCGTACCGTCATCCGCGCTCGACGCCGAGGGGCTCGCCGAGGTGCGGCGGATCGGCTCAGCCGATCTGATGGTGGGGATTCCCTCTTTCGGCAATGCCGAGACGATCGGCTACGTGGTACGTGCCACCACCGCAGGCATGGTCCAGTATTTCCCGGACCTCAAGCCCATCCTCGTCAACGCCGATGGCAACTCATCCGACGATACGCCGCGCGTGGCGGTCAGCACCGAGAGCCCGGACTATCTCGAGAAGGTGATCCTGGTAAGCCCCAAGCACAAGCTCCAGCGAATCAGCTTCACCTACCAGGGCACGAGCGGCAAGGGGACCGCCGTGCGCGCGCTGTTCGAGGTGGCGCGTGAGCTGAAGGTCAAGGCGATGGTCATGGTCGACTCCGATCTGCGCTCGATCGTGCCGGAGTGGGTGGAGCTCCTGGCCGGACCGATCCTCAAGGGTGGCTACGACTTCGTGGCGCCGATGTACGCGCGCTACAAGTACGACGGCACCATCACCAACAACATCAGCTACCCGCTCACCCGCGCCCTGTACGGCACGCGCATCCGTCAGCCGATCGGCGGCGACTTCGGCGTCAGCGGCGACCTCGTCAATCGGTACCTGGAGCTCGACTCGTTCGATGAGCTGACCGCGCGCTTCGGGATCGATATCTGGATGACCCACTCGGCCATCAACGAGGGCTTCGCCGTGTGCCAGGCCCGGCTGGGCGCCAAGATCCACGATGCCAAGGACCCGGCCTCGGACCTGGGGCCGATGTTTCGCCAGGTGGTCGGCACCCTGTTCAAGCTTGCCGGCCGCTACGAGGATCGATGGCTTCACGTTCGCGGCTCGCACCCGATTCCCGAGTACGGGTTCGAGCGGGTGGTCGCCCCCGAAGAGATCCGTGTCAACCACGCCAAGCTGATCGACAACTTCGAGCAGGCCCGGCTGGCGCAGGGCGAGGCATGGAAGCAGATGCTGACCGCCGAGCAGCTCGAGCGGGTCATGGGCCTATCGGTGGATGGCGACCCGTCTGGCTTCCATTTCAGCGCCGATCTGTGGATTCGATGCCTGTACGACACCCTTGTTGCGTTCCATCGGCCCGCAGCGGATCACGAGCGACTTCTTGCGGCACTCACCCCGCTCTACTTCGGTCGGACGGCGGGCTTCATCAGCGATACCCTCGAGATGACGACCGACCAGGCTGAGCGGGTCATCGAGGATCAGGCGCGCCAGTTCGAGGAGCTCAAGCCATACCTGATGACCCGCTGGACGGAGATGCGCGCCGAAGGTCAGTCGGCCTGATGGCGGCTGCTCGACGCAAGACGCCGTACCGAATTCTCCTTCCGCTGGCCAATCCGCGGACCGCGCGCGACCTCGTGCGCATCGGTGCCGGGGTCGCGAACGGGCGTCCGACCGAGATCACGGTGCTCGGCATCGTGGAGGTTCCCGAGGCGGTCTCGCTCAGCGAGGGTGCCACGCAGGCCAGGACCTCGCGTCGTCTGCTCCAGCGCGTCCTCGACGTCGGTGACCGGGAGGGCGTCGAGCTGCGAACCATGGTTCGCATCGGCCGGCACGCTGCCGACGGGATCATCGAGGCGGTCGGTGAGGAGGGCTCGGATCTCGTTATATTCGGGTGGGGCGGACCTCCCACCGCGGCCCAGAATGCGCGAGCCGATGCGGAGGACACGGAGCTGGCATTGGCCGGCGGACTTGCGCGACAGCGGCCCGTCTTCAGTCCGACCATTGACAACGTTGTGCGTGAGTCGCCCTGCGACATCGCGGTGGTCAAGCAGCGGGGCCTCGACCACGTCGAATCGATCCTGGTCCCGGTGCGCGGCGGCCCGCACGCCGAGCTCGCGATGCGGATCGCTCGCGACCTGGCCAAGCGCTTCGGTGCGAAGGTCGTGGTGCTGCACGTCGTGCCCAAGGGAGTTGGCGACCGGGCGATCCAGCGCGAGCAGGAGGCGGTGGACGCATTCGTGCGGGACCACGCGGGCACGAGGCGCGCATCGGGAATCATCCGCGAGGCGTCATCGGTCCGGCAGGCGATCATCAGGGAGGCTGCGAACCACCAGCTGGTGGTCATGGGCGCCTCGGCCCACCCGACGAACGCGAGCCCGGACGGGCGATACCTGTTCGGCACGCTCGCGGAGTCGGTCGCCAGCAAGGCGAAACCAACGGTCATCGTGGTCAAGACGAAGCAGTCACTCGGCCTGGCGACCTTCGAGGAGCTGCGCGCCAGCGAGGGTACGCTCGCCCACGCCGATGCATTCGTCGAGCGGAGTCGCTCCCTGCCGATCGTCGTGGACAGGTGGTTTGCCGAGAACACCTTCCACGCGCATGAGTTCGCCGGCATCCGCAAGCTCGTCGCGCTCAAGGAACGTCACAACCTCACCATCAGCGTCGGCCTGCCGGCGCTCAATGAGGAGAAGACGATCGGGACCGTCATCAAACGCGTGAAGAGCGCCCTGATGGATCGTGTCCCGTTGATCGACCAGATCGTGGTGATCGACTCTGACAGCACGGATCGCACGGTCGAGATCGCCGCCGACCTCGGCGTACCCGTGCACGCGCATCCGCAGATCCTGCCCGAGACCGGTTCACACCGCGGCAAGGGCGAGGCGCTGTGGAAGAGCCTCCACGTCCTGGACGGGGACATCGTGGCCTGGATCGACACCGACATCAGCAACATCCAGCCGCGGTTCGTGTACGGCCTCCTGGGTCCATTGCTGCGTGAGCCGAAGATCCAGTACGTCAAGGGGTTCTACCAGCGACCGATTCGATCGGGCAGCACGCTACACGCGGAGGGCGGCGGCCGGGTCACCGAGCTCATGGCGCGCCCGCTGATCAACCTGTTCTTCCCCGAGCTGTCGGGGATCATCCAGCCCCTTTCCGGGGAGTACGCGGGCCGGCGCGCGCTGCTCGAGCGAATGCCATTCTTCACCGGCTACGCGGTCGAGATCGGCCTCCTCATCGACATCCTCGACTCGGTCGGGCTCCAGGCCATCGGGCAGGTGGATCTCGAGCGGCGCATCCACCGCAACCAACCGCTTCCGAACCTGTCACAGATGTCGTACGTGATCCTCCAGGGCGCCATCCGCAAGCTCGAGGAGCGGCATCGCATCGAGCTGCTGACCGAGGTCGGGCGCGGCATGAAGATCATCAACACGAGCAAGGACCAGTTCAACCTCGAGGTGCGCGAGATCGGCGATGAGATCCGTCCCCCGATGGTCTCGATCCCGGCGTATCTGGCCCGCAGAAAGACCCTGAAGGGCCGATGAACCGGAACCTTCGCGTGGTCGTCGCACCGGACTCCTTCGGCGGCGCCCTGGACTCGGTGGGGGTGGCGGCC
>JALZJE010000314.1 GCA_030859955.1 Chloroflexota bacterium | reverse complement strand
GCGCCGACCACCACGCCGAGGCCCACGAGGGCCGACCAGCTGCCGGGGATGACGGCCGGCATCGCGGCCAGTCGGACGAGCGGCGTCCAGCGGGTCCGCACCGGGACGAAGGCCCCGGACGCGAGGCCCCACGCGCGCCACGACCAGGCGGCGCGCGGCAACGACTGGGCGGCGGAGTGCCCCCGACGGTCGCTGGGGCTGTGATGGCCCAGCTGCCTGCCGCGTCGGATGAGCTTGGCGGTGACGGCCCACTCCCCGGGCTGGATCCCGTAGACCCACGTCGTCACCGACACGGGGCCGCTGGCCGGGACCACACGGCCGATCGTTTCTTCCTTGACGAAGGTATCGCGTGGAGTCACCTTGCCGCGAGTACCGACGCGGCGACCGCTGAACCGCACGGTCGCCGTGAACGGTTCGCCCTCCGTGCCGCTGTCGAACCAGTGAGTGACTGAGAGCGCTTCGGGCTCACCGGACCCGGACGCCGCTTCGCTCATGGCATGGGGCTTCGCGCCGGCCTCCGACGTCGACCCACGGCGGGCCTTCACGACCTCCAGCGCGCGCGCCTCGCGCCGATGCCCCGTCCCACCTGCACGACCCCGTCCCATTGGCCCCTCCGCTTGCAGTGCTCACGTTTCCTGACTGCGAAATCATCGGAGGGCGTCGCTGTGGTGCAGCCAACAGATGCACGTATCGTCATCGGACTTACAGCGGACCGGGACGAACCATCCGACGATCGCACTGTGACAACACGTCGAACGCATCACTATGGGCGCGGCCAGCTTGGGATCGGCGCACGCGGAACCGGCCGTGTGTTCGTCACTGCCCTTGTCATCCTGCTCGCCGGCTGCGCTCCCGGCCGGCAACCTCCGGACGCCGGAGGCGACGCCGCGCCGCCCAGCGGGCTGCCCACCAACGGATCGAGCGGAGAGTTCCCGATCGTGGCCTATCAGGGCGCCGAGCTGCTGGGGGCCGAAGAGCTTGACTTCACCGGCTTGCTGGACGATGGGAGACCCGTGGCCCTCAACTTGTGGGCCGGCCTGTGTCCGCCGTGCCGTGCCGAGATGCCGGCCTTCCAGAACGTCTACGAGCGGCACAGCAGTGAGTTCCTGCTGATCGGCGTCGACATCGGTCCCTTCATCGGCCTCGGATCGAACGACGACGCCCGGGCGCTCCTTGCCGAGCTCGGCATCACCTACCCGGCCGCCTTCGCGCTGGACGCCCGGGCGGTCCGCGACTACAACATCGTGAGCATGCCCACCACCGTCTTCTACACGGCCGACGGGCTGGAGCACAGCCGTCACTCGGGACTCATGACCGAGGAGCAGTTCGAGGCGGCGGTCGAGGAGATCGTGTCGGCTGGATCATGAGCGAGACGGCGGCGCCGGCCGCCTCATCCGACCCGGCTCGGACCAGCCAGGGAGCGCGGCCCATTCGCTCACGGTCGCTGGCGCTCGCCGTGTTCGCGAGCATGGGAACACTCGCGCTGACGGTCGCCGCGGCGCTCCTCACCACTGACCCGACCGGTGGCGTGAACCGGGCGGTAGAGGGTGCCTCCTCCGCCTCGAGCACCTTCTTCGGCGGCCTCAGCCGATTTCTCCCATTTGGTTTCGCTTTCGGTGCCGGCATGGCGTCGGCCGTCAACCCGTGTGGCTTTGCCATGCTTCCCGCGTACCTGGGACTGCTCGTCGGCGGGGAGGCGGGTGCGGAGCCGCGCCCGACGGCGCACCGATTGGCGACGGCGTTGATCGTCGCCGGTACGGTCACGATCGGCTTCGTGGTCCTCTTCGGGTTGGTCGGCCTGCTCATCGGTCTGGGCGCGCAGGTCCTGGTCGGCGTCTTCCCGTGGATCGGGCTGGGGGTCGGCGTGGCGCTCGTCGCCGTCGCCGGCTATCGCCTCTACGGTGGCGGAGTGTACAGCGCCGCTCCCGAGCAGCTAGCGGCGCGGCTCCACGGCACCGGCGACACGAGCGTCCGCGGCTACCTGCTCTTCGGGCTGAGCTACGGCATCGCCTCCCTGAGCTGCACCCTTCCCATCTTCCTTGCCGTCGTCGGCGGCACCGTTACGGCGGCCAGCCTCGGTCCATCGGTGGTCCAGCTCGCCCTGTACGGGGTCGGAATGGGATCGGTCATCACCGCCCTCACCCTGGCGGTCGCGCTCTTCCGGTCTGCGATGGTGCGCAGGCTGCGCGCGGCGGTGCGCTTCGTCGATCCCATTGGTACCGCGCTGCTCTTCGTGGGTGGCGCGTACATCGTCTACTACTGGCTGACCATCGGCGGGCTACTCGGCCGCATCGGTTGAGCGGTGAGCGCAGAGCTACTCGCCGGGACCGATGATTCGCGCGAGCTTCTCGTCGGTTCCAACGACCGGCTCCGGCGTTGGTGCCGGAGTCGCCGACGCGTGTGGACGCGCGGTCGGTGGCACGCTCGCTTCCGCGGCCGGACTGCCGCCGGCCGAGGCCGACTGGCGACCGGCAGTCGGCGAGTTCGTCGCTCCGGCGGGTGCCGCCGCACAGCCGGCGGTAAGGGCAACCAGGGCGAGCACCACCCAACCGGCAAAGGGTCGTGATCGCGTGGCGCCTCGCCTCGCTTCGGATTTTACTTGTGGCGTCCGGCTCCCGACAGGATGGGTAGCAGTATGGCGCACCTCCCCGCGGGGACCGCCTAGCCGCTGCCCAGCTTGCCGAAGTCGATGGAGCGCCTGTGCTCGGGCGTGAAGCGAATATTCACGCGCTTGCCGCCCGACACGAGCTGCGCTCCATAGCCCGTGGCCGCCGCCTGATCGCCCAAGTAGCGCACGTACAGCCGCGCGATCTCCTCCGCCGAAGCCGCGCCATCGGCCGCCTCGGCCTGGCCGTTGAAGTGCACCGACTTGTACGGCTGCTCCGACGAGTCGACCAGCAGCGCAACGCGCCCATCACGCCTGATGTTCTCGACGTGCACGTTGTCCTCGTACGTGTTGAGCGTGATCGTTCCGTCGTCCTCAGCCAGGTACCACAACGCCGTCACGGCGGCGTGCCGTCCTCATTCACGGTACCGAGCCGGGCGATGTTCGGGCCGGCCAGCCAGTCGCGAATCTCCGCATCGGTCAGTTCGGGAAGCTTCATCCAGGTCATCCTCATGCATCGGGGTCTCGCCCGAAGTTTCGCCTGCGTTGCGGCGGGGTGGCTGTAAGGCCGGCGACGGAAAGCAGGACTTGCGCGGATAGCATCAGCGCATGGCCGACCATGATCGCCTGCTTGGCGCCGCGCGCGAGATCCTCGACGCGAACTGGATGGCTGCCTGCACCGTGCCATCGCGCAGCCTCTACCCTAACCAGTGGAGCTGGGACTCGGCCTTCGTCGCCATCGGTCGCAGCTGGTACGACCAGGGACGGGCACAGACCGAGCTCGAGTCGCTCTTCGCGGCGCAGTGGGCCAGCGGACGCCTGCCGCACATCGTGTTCAACGCCCGACGTGCCGCGCGACGCCTACTTTCCGGGCGCCGACTTCTGGCGCAGCAGCGACGTTGCGGGGAGCCCGCGCCATGTCGAGACCAGCGGCATCATCCAGCCCCCGATCCACGCCCGCGCGGTGCTCGAGGTCTACGAGCACGCCGCCGACGAGGCCGAGGCACGGGCCTTCGTGGAGCGGCTGTATCCGAAGCTGGTAGCCCTGCATCGGTACCTAGCCGAATCTCGCGATCCCGACGGGATCGGTCTCGCGGCGATCGTCCACCCCTGGGAGTCGGGCCTCGACAACTCGCCGGTCTGGGCGGCCCAGCTCGATGCGCTCGAGATTCCGCCAGACGGAGTCCCCGAGTACGAGCGACGTGACGTCGTCAACGCCGATCCGGCCGACCGCCCGACCGATCTGGCCTACGACCGCTTCGTGTACCTTGCTGCGGCCTACCGCGAGGTCGGCTACGACGACAGGACGATCTGCGAGCGCAGCCCGTTCGTGGTGGTCGGGCCGCTCTTCGCCGCCCTCCACCTGTGGTCGAGCCTGGCGCTGGCGAAGATCGCCGAGATCGTGGGCGACGATCCTGCTCCTCATCGGGTCGGGGCGGCTGCCATTCGCCGCGGCATGAGCGAGGCGCTCTGGGACGAAGCCGACGGGCGGTTCTACACCCGGAACCTGAGCTCGGACCAGCTGGCGCGCAAGGCCGGCATCATCAGCCTGATGCCCGTGCTCGATCCGGAGCTTCCGCGACCGCAACTGGCCGCCATCGTGGCCGACCTCCGCGGTCCCGCCTTCCACCCGCCCGAATCGCGGGACCACTACATCGTGCCGAGCTACGACCTCGAGCGCAGGCTCTTCGACCCGCGCCGCTACTGGCGCGGCCCGGTCTGGATCAACACCGACTGGCTCATCTGGCGCTGCCTGCTCCAGCATGCGCAGGCCGATCTCGCCGACGAGGTCGCGCGCAGCATGCTCGCCTCGTCGAGAGCTCCGGCTTCCATGAATACTTCGACCCCTTCGGCGGCACCGGCTACGGGAGCGACCGGTTCGCCTGGACGGCGGCGCTGATCATCGACCTGCTCGAGCGCACGAGGTCGGCCGCGGCGCCGGACTGACGTCAGCCGGACGACTGGCCGATGACGCCTGTCGGGCGCTCCTGGCCGGGACGGGCGTAGCGGCGCGAGCGGGCCGCCCGCGCCTCGGCGGCGGCCTTCAGCGCGGCGAACGTCCGGCGCATGTACCGTTCGTAAGCAGGTACGGCTACCCTTTGGACGAGCAGCGGTCCGATGATCGGCAGGCTATGTCCGGCCTCGCCGCGATAGCGCACCACCGTTCGGTCGTTCGAGATCGCCTCGAGGCTTATCTCCTCCCAGATCCGATCCAACGGCCCGTGGAGCAGCTCGAACTCGATCCGCTCCGGTTCGTGGAGTGTCACCCGCTCGATGAGGTGGACGCTGCCGAACCGCCGCGGCAGGTGGTAGTGGAC
>JALZJE010000265.1 GCA_030859955.1 Chloroflexota bacterium | reverse complement strand
TGATGCTCTTCCCGCAGCCGGACTCCCCGACCACGCCCAGCGTCTGCCCGTGCCCGATCGCGAATGTGATGTCGTCGACCGCCTTCACCACCCCGTCCTGGGTGAAGAAGTGCGTCTTGATTCCCTTGACCTCGAGCAGTGGCCCGACGTGCCGTTCGGAGACGGTCACTTGTCGACCCGCTGACGAGGATCGAGGGCGTCGCGCAACCCGTCACCGAGGAAGCTGGCCGACAGCACGATGAGGATCAGGATCAGCCCAGGGTAGACGACCTTGAGCGGCCCGGAGAAGAAGTAGTTCTGTGCGTTCTGGAGCATGGTGCCCAGGCTGGCCCCTTCGCCGCCGATCCCGAAGCCCAGGAAGCTGAGCGCCGACTCGACGACGACCGAATCGGCGATGCCCAGGGTCGCCGCGACGACGATGGGAGCCATGGCGGGCGGCAGCATGTGGCGCAGGATGATCCGCTGCGGCGACGCCCCGAGAGCACGGGCCGCCTGCACGTAGTCCACGTCTCGCAGGCTGAGGAACTCTGCCCGGACAAGGCGCGCG
Source organism: Chloroflexota bacterium (assembly GCA_030859955.1). GTDB lineage: Bacteria > Chloroflexota > Limnocylindria > QHBO01 > QHBO01 > JACDBZ01. The sequence continues at coordinate 3,806 of JALZJE010000265.1, read as the reverse complement.
GCGGTTGTCCAACCGGTCAAGCCGATGGCGAACACGATCACCCACACGTTGCCCTGCCCGAAGAAGGCCGTGATCATCAGGATCACGAACAGCCCGGGCAGGCTGAGCATGATGTCGACGAAGCGCATCAGCACGTTGTCCAGCCAGCCTCCGACGTAGCCGGCGATGGAGCCGATGAAGATGCCGATGACCACGATGATCACGACCGCAGCCAGACCGATGGTCAACGAGGTCTGCGTCGCCTTGCCGAGTCGCGCGAACAGGTTCTGGCCGATCTCGTTGTACCCGAGAATGGCGAACGTGAACTCGCCATCCTCGTCGAACAGCTCTGGCGGAGCATCGCGGACGAAGAGGTGCGTCTTTTGCCAGGCGTCGCCCGTGACGGTCGGGACGATGATGGCGTAGGAGGCGAGCACGATGAGTACGATGACGGCGAAGACCGCCAGCCGATGCTTCATGAAGCGCTGACGGACCAGCTGCCAGTAGGTCCGCACCGGCGTGCGGTCGATCTCGGCCGACTCGGCCTCCGCCTCCTCGGCTCGGCGCCGTTCGATCTCGGCTGCGGTCGTATCGCTCACCATCGCTGACGCCTCTAGTACTTGATGCGGGGGTCGACCACGCCATACAGGACGTCGGCGAGGAGATTGCCGAGCACCACGCCGAAGCCGCCGACCATCACGAAGGCAAGCACCATCGGGTAATCGCGGTTCTGAACCGCGGTCAGCCCGAGAAGGCCGAGCCCCGGCCAGCTGAAGATCGATTCGGTGATGACCGCTCCGGCGAGCAGGCCGGGCAAGGTCAGGCCAAAGAGGGTGATCACCGGGATGAGGGCGTTGCGCAGGGCGTGCTTGTACGTGACCTTGGTCGCGCTCAGACCCTTGGCCTTTGCCGTGCGGACGTAATCCTGGTTCAGCACCTCGAGCATCTTGGCGCGCACATATCGGCTCCAGCCGGCAATCTGCTGGATCGCCAGGGAGGTGACGGGAAGCACCATGTGCCACGCAATGTCGAGGGGGGTTCCTCGCCCCTCCGATCCGGGCAGGCTGACCATGCCGAAGCTCGGGAACGCGCCCCGGAAGACGACGGTTCCGAGATAGGCGATGTAGAGGCCGAGCAGAAATGATGGAATGGCGTAGCCGACGGTCGCGAAGGTGGTGATCGCCTTGTCGGCCCAGCTGTACTGCCGCACGGCGGCCAGGATACCGATCGGGACGGCGAGGATGATGGTCACCAGCAGCGCGGTTCCTCCGAGGAGGAGCGTTGCCGGCATGCGGTCGACGATCGTGTCACGCACTGATCGGCCGTCGACCAGGCTGTAGCCCCAGGCCTCGGTGCGCCAGAACTGGACGAACGCGGTAAACCAACTGACGAACTGCTCGTGCACCGGCTTGTCGAGGCCGTACAGGCGGATGAGGTTCTCGAGCGTCTCGGGACGGACGTTGGGCGTGCGGAACCGGTCGATCGGGCTACCGGGCGCCAACTGGATGATGGCGAAGCTGACGAGGGCCACCCCGAACAGGATGGGGATCGACTGGAGTGTTCGGCGAAGGATGTAGGTTGCCATGATCGATGCGCCCCTGCTCCCTGTATCCGAGGTAACCAGCACGCTCGGTTGCCGTCATGTGGTCCAGCGTGAACGGGATTGTGCCAGACGGGAGCCCATTGTGGGCCCTGAATGAGAGGTGTGCCGCTGGTGGCACCCGGAGGTGCCACCAGCGGCAAGCGTTCAGATCGCGTTCGAGTGTCCGGCTGGGCCGGCTACTCGGCGATGAACAGTGTCTCGATCTGCCAATCCCACAGTGGGGATTCGAGCTCGAGCTCGCCGGCCGTGCTCTGCATGTTCACGTTGATCGCCTCGCGGGCGGTATCGGACCATGCGAACAGGTACGGCTGCTCGTCGTAGATGATCTGCTCGAACTCCTGGTAGATGGCTGCTCGCTCCTCCTGGTCACTCACGACCAAGCCCTGATCGATCAGCTCATCCGCCGCGTCGTTCTGGAAGCAGACGTAGTTGTACAGCTCCGGATCCTCTTCCGTGGTGCACTGGGTCGAATGGAACAGTGCGAACGGATCGGGATCAAGTCCGGTGCTCCACCCACCGAAGTAGGCGTCGTACGGACCATCCGCATTCGGCGGAATGTGGGGGAAGGTCAGGAGCGGAAGCAGCACGGTCGCGAAGTCACCTTCGATGACCTCGATCTCCATGCCGCAATCGACGACCTGGTCCTTCAGCAGCTGCATGAACCGAATGCGCTCGGGCTGACCAGCTCGGACGTAGATCTCCGTGCTGAAGGTCTCGTCACCGCGCGTCGCGGGTCCGGTCGCATTGCCCTCGCCGTCGACCTCAACGGTCCATCCGGCATCCTCGAGGAAGCCGATGGCGGTCGGGACGTCGCGATCCACGGTCTCAAGATCCGGGTTGAAGGCCCACGATGCGGGCGGGATGTCCGCCTCGACCGCGATGCCCTGGCCATCGGTGGCCGCCTCGACCGTCTCGACCTTGTCGATGCAGTACTGCACTGCCTTGCGAGCGCCAAGGTCAGCGAAGAGCTGGCCCTCACGCAGGTTGTACTGGAGGCTGAAGTATCCGAAGTCCGGATACGTGGCGAACTGGAGATTCTCGTCGCCCTCGAGGGCGGAGAACACGTCCGACGGGATCGAGTAGTGCCAGTCGACCTGGCCAGCCTGGATGGCGTTACCGATCTGGATCTCGTCGGTGATGATCGGCATCACGATGGTCTCCGTTTCCGGAGCGCCGCCGTGATAGTCCGGGAAGGCGGTGAGGGTCAGGTTCTCGCCCGGGGACAGGCAGCCCGGCTCGCACATGAACGGACCGGCCTGGACCGGCTCGCTGTTGAACGAGAGGAGCGGATAGACCGCGGCGATCGCGTCGATGCCCTCCTCCTCAAGCGCCGTGGTGAGCTGGCTGAGCAGGTCGCCCAGCGCGGTGGCGTAGGCGCACGGATCGAACTCGTCCGCGTTCTCGCCGCCAGTGTTGAAGGTGTCACGGCTCGGGAGCTCGACCTCGCCGCTCTCGAGTGCCGCTTCCGCGTCGGTGGCGGCGGTCTCGCACTCGGCAGGATCGGCCTCGAATTCGGTGTCCTCCGGGTCCGGCCCCACGGTGGCCATGGTGACTGCGTCAGAAGCGGCGCTCACCTCGGCCGGATCCGCACCCTCGGCAGCGCCGACGAACTCGTCGTAGGCAGCCGTGACGACGGCCTCCGAGTCGATGGCGATGCCCGGCAGGATGACCGTGGCGAACGGCGCGTAGGCCTCGAGCAGGGTGAATTCGACGGTCGTCTCATCGACCGCCTCCACCGACTCGAGGAACGGCGCCAGGCAGACTGACGGGTTGAACCGGCAATTCGCGCTCTGGGCGATCTCGTAGGTGAACGCCACGTCGGCGGCGGTCACCGGATCGCCGTTGTGGAAGGTCGCCTCGGTGAGCGTGCAGGTCCAGACGACGTCGTCCTCGACTTCGCACAGGTCCGCGGCGAGATCCGGAACGGGGGTCAGCGTTGCGTCGTACTGATACAACGCGGCGCCGAGGAATCCGAACGCCTCGCCGGTCGGAACATCGCTGAGTGCGTTCGAAAGAGTGGTCAGCCCACCGTCGATCGCGTACGTGATCGTACCGGTGCCCTGAGCCCCTTCCGACTCGGTTGGTTCAGCCGATGTACCAGGCTCCTGCGAAGCCGGCTCCTGCGAAGCAGGTGCATCGGATTCCGCGACGGAATCACCCGGGGTCTGCGTACCACACGCAGCCAGGATGAGCGCGCCGGAGAAGAGAAACGCTAACGCGTTCC
>JALZJE010000239.1 GCA_030859955.1 Chloroflexota bacterium | reverse complement strand
CTACCCGATCATGAACAAGATCATGTGGGGCCGAAACTACGAGGCCATGCTCTCGACCCCGGTCGGAATCCGCAGCATCGTGGGCGGCGAGCTCGCCTGGACGGCATTCCGCATCGGCTCATTGGCGGCTGTCTTCCTGGTCGTGCTCACGCTGTTCGGCATCGTGCGTACGCCGCTCGCGATCCTGGCCATTCCCTTCGCAACCCTGGTGGGCGTCGCTTTTTCCGCCTGTCTGATCGCGTTCACCGCGACGCAGAAGAACGATGTCGGGTTCAGCGCCATCTTCCGATTCGTCATCAACCCCCTCTTCCTGTTCAGCGGTACGTTCTTCCCGCTCACCAATCTGCCGGAGCCGCTTCGCGTCGTCGCCTGGGCGACGCCGCTCTTCCACGGCGTCGAGTTGATCCGCGGTTCCATCCTGGATCAACTGAATCCGGCGACGGCGCCACTTCACCTCGCCTACCTGCTGGTCATGTTCGCCATCGGTGCCTGGTTCGCCGAGCGCACGCTCACCCGACGAATGGCCGGCTGATGGCGCGCGATAGCACCCTGCGGCTCGCCGAAGATATGCCTCTACATTTCGCGCTTCCTACAGCCCGATGACGACCCTCACCCAACGCGCCTCCACCCCCGGTGCACTGGCAACCGCCTGGGCCCGCGTCTGGCGCTCGCGGCGCCTGGTCGAGCGCAACATCATGGTCTACCGCCACCAGTGGATCATCATCCTGTCGGGTGTCTTCGAGCCGATCTTCTACCTGGTCGGGATCGGTCTTGGGCTGGGCGCCATCATTCGCGAGGTGCCCCTGGCAAACGGCCAGGTCGTCCCGTACGCGGCGTTCGTGGCACCGGCGCTGGTGGCCACCGCGGCGATGAACGGCGCCGTCTTCGAGACGATCTTCAACGTCTTCTTCAAGCTCAACTACGCGAAGACGTATGACGGCGTGCTCGCCACGCCGATGGGAATCACCGAGATCGCGATCGGCGAGATGCTGTGGGCGCTGATCCGCGCCGCCCTGTACGCGGTCGCCATGTTCGTGATCATGCTGCTGATGGGCCTGATCCTGTCCCCGTGGGGCGTGCTCATGGTCCCGGCCGCGCTTCTGGTAGCGGCCTCGTTCGCCGCCGCCGGATTGGCTGGCACGTCCTTCTTGCGGACGGTGAACGACTTTGACGTGCCGATGGGCCTGATCGTGATGCCGATGTTCCTGTTCAGCGGCACCTTCTTCCCGATCGAGTCGGTCCTCCCCGACTGGCTGGTCAGCATCATCCAGCTCACGCCGCTCTACCACGGCATCAACCTGATTCGCGGCCTCTCGACCGGCATCCTCGGCATCGGGCAGGTGTGGGACCTGCTTTACCTGGTGGTCTTCTTCGCTGTCTGCCTCTGGATCGCGATGCGTCAGATGGAGCGCAAGCTCATCAAGTAAGCCTACGTGGTGCCAGGCGCCGCTTTCTCTCATACGCCAACGTCATTGGCGCTATCCAGGTCATTTGTAACGCATTCGGTTACGAATAGGGCCAGAAACATCGGCCTCAGACGATCCGGCGCCAGGACTCCTCGACGCCCGCATCCGCGCGGCGGTAGGACTCGGCGAGGATGGTGATGGGGTGGACCGTCGGCACGCCCGACGACTGCTCGATCTGCCAGCGGCAGGTTTCCGAATCACAGGCGGCCCGTGCAGCGCCCGAGGATCGCACGGCAGCGAACAGCGGCGCGCCGACGTCCTGCGCAATCTGCCATCGTTCGACCTTCAGGCCATATGTGCCGGCCGCTCCACAGCAATCGTGATCAGAGTCGACCGCTCGCAGGCCGGGGACCAAAGAAAAGAGGTCCATCGCCGGCGTTCCGATCCCGTGGGACTTGAGCTGGCAGGGCGGGTGGTACGGCAGCGGCTCGACCATCGGCGCAAAGCCAACGTCCAATTCGCCGCGGTCGTGGAGGTCCAGCAAGAACTCGCAGATGTCCCAGGTCGCATCGGCCACGGCGGTGGCATCGGCGTCGGATAGGTCGAGCATATCTCGGTACTCGGCCTTCAGCGCATGCGTGCAGGAGGTCGAAGTGCCGACAATGCGGTAGCCGGCGTTCGCGAAACCGGCGAGCGACGCCAGGTTGCGCCGGGCCTTCTCGCGCGCCTGCCCATAGAGGCCGTTCGAGATGAACGGCAGGCCGCAGCACTCCTGGCGCGGCACGATGACGGTGAACCCGTTGCGCTCCAGGATCTCGACGGCATCTCGGCCCAGGTCGGGCTCGAAGGCGTTGACCGCGCAGCCGTGGAAATACACGACGGTCCTGGACGCGTCGCCCGTCGTAGGCAAGGTTGTCGCGCCACGACGCCGCTTCCACCAGGAAGAGAACGTGCGGCGCGCGAAGGTGGTCAGCGGACCTCGACGGTGCACCCCCAGAGTCTTCTCGCCGATCCAGCGCAACGGCCGACTGCGCAGACCGATGTTAGCGAGAAGCGAAAGCGGAACGCCGAAACGCGCGATGAGGTCGGTGTCGCTGATGATCCGGTTGCGCAGGCTCGACCCGCGCTCCTCCACGATTCCAGCCCGCGCGCGGTTGTTCGTTTCGGCAATGAGCACGCCGGCCGGACAGGCGCGGGTGCAGATCCCGCAGCCGGAGCAGAGGTCGACGCTGCGATCCGGGGCATCCGACCCGACGCCGGGCGTGCGGAAGCGCTGCGCCTGGGGGCCGACGTATTTCGGTCCCGGAAACTCATCGGTGACCCGCGCGACCGGGCAGACGGTTGTGCACACGTTGCACTTGATACACGCATCGGTGCTGAATGGCGGACACTCGCGAGCGGAAGCGTCATGGAAGGTCATGCGGCCACTGCCCCGGCCGCCGCAAGGGAGCGAGCTGCACGGTGGGCGCTCGCCAGCGCCACCCCGTCGCCACACCGCTCATCGAGGTAGTGCATTCCCGGGAGCGCCGAGCCGATGACCCGCACGTTCTCCAGCTCGGCCGGCCCCATAGAGGCATTCACCTCGATGCCGGCAGCCTCGAGCGGGTGCGGTCGCAGCGGATCGTCGCTGAACCAGTCCTCACGCGGCGGGGCGATGACCGGCAGACCGAAGACGCGCTCGTGGAGCGTGCCGTCATGGTGTGCACGGATGCCGGCACCTCCGATCCCTCCGGTGGCCAGGACGAACGCGTCGCCGCCGATGCGCAGCGTGCGCGCGGCAGCTTCCGTATGGATCGCGATGATCCTGTTGGCGTGGCGTTCGACCTCGACGACATCGAAGCCGATCTGGATCCGTCCCCCACCACTCAAGATGCGGCGACGGAACGCCTCGAACAGACGCAGACCGGGCACTGACGGCGGCAGGCTCGCCACTTCGAAGACCCGATGGCCGAGCGCAAGCTCGGTCTCGGCATGCACCTCGGCATGGGTATCCAGCCCGAGCACCGCCGGCAGGCCGATGCGCCATGCTCCCGCGGGGAGCGCATCGGCCATGGCCGACAGGGCTCGCCTGCGCCAAGCCGCATCCTCGAACAGCCTGGCGAGGATGTGCGGCGCCAGGTTGTGCAACCGATCCAAACCTGGCAGTTCGGCGTCAACGGCGTGGATCTGGGCTGGCCCGCCCGGCCACGCGGCGTGCTGCAGGTTACGAGCGGCGTACGACGCCCAGGCATCGCGGTATCGCGCGAAACCCACGAGAAGCAGGCCCACGCCATCCCAGGACTCAAGCGCTGCGGCCTGGGCCGACGGCAGGAGGGCGGCCGGCCGCAGCGCACCGATCGCCGTGGGAACCAACATGAGCGGGTCATCGAGCGCCCCGGCATGCGGAAGCCCGGTAGCGGCCATCCGAGCGAGGTGCGCGGCCGTGGCAGGGTCGGCATCGGCTTCAAGGGTTTGATATGGATGGCCAGCTATCGAGGCGAGGAGCCGGATGCCGTCGCGCGACGATTGCGCGCCGGCCGGCGCCGCAATGTCGAGTCCCCCGTGCGTCCAATGCGTCGTCGCCATGCCCTTTGCGGCCAGAAAGACGCTGGCGCCGCGTTCGGCGAGCTCGGCGGCGCACGACAGGCCGGCCAGGCCTGCACCGATGACGACGACGTCAGCTCGTGGCACGCTCGGCCCCCGACGCGACTTCAGGCGGATCGGCAAAATCGCCGACGGCGAGCGTGCCGCGGAAGATGCCGGCGGTGAGCCATAGCTCGGCGAGCTGGTCGCCCCAGGCGATCGAGCGCGTGCCGCGGAAGCGCTCGGCCATGAAGCCTCGCAACGATGCGTTCGCGGCACCCGGGCGCCGGGAGTCGAGCACAGCGGCTGCGCGCGGCATGCAGAAGGCGCCCTGGCAGGGACCCATTCCCAGCCGCGTCGTGCGTCGAAGGTCGTCCAGCGACGAATCACCTCGCTGGTCAAGGGCATGGTTCAGGCGTTGCTGCGTGACAAGCTCGCATTCGCAGATCAGGTCGGCGTTGCCACCGCCCTCCGCCTCCAGTGCCGCCAGGCGGTCGCCCAGCCAGTACGGCGTGCCGGTCGCGGGCGCCGGAAGCGGCTCGTCCGCCGTTCGACATGCGGTCTCGACGCCGAGCGACGCGGCCACGGCGTCCACGGTGTCGCGAGCCATGAGCCGGTAGGTCGTGAGCTTTCCGCCGACGATGCTCCACAAGCCACCGACCTCGTCGCGACGCCCATGATCGATCACGTGATGCGCGCGGCTGATATCACGCGACTCGTCGTGATGCGAATCGTCGAGGTCGGAGGCGTCGTACAGCGGGCGTGAGCCGGCGTATGCGCGCAGCACACGGGCATTGCTGATCCCCGGCACCAGCCGCTCGCCATCGGCCAGGAGCTGATCGACTTCGTCGCCGGTGACGTGGACGTCGTCGGGATCCGGCACGGTGATATCCGTCGTGCCGAGGATACAGACCGTGTGCACCGGCACAAGAATGTCGCCGTCGCCGGGCGGCGCCAGCCGGTTGATCACCGCGCTCGTCATACGACGGTTGAGGATGAGCATCGATCCCTTGCCCGGGCTCATGGCGAGCGTCGCGCCCGCCAGTTGCGCGACCTTGCCGGCCCATGCGCCGGCCGCCGAGACCACCGCTCGGCAGGCGATCGTAGACACCTCTCCGCTGCGTTCGTCTCGCACCCGGACGGCCGTCACCGCGCCATCGGTCGAGCGCTCGAAGCCGATCACCGCGGTATAGCGACGCGCCTCGGCACCGTGCTCGCGCGCGCTGGCAAGGTTGGCATCGACGAGCTCCCATGGCTCGAGCGAGGCATCCGGCACGCGGTAGGCGGCACGAATGTCGCGCGATAGGAGCGGCTCGGCCCGAAACAGCTCGTCGAGGCCAACCGGCTCAGCCTCGACGCCCGCCGCCGCACATGCCGCCGGGAAGTGCTCAAGGTAGTCGTCTGGATCGTCGGGCGTGGCGACGAAGTACCCGCCGGTCGGCTCGATGGTGGCCGGCGCGATCCGGCGCAGCACGGCGTTCTCCTCGATGCAGTGGCGCGCCGAGATCGGGTCGCTCTCCACGTAGCGGGCGCCGGAGTGCAGGAGGCCGTGGTAGCGCCCGCTCGTGCCGGACGTGAAGTCGCCACGCTCGACGAGGAGGGCGGAGATACCGCGCATGGCCAGGTCGCGCAGCACGCCCGCCCCGGTGGCGCCGCCACCGATGACGACCACGTCCACCTCGGCGGCTGAGGTCACCCCCGCTGACCCCGCAACAACGGCAGCGCGCCGCGAAGGTAATCCCAGCCGGAGACGACGGTGAGTGCCGTGGCGACGACCATCAAAAAGAAGCCGATGAACTCGACACCCTCACCGATCCCGGTCGCCGCCAGCGGCCCGCCGGTCAGCGCGTCATACGCGATGAGCAGGGCCCCCATCCCAAGCAGCGTGGTCAGCGTCTTCGCCTTGCCGAGCGGCTTGGCCGCGATGACGACATTCTCGGCCGCTGCCATCTGACGCACGCCACCGACGACGAGCTCTCGCACCAGGATGGTGGCGACGATCCAGGTCGGCAGAAGGTCCACCTCGACCATCGCGACCAGGACGCCGCCGACGAGCACCTTGTCGGCTGTGAGGTCCATGAAGACGCCGAGCGGCGACACCTCGCCGCGAGCCCGAGCCACCCAACCGTCGAAGAAATCGGTCATGCCGGCCAGGAAGAAGAGCACGACGGCGATGATCCCGAGCCCGGGGCTGCCGACCAGGACGAGGGCGATGATGATCGGGGTGGCCACGATCCGGGCAATCCCCAGCAGGTTCGCCAATGAGCCGATGCGGGGCGGCTGCCGATCAACGGTCATGCTGAGGTCTCCACGGCGCGGCGGACCTCGGCGGCGGTCGAGAGCTGCTGCGCGTTCGTGGCCAGCGCGACCAACGCCGGCAGACGCCGCGCGCTGATCGCGCGCTTGACGGGACCGAAAGCACGCCACTCCATGCTCAGCTCGTCGACACCGAGTCCGACGAGCAGCAGCGCGCCGGCCGGATCACCGGCCATCTCGCCGCAGACGGCCACCGCGCAGCTCGCACCGGCCGCGGCCTCCACCACGCGAGCGATCGCCCGCAGCACCACGGGGTGGAGCGGGTCCTGCCGAGCGGCAAGTGCCGCATTCGAGCGGTCGGCCGCGAGCAGGTATTGCGTCAGGTCGTTCGTTCCGATGCTCATGAACTCCACGCGCGTGGCAAGGCGGTCGGCCAGCAGGACCGCCGACGGAATCTCGACCATGATGCCGACTCGCGGGGTGGGCGCGTCAGGTACGGCGGCGCGCGCGTCCGCGACGAGACGCAGGACGAGGTCGACATCCGCCTCGTCGGCAACCATCGGCGCCATGATCGACGCCTGCTGTCCGGTGTCCGCCGACGCCCGGAGGATGGCGCGCAACTGGGTCGGGAGCAGATCGGGATGGCGCTCGGCCAGGCGGATCGCGCGAACGCCAAGGAATGGGTTTGCCTCCGGCTCGATTGGCAGGTACGCAATCGGCTTGTCGCCGCCGATATCGGCCAGCCGAAAGACGACCTCCTTGCCGTCGGCCGAACGCAGGACATCGGCGTAGGCCGCGGCCTGGGTCGCCGCGTCGGGGGCGGTCGCGCGGCCTGCGAAGGCAAACTCGGTCCGAAACAGGCCGATCGCCTCCGCCCCGGAGGTGAACGCGGTAGCGGCCTCCCCCGGTTCGCCGATATTCGCCGCGCACGTCACCCGATGCCCGTCCGCCGTGGCCAGCCGGATCGTCGCCAGCCCGGCGTCGGCCCGGGCGCGTTCGCCGGCAGCGGTCGCGTCCGACGCCAGACGCTCCGTCGTGCCGGCATCGGGATCGAGGTGCACGACGCCGACGCCGCCGTCGATCCCCACTGCCTTCGCGGTCCGGGCGGCTTCGCATACGCCCGCGACCCCTACCACCGCCGGAATGCCGAGCGAGCGCGAGAGGATCGCGGCGTGCGAGGTCCGTGAACCACGTTCAAGCGCGATCCCGGCGAGAAGTGCTCGATCGAGCTCGACCGTGACCGACGGCGGCAGGTCGACCCCCACGACCACCGATCGCTGCTCGAGGCGCGGCGCGACACCGCCGGTCATGATGCGCGCGATACGCGCTGTGACGTCGCGGACGTCGGCACCGCGGGCCGCCAGGAACTCGTCGCCGATCGCCTCGAACTGCAACGCCACCTCCTCGCCGGCCGCAACGATCGCATCCGCGGGACGCACTCCGTTGGCGGCCAGTTTGGCGGCCGCGCCATGCAGCTCCGGATCCGCGGCCATCATGGTCTGTGCGTCCATGATCTCCGCCTCTGCCTCGCGCCCGAGCGCCCGCAGCCGGCGCCCGAGGGCGTCGATCTCGGCCACCGCTGCGGTCGATGCCTCATCGAGCGACAGGCCGGCCTGCGTTCCGACCTCCGCCGCGCGGTAGATCCACGGCGCGGCAACCGCTGCGCCAGGAGCGGCCGGAGTGCCTCGCAGCTCGCGGGTCATGCGCCATCGATCGCTTCGCCGAGGCCGGAGGCGACAAGCTCGGTCAGATGCGTGACCGCCTCGTCCGCGTCGGCGCCGTCGGCGACGATCCGGATGCGATGACCACGGGCCACCGCCAGCCCCATGACGCCGAGCACGCTCTTCGCGCTCGCAGCCTTCGCACCGTCACGCGTCAGGTTCGTGACCATGATTTCGGCAGCAAACGCGCTGGACGCGCGCACGAACGTGGCCGCCGGACGCGCGTGCAGGCCCGACGGGTTGCGGACCTCGAGCTCGGCGTCAGCCACCTGACTCTGCAGCCTCCTTCTGACCGAGCTTGCGTTCGGTCCCGGCACGCAGACGACCGATATTGTCGGCATGCGCAACCGTCACCAGGAACCCTGACGCCAGCGCATACACGACCGCCGGAACGGTCGCCGCGCCGATGACAGCCAGGAACGCGGTGATGATCGGCGCCACGAGCGCACCGGTGATCGAGCCCAGCGACACGTAGCGGGAGCGCCAGATCATGCCGGCCACGATCGGCACAAGGACGATGAAGGTCCAGATGCTCATGGCGCCCAGGGCACCGGCCGTGGTCGACACGCCCCGCCCGCCGCTGAAGCCTATGAAGAGCGACCAGTTGTGACCGACGATGGCGGCGAAACCGGCGACGGCGGCGGCCCATTCGACAAGCGGGTCATCGGCGAGGAAGAGCCGCGCGAGGAGCACGGCTGCGACGCCTTTCGCGACATCCAGGACGAAGACCGCGGCCGCAGCTCGGGTCCCGAGCGTCCGCAGCGCGTTCGTTGCGCCGGTGCGGTGCGACCCGTGCTCGCGCAGGTCGATCCCCTTCGTCAACCTCCCGATGATGAGGCCGAACGGAATGGCGCCGAGCAGATATCCGAGGAAGGCGGCGAGCAGCAGCCCCATCAGCGCCCTTCGAGCTTGTTCATCGATGCCGCCTCGTCTGCCGCGGCGAGCACGCCGTCGAGCCCGTTACCCGCAGACGCCTGCACCGCGGCCACAAAGGCGCCCTCCACGAGCGGGCCGCCCGAGATGCGCACGCGAGCGGCCAGGTCCGGTTCGAGCAGCTCCTCGATCGCCGTCGCGGTGGCGAGGACGGCACTCCCCAGGTCGGCCAAGACGACGACGCCGGCCCCGGCGTCGGCCGCGACCAGCGCATCGGCAATGCGGGTCGCATCGGTGCCGATGCTTCCGTCCTCGAGGCCACCGGCCGCCACGAGGAGGGGGCCATCGGCCCCAATGTTCGCCAGGCGCGCGACCAGCTGCACGGTGGCATCGGCCACCTCCGCGGAGTGGGAAACGACCACGATGCCGACCGCGGCCTGCGTGTCATCGGTCATGGGTGTTGAGCCCGGAAGTATATACGTATATACTCCGGGGCCCGCAAGGCTCCTAGTGCTCTTCCCAGTCGAGCGTGCGCTGCACGGCCTTCTTCCAACCGCGGAACAGCTTCTCACGCTTCTCCTCATCCATCTGCGGCTCGAAGCGTCGATCCAGCGCCCAGTTCTTGGTGACGTCCCCGGTGTCCTTCCAGAATCCGACCGCCAGCCCCGCCAGGTAGGCCGCACCGAGCGCCGTCGTCTCCGCGACCTCCGGCCGCTCGACCGCGACGCCGAGGATATCGGCCTGGAACTGCATGAGGTCGTTATTGACGACCGCGCCGCCGTCGACCTTGAGTTCCTTGAGCGTGACGCCCGAGTCGGCCTGCATCGCCTCCAGCACTTCGCGCGTCTGGTATGCCATCGAATCGACCGTGGCACGCGCAATGTGCTCGATCGTCGAGCCACGGGTGAGACCCACGATCGCGCCGCGAGCATACTGATCCCAGTACGGCGCCCCGAGGCCAACGAAGGCGGGCACCATGTACACGCCGTCGGTATCGGATACCTTGCCCGCCAGATTCTCGACGTCGGCCGAGTTGGTGATCACCTTGAGGCCGTCACGGATCCACTGGACGGCCGCGCCGGCGACGAAGACCGAGCCCTCGAGCGCGTAGATCACCTTGCCGTCGTAGCCCCACGCGATGGTGGTCAGCAGGCCGTTCTCGCTCGGCACCGCTTCCTCGCCGGTGTTGATGAGCATGAAGGCCCCGGTGCCATACGTCTGCTTCGCCATGCCGGGCTCGAAGCAGGCCTGCCCGAAGGTCGCCGCCTGCTGATCTCCGGCGCACCCTGCGATCTTCAGCGTGCCGCCCAGCAGAGTCGTCTCGCCGTACACCTCGCTCGAGGGTCGCGGCTCCGGCATCATCAAGCGCGGGACGCCCATGATCCCGAGCAGCTCGTCGTCCCAGTCGAGCTTGTGGATGTCGAAGAGCAACGTTCGGCTGCAGTTCGTGTAGTCGGAGACGTGGACCCGGCCCTCGGTCAATCGCCAGATCAGGAAGCTATCGACAGTTCCCGCGAGGAGCTCGCCCGCCTCCGCCTTTTCCTGCGCGCCGGGATTGTTCTGGAGAATGTGGCGAATCTTCGTGCCCGTGAAGTAGGCGTCGATTGGCAAGCCTGTCCGCTCGCGGAACATCTTCTCGTGCCCGGCAGCCTTCAGCTCGTCGCAATAGCCGGCCGTGATGCGGCTCTGCCAGACGATCGCATTCTGGACAGGCTTTCCAGTGTTCTTGTCCCAGACGACGGCCGTCTCGCGCTGGTTGGTGATGCCGATGGCGGCGATGTCATCGGGCGAGGCGCCCGCATCGGCGACGACCTGCTTGGCAACGGCCAGCTGCGAGTCCCAGATCGCCTCCGGATCGTGCTCGACATGGCCGGGCGAAGGGAAAATCTGTGGGAATTCCTGGTTGGCGGTCTTGTGGATGGTGCCATCTGCGTTGAAGAGAATCGCTCGACTTGAGGTCGTGCCCTGGTCGAGAGCGAGAACGTACTTGCCCATGTCGATCGCTGCCTTTCTTACGGTGGTCGGACGGTGGTCAGATGTCGTCGATCAGCTCTCCGCGACCGAGTCCCGGAGAGATTCGAACAGGATGGTGGTCGAAGTCGCGCCGGGATCCTGGTGATTCGCGGCACGCTCCCCGAGATAGCTTGCGCGACCCTTGCGCGCCACGAGGGGCGTGATCCGATCACGCCCCTCGGCAGCGGCCGATGCGGCGGCAGCGAGCGCGGCGCTGATGCCGTCGCCCGACGCCGCCTCGAATGCATCGACGGCCGGAGACATGGCATCGACCATCGTCTTGTCGTCGAGCTCCGCCTTGCCGCGCTGTCGGACGCCGTCGAGCCCTGCGCGGAGCGCCTGTCCGAGTTCCTCGGTCGTCACGCTGGCGCGGTCGCCAAACGCGGTCGCGAGGCGCAGGAAGAACGTGCCGTAGAGCGGCCCGGATGCACCGCCGACGGTCGAGATGAGGGTCATCCCGACCCCCTTGGCGAACCCGCCGAGATCGGCCACGGCAAGGTCGTCGAGCTTGGCACGCACCGCGCTGAAACCACGGTCCATGTTGATGCCATGGTCGGCATCGCCAATGGCCGAGTCGAGCTGGGTCAGCTCGTCGCGGCCCTCGTGAAGACGGTCCGCGAACAGCTCCAGGAACCGTCGCATGGCCGGACCGTCGAACGTGCTCATCGGCGCATGAAGGTCATACGCCCCAGCGCAGGGCGGCGGTGTTGACCGGCGCGTCCCAGAGGCGGGTCATCTCGTCGTCAAGCTTGAGCAGGGTGATCGAACAGCCGGCCATCTCGAGCGAGGTGATATAGCTGCCGACCAGGTTGCGGTCAATGGTCAGGCCACGGTCGGCACACATCTGCGCGACCTTGTTGTAGACGACGTACAGCTCGATGAGCGGTGTCCCGCCCATGCCGTTGACGAACGCCAAAACCCTGTCTCCAGAGCTGAACGGCAGGTCGTCCAGGATCGGCGTCAGGAGCACATCCGTTATTTCGTCCGCGCTGGCCAGCTTGCGACGCTCGCGTCCAGGTTCTCCATGGATCCCGACGCCGACCTCCATCTCGTCGTCACCGAGCTCGAACGTCGGCTTGCCCGCCGCCGGCACCGAGCAGCTGGTGAGCGCGATGCCCATGCTGCGCACGTTGTCCTGCACGCGCTGGCACAGGGCCGTCACCGCGGCGAGGTCCTGCCCCTCCTCCGCCGCCGCGCCGACGATCTTCTCCGCCAGCACCGTTCCGCCCACGCCACGACGGCCGGCTGTGTAGAGACTGTCCTTGACGGCGACGTCGTCGGCGATCACGACGCTGGTGACTTCGATCCCCTCGCCCTGCGCAAGCTCGGCTGCGAGCTCGAAGTTCATGATGTCGCCGGTGTAGTTCTTGACGATGTGAAGCACGCCCGCACCGCCATCGACCGCCTTGGTGGCGGCCAGCATCTGGTCCGGCACCGGCGACGTGAAGACGGCGCCCGGACAGGCCGCATCGAGCATGCCCAGCCCGACAAACCCACCGTGCATCGGCTCATGCCCCGACCCGCCACCGGAGATCACCCCCACCTTGCCCTGCCGTGGCGCGTCGACGCGCACCACGACGTTCGGCTCGATCACCCGCAGCATATCCCCGTGCGCGGCCGTCATTCCGGCCAGCGCCTCGTCGACGAGGTCGTCAGCGGCGTTCATCAGCTTCTTCATTCGATCGTCATCTCCTTCCTGCCCTTTCAGCCGCGCCGATCCAAACGCGGCGGGCGAGCCCACCGCGTTCGAGCATCAACAGACCGTTACGCCGCCATGAGGTAATTCGTGAACACCGCGTTGTACGCAACGGCACCCAGGATGCCGCCGATGATCGGTCCGACGACCGGAATCCAGCTGTAGCTCCAGTCGGAGTCACCCTTGCCGGCAATCGGGAGGATGGCGTGCGCGATGCGCGGCCCGAGATCGCGAGCCGGGTTGATGGCGTAGCCGGTCGGTCCACCCAGCGAGAGGCCGATGCCCCACACGAGGAAGCCCACCAGCAGCGCGGCAAAGCCCGGAGCGAGCTCATTGCTCACGATGGCCAGCACGCCGAAGACCAGCATGAATGTGCCGATGATCTCGCTGACCAGGTTCGACGCCGTGTTGCGGATGGCCGGTCCCGTCGAGAAGACCGCGAGCTTGAGCCCCGGGTCCTCGGTCTCCCGCCAGTGCGGCAGGTAGTGCAGCCATACGACCACCGCGCCGATGAAGGCGCCAAGGAATTCGCCGGCGATGTACCACGGCACGAGGCCCCACTCCGTCAAGCCTATCGACGCCAGGCCGATCGTCACGGCCGGGTTGAGGTGCGCGCCGGTCAATCCCCCGATGGCGTAGACGCCCACCGCGACGGCAAGTGCCCATCCGGTGGTGATCACGATCCAACCCGCGTTCTGGGCTTTGGATCGAGCAAGGAGGACGCCGGCGACTACGCCGTCGCCAAGGATGATCAGGAGTGCGGTGCCGAACGTCTCGGCAATCATGATCTGGAACCCATCGGTCAGCATGCCAGTTCCCTCTCGGTGCGGTGTGGCTCAATAACCGGCCGTCCGCGAGGATCAGCCGGGGGGCACCTCGAATCAGATCGGCGACGTGCACCTCCTTCGGCGCTGCTCGAGACGGCTCACCGATCCGTGGGGTCGTGATCCTGGCCGCGCGCGAAATCGGGATCGTCCTCGGCGTGCTCATGTCCGGCGTCGGATTCCTGTCCCTCGGCAAAGTCGCCGCGCCGCTCGTCGTGGACGCTCGTGTGGCCAACCTGCTGGCCCTCCGCGAAGTCACCGCGGTGGTCCTTCTCGAGAGTGTGGGCCGTCTCTTCCTGGCCCTCCGCGAAGGTCGCGTGCTCCTCGTGGTCGCCCCCGTCAGCGTGTCCGTGATCGTGGTCGTGCGCGTGCTCATGACCGTGATCATCTTGGGAATGTTCGCTCATGCCCGGGTCTCCCAGCGATGGATTTGTCCACGCCATTGTGGACCGCCGGTCAAGCGCTCTGACGCCGCTTAGCGCGCGGCCACTCGGCGCCTCATGAGCCGGATCCCGACCTGGATCGCGAGCACGAT
The DNA here is from genome assembly GCA_030859955.1 of Chloroflexota bacterium. Classification (GTDB taxonomy): domain Bacteria; phylum Chloroflexota; class Limnocylindria; order QHBO01; family QHBO01; genus JACDBZ01. The sequence goes on along the minus strand of JALZJE010000239.1, from coordinate 14,530 downwards.
GGCGGTCACGATCAAGCCGATGATGAGAGCCAGCGGCATGCTCGGCCAGAGAAGGCTGAAAGCAACGAATCCCGCGGCCGCGGCAATCAGCATCGTGACGATGATGAAGCGCGGCGTGAAGGCAAAGGTTGGCGGAACCGTCGCGCGAGCCGCTCGTCGCTGGGCATTCCGTTCTGCGCGCGCCATGGCGGCCGGCGGCAGCGCTGGCCCCTTCTCCATGTTGCGCATCATGCGCTCGTAGTTGCGCCTCTCTTCTCGTGACATCGTTCAGCAGCTTACCTCGATGCCGGGGCAAGCTCCAGTCAAGGGTACGGGACCATCGCGCCACGCGGAATGCCCGGCAGGGCTCATCCGAGGTGTCAGTTCCCTGCTGGCCCGAGCGCCGAATCCGCGCAACGCGTGAGCGCGGCGCCGTGCGAAATACCGACTAGAGCCGGCCCAAGCTGGACGCCGGGCCGGGAACGGCCGAAATGTCGGACGCACCAGAGCGTGGAGGTCGCGCGACGACAGGCTTCGTGCCACGGCCGAACGGAAATGTCGGTCAAACCGCGCGCAGATACGAGGTCGCGCGGTACGCGGGCCGAACGATCGCCAGTCGAACGCGGGTCAGGCGCGCGGGTCGGTCCGGCGCGCCGCCGGTCGTCGTGTCCCGGACGGGCCCATGCCACCCGTCCCGCCGTAGTCCACTTTGAGCTGCACCGGGTCCGAGCCAAACAGGGCGTTCGAGAACCAATCAAGGGCGACGCGCGCCTTACCACCGATCCCCGGTACACGGCTCCAGTAGTAGCCGCGCCACATGAACCAGGCCAGCAGCCCACGCACCTTGATCCCGAACACGAGCCCGACCCCGGTGTGGTGGCCGATGCTGGCCAGCGTTCCGATGGTGCGATAGCGGAACGGCTCCACGCGCCCGGGTTGTCGGTCGATGCCGGCCACGATGTTGCGAGCCAGCCGCTTCGCCTCGCGCACCGCGTTCTGAGCGGTCGGAGCGTGGTGCCCACCATCGGTCTGCACATCAGGAATGAGCGCGCAGTCGCCAATCGCCCACACTCCGGCGCGGCTCGTCTGCATGGTGGCCTGGGTGATGGCGCGCCCCGCCTTGTCAACATCCATGCCGGACGCTCGCACCACCGGCGACGGCCGCACGCCCCCGGTCCAGACGACCGTCCTCGTCGGGATGACCTCCCCATCACCGATGACGACCGCATCGGCGCGAACCTCCTTCATCGGCGTGGCGAGGTGGATCTCGTACCCGCGTTTGCGCAGGCTCGCGGCGGCGTAGTCGCCCATCTCGACCGGCATCTCGGGGAGGACGCGCTCCTTGAGCTCGACGATGTGGGCGCGCACCTCATCGCGGCCGATCTTGGGGTAGAAGCGCTGCCTGACACGGCGAATGAAGTCCTCGATCTCGCCCGCCGTTTCGACCCCGCTGAAGCCCGCGCCACCCACCACGAAGGTGAGCTGCGCCTGCCGCTCGTGCGGATCGGTCTCGAGCTCGGCTCGCTCGAGCATCTCGATGATCCGGTTGCGCAGCGCGAAGGCATCGGCAAGCGTCTTCATGCCGACCGCGTACTCCTCGATCCCCTTGATCCCGAACGTGGCCGTCTCACCACCGAGCGCGATCACGAGCGAGTCGTAGTTAAGCCGATGCGGGTCGCCGTCGCCCCCGATGACCGTCACCTGCTTCGAATCCAGGTCGATGTGCTCGACCTCCGCGGTCACCGCCCAGCTGCTCGGCTGGCGCAACTGGGCGCGGAGTGCGGTCACGCAGTGGCGCGCCTCGAGATTGCCGGAGCACACCTCCGGCAGCAATGGCGTGAAGAGCGTGAAGTTCTCCCGGCAGACCAGCCAGATCTCGATGTCATCGCGTCGCCGCGTCAGACTCTCCAGGTGCCTGGCCGTCTCCACGCCGGCGAATCCCCCGCCGAGCACCAGGACCCGGTGCGGCCACGGCGGTTCAGAGCGGTAGATCGTGCGCATCGGCCCCGATGATGCCATGCCGGCCCCACCACCGGATATCAAGCCGATGCTGTCGCGAGGGTGGACGAACGTCGCGTTCGCGTTCGCGTTTCGCTCGCTTAACGTGCGAACTCGCCACCGGCCGCTACGGAAGCGGTCGGTGACCCATCCCGTTGTCAGTTCGCACGGTCAGCGTGCGAATCGGCGACGGGACGCGCCTCGACTCGGCGTATCGGTCATCTCGTTCGTCGGTTCGCTCGCTGACTGTGCGAACTGATCACCGCAGCGGGTGCGCGAACGCGCATCGGGGCGTCTCGTTCGTCCGTTCGCTCGCCCGGCGTGCGATCTACGGCCAACCGCCGCGCCCCACTCCCCGGCATCGGTCTGTACCATAGGGTCGACATGCAGCAGCCCAACCACGAGATCTTCGACCAGTTCAAGCAGCAGCTCCCGGACATCGATCCGGTCGAGACGCAGGAGTGGATGGAGTCGCTCGACGGTCTGGTCGAGGCTGCGGGTCCGGAGCGCGCGCGCTATGTCATCTTCAAGCTCCTCAAGCGCGCGCGGCAGCTCCAGGTGGGCTTGCCGACACTGACTCAGACGCGGTACATCAACACGATCAGCCCGGAGCAGGAGCCGTATTTCCCCGGCGACGAGGCGATGGAGCTGAAGATTCGCCGCCTGATTCGCTGGAACGCGCTGGCGATGGTGCTGAGAGCAAACACGAAGTTCGAGGGCATCGGCGGCCATCTGTCCACGTATGCCAGTGCGGCCAGCCTGTACGAGGTCGGCTTCAACCACTTCTTCCGCGGCTCGGACGATGGACCGGGCGACCAGATCTTTTTCCAGGGCCACGCGGCCCCCGGCATTTATGCTCGGGCGTTTCTCGAAGGACGCCTGAACGAGGAGAACCTCGACCACTTCCGACGCGAGGCCCTCACGCCGAACCGGGGCCTCTCGAGCTATCCCCATCCACGCCTCATGCCCGAGTTCTGGCAATTCCCGACCGTCAGCATGGGCCTGGGACCGATGGCGGCCGTCTACCAGGCACGGTTCAACCGCTACCTGGCCGCCCGCGGCATCGCCGATACGAGCGGGGCGCGCGTGTGGGCGTACCTCGGCGACGGCGAGATGGATGAGCCGGAGTCGATCGGCGCATTGAGCCTCGCCGCCCGCGAGGGGCTCGACAACCTCACCTTCGTCGTCAACTGCAACCTACAGCGGCTGGATGGCCCGGTGCGTGGCAACGGGAAGGTGATCCAGGAGTTGGAGGCCCTCTTCCGTGGTGCCGGCTGGAACGTGCTCAAGGTGATCTGGGCGCGCGAGTGGGACGACCTGCTGGCGCGCGACAAGGACGGCGTCCTGCTGGCCAAGATGAACGACACCCTGGACGGCGACTACCAGCGCATGGCGGTCAGCGACGGCGCCACCATCCGCGCACAGTTCTTCGGCCCCGATCCCAGGCTGCGGGCGCTGGTGGAGCACGTTTCGGACGATGACCTCGCCAAGCTGCGGCGCGGCGGCCACGATTACCGCAAGGTGCATGCGGCCTACGCCGCGGCGGTTGAGCACAAGGGCGCCCCGACAGTGATCCTGGCCAAGACGGTGAAGGGCTGGACGCTCGGCCCGGGCATCGAGGGCCGCAACGTCACCCACCAGGCGAAGAAGCTGACGGCCGACGAGCTCAAGATCTTCCGCGACCGCCTGGAGCTGCCGATCCCGGACGACAAGCTCAAGGAGGCTCCCTACTACCATCCCGGAGCCGACGCGCCGGAGATGCAGTACATGATGGAGCGCAGGCGTCAGCTGGGTGGCTCGGTTCCCCGGCGCGCCGTCGTTGCGAAGCCGCTGCCGGCGGCGGATGACGGGGCCTTCAGCGCGTTCTTCGCGGGCTCCGATCGGCCGGCCAGCACGACCATGGCCTTCAGCCGCCTGATCCGGAATCTCGTGCGAGACCCACAGATCGGAGACCGCATCGTCCCCATCATCCCGGATGAGGCACGCACCTTCGGCATGGACCCGCTGTTCAAGGAAGTCGGGATCTACAACCCGCTCGGCCAGCGCTACACGCCGGTCGACAAGGAGCTTCTGCTCAGCTACATCGAGCAGAAGGACGGCCAGCTGCTCGAGGAGGGCATCACCGAGGCCGGCTCGATGAGCTCGTTCCAGGCGGCGGGCACGGCGTACGCCAGTTGGGGCGAGCCCATGGTCCCGTTCTACACGTTCTACTCGATGTTCGGCTTCCAGCGCACTGGCGACCAGATCTGGGCGTTCGGTGACGCCCGCGGCCGCGGCTTCATGATGGGCGCCACGGCGGGTCGCACCACGTTGACCGGCGAGGGGCTCCAGCACGACGACGGCCAGTCGCACGTGCTGGCGTCGACCGTCCCGAACGTCGTGGCCTATGATCCGGCCTTTGCGTATGAGCTCGCCATCGTCGTGCGTGAGGGCATCGACCGCATGTACGGCGAGCGTGGCGAGGACGTGTTCTACTACGTCACCCTCTACAACGAGAACTGGCCGATGCCGGCCAAGCCTGACGGCGTGGAGGACGGTGTGCTCCGCGGCCTGTATCGGTTCAGCGCAGCCGAGAACGGTGAGCGACGCGTTCAGATCCTGGCATCAGGACCGATCCTGCTCCAGGCGCTGGCCGCGCGCGACATGCTGTCCGAGAAGTACGGCGTGGCGGCCGATGTGTGGAGCGCCACGAGCTTCCAGCAGCTGCGCAACGATGCGCTGGAGGCTGAGCGCTGGAACCGGCTCCACCCTGACGCCGAACCGCGGATTCCCTACGTGCGCCGATGCCTGGACCCAACCGAAGGACCGATCGTCGCCGCCACGGATTACATGAAGGCCGTTCCGGACATGATCACGCGCTGGATCGACCGGCCCTATACCGTGCTGGGCACCGATGGCTTCGGCCGATCCGACACTCGCGAGGCGCTGCGCATCCACTTCGAGGTCAACGCCGAGCACATCGCCTACGCCGCGCTGTACTCGCTGTGCCTCGACGGCAAGTCCACGCCCGAAGAGCTGAAGCGAGCCATCGCTGAGCTGGGCATTGATCCCGACCGCGTCCACCCGCTCTACGCCTAAAGGTCGAGCGCGGCGCGTCCGCGTAAAAATCGGCCGCTGATCGGCGCTAACTGCGCCCGGGACCCGCTCGACCGGGCTCCGCTAGCACCCGCAGCACCGGTCCTCCACGTGATAGACCCGTTTCTGGCGCCCTGACGCCGCCGAGCGGTGGTTTCGGCGCTCATGTCGTTGATGCGGCCAGGCGACACGCGCCCTGGTCTATTTAGCGCCGCTCAGGGGCGGCACTGGGAAGAGCGGGGTCAGCCGCCGGAGAGAAGCGGCGTCCCGCACGCGACGCAGTAGACATCACCATTCGCGACCACCGTCCGGCAGCGGCGGCAGCGTGGCGGCGCCAGGCTCAGGACCGCCGCGCGCATGCCAACCATGGCGGCGCGCAGATATCGGGTAAACGAGTTGGGTGACGACCGTCTGAGCTCCATCGGCGGCCATGCGTGCAGCATCGCGTCTGAGGGCCGGGCCATGGCGGCCTGGAAGCGGTAACGCTCGCGATCGTAGACGGCGCGCCATTCCGGGTCGCTCATGACCTTGCGCACCGTATTGACAACCTGCATCTCCTCGGTCGCTCGCCCGGACTGATTAAGGTCGGGATGAAACGTGCGCGCCAGGCGGCGGCAGGCAGCACTGATCTCGTCGATCGAGGCGCTGGAGGGTACGTCGAGGAGGCGGTAGACGTCTCGCTCAGGCGTGTAGGGCAACAGGCGCTGGGTCATGGTTCCGCGCAACATCTTACCGCCTCAGATTCCCCGTCGTGCCGGTCATCGCCTACGGGTCCAATATGGGGACCATCCGACACGGATGATCCGTTCCCTCATATAGATCCGGTCCAAGGCCGTTCCTGATTCGGTTAGCTATCCAGATCGAGAAGCGGAATTTCGCTCATCGGCCAACACAGTTGGCGCTAGCGCCAACCCGGTTGGCGCATGGAAGAACGGGCTGCTGCCCCGGCCAACCTCCTCTGTTTTACGGGCCATCCTCTAGTTCAATTTGAGCAGAGCACTTGCCAGATTGGAGCAAATGCTTGACATATAAGATGATGCCGCATAGATTGGCAGCCATCGGGACCTAAAGATAAGCCCGAGATATGTAACTGGTAGGAGCAAGCACCAATGTTTGATTATCGACTCTTCTTCGCGAGCACTACGCTCGACAGCGCGGATCGAGAGCGGCGGCGGCTGAGCGGGCACGAGGCAAAGCGCATCTACCAGCTCCCCGGCGCTCGCCGTGAGCAGCGGCCCCGCGGGCGACGCTGAGATGGTCCACGACGTCATCGCCACCTGCCCCGTCTGCACCGGTGAGCTGACCATCGCGCGACTGCACTGCCGGAGCTGCGGGACCGCGCTCGAGGGTGAGTTCGGCGTGGGCCGTTTCGGACGACTGGACCGTGAGCAGCTGAGCCTCCTGGAGAGCTTCCTGCGCTCGCGTGGCAATCTCAAGGAGATGGAGCGCGAGCTTGCGATCAGTTACCCCACTGTGCGTGGCAGGGTCGATGCGCTCATCCGCTCGCTGGGACTGTCTGACGGAACACCGGAGGCCGATGACGAGTTCGGCGCGGGTTTCGCCGAGCGAGCGTCGGATGCGCGCGACCCAGCCACGGAGCGACGATCCATCCTCGAGCGCCTGGCCCGCAAGGAGATCAGCGCCGAGGACGCGGCCTCCGCGCTGCGGGATCTGTAGATGGCGACCTTCAGGCGAACCCAGGAGATCGAGCACGAGATCGGCGAGAGCGGCGAGCTCTCCCTGCGGGTGACAGATCCTGACGTCGAGATGCGCGGGGGCGACGGATCCGTGGCGCGCGTGCGTGTCCGCTTCGAGATCCGCGCGGCGTCGGACGCGGTGGCAGACGAGATCTTCGATCGGCTGCGCTATCACGTACGCGACGCCGTCGGCTCCCTCGAGGTCGCCGAGCCGCGGCATGGGCTGAGCGACAGCATCGGGTCGTTGGCGCGACTCGTCGGGATCGGTTCCGGCAAGGCAGACGTCAGCGTCGAGGTGGATGCGCCGCGTTCGTGCGACCTGTATTACAACGGAGTGAGCTCGGACCTCACGACAGGCGGCTTCCAGGCTCGCCAGCAGTACCGCACCGTGTCGGGTGACCTCGTGCTGGACAACATCGGCGGCGAGCTTCGGGTCAACGGGGTTTCTGGCGACATCAGCCTGCGGGCCAGCGCTCCACTCACCGCGCTCGAGATCAGCACGGTCAGCGGCGATATCTCGGCGATCGCGCCCCGCATCGAACACCTCCGCGCCACAACGGTCAGCGGTGACGTGGAGGTCGAAGGGACGTTGGCGGCCGGTCCCGAACACCGGATCGAGACCGTCAGCGGCGATCTGTCGCTCGGCGTGGCTGACCACCTCAGCGTAGAGGTGCGCGGGCTCTCGACCGATGTGGACATCCGGCTACCTCATCGCAGCGAGGGGTCTCGTGATCGGCGGCGGTACATCATCGGCGACGGGACCGTACAGCTGCTCTTCAGCTCGATGTCCGGTGACATCGAGGTCCGACCGCCGCGTCGCTCCGCCAGCCTTCCTCCGCCGACGCCACCACCACCCCCGGTGCCGCGACCGCCGACCGCTGACGCTACCGAGGAGATGGCCATCCTGCGGGCACTCGAGCGGGGCGAGATCGGAGTCGACGAGGCCACGCGGCGCCTTGCCGGCGAGAGACCAGCCGATGGCTGAGGAGCTGGACGCCGTGCTGGCGCTCGTCGCGGACGGGACGCTGACGCCCGAGCAGGCATCACCGATCATCGCCGCGCTCGTCCGAGCGGAGCCGGCAGACGGGCCGAGGCATCGTGACCCTATCGATCGGCACCTGGAGCGGGCGGAACGACACATCGAGCGCGCCCGAGATCGGGGCGAACGGAACGTCGAGCGCGCCCGGGAACGGGCGGAGGCTGTGAGAGAACGGGTTGCGGAGAAACTGCAGGCTGCCGGCGGACGCCAGCTGCGCATCCGCGTGACTGAGCATGGCCGCCAGGTGGTCAACCTGCGCATCCCCATCGGCTTCGTGGACGCGGCGCTCAACTTCGTGCCCGGCATCGGCGGAGAGCAGAGCGATCGCATCCGCGCGGCGGTCAGGGCCGGCACCCTGGGTCCCATCCTGGACGTGGAGGATCCGGACGGCGATGGCGTACTGATCAGCGTGGAATGAAGGGTCGAGAAAACGCGAACCGGGAGCTGACCGTAGAATCGATGCGGTGGAACCAGCTACCACCGACCGGGCCGTCACGCTCGTCGAGCACACCAGCTTCGCGATCTCGGACCGTGCCGGCGATATGCTCCCCGGCTCGTATCACGGGTTCTTCGTGGCCGATACCCGCGTACTGTCCCGGCTCGTCCTGCGTCTCGACGGAGAGCGGCTGGAGCCGCTCTCCTCCGGCCGAGGAGCGCACCACGCGGCGGGCACCTTCTACCTTGCCAACCCGCGGCTTCGCGGCATTCCGGCGTCGACCATCGCGGTATTCCGTCATCGGCGCGTCTCCAGCAGCCTGGAGGAGCGATTTCGGCTCATCAGCTACGCGCCAGATCCGCTCGAGCTCGAGCTAACGCTCGAGATCGACGCGGACTTTGCAGACATCTTCGAGGTCCGTGGCCGTCGCCAGCTGAAGCGTCGGATCACGACACGGCACAGCGCGCGTGCGCTGCGCTTTGCGTACGAGGCGGACGGCTACCGTCGGACCACGACAGTCGCCCTCGATCGCGAGGGAATTCCGCTCGACGGACGCCTCAGGGTCCCGGTGCGTCTTGAACGGGGGCGACCCTGGGACCTCACGCTGCGTGTCAAGTCGGCGCAGAAGCTCCGGTCCGCCGTGCCCCCGCCCCAGCCTCGATTCATCGCCCGTAACCGCGTGCAGGCCTGGTTCGACCAACTGCCCGGTCTCGAGGCAGGTGATGCGCGTCTCGAGCGCACGTGGCAGCGTGCAATCCGCGACCTCGCCTCGCTGCTCCTCACCGGGCCCGCCGGCAACTTCATTCCCGCGGCAGGCGTACCCTGGTTCCTGGCCATCTTCGGACGTGACTCGGCCATCACGGCCATGCAATCGCTGCTCCTGGGCTGGGAGGTTCCGTACGGCACCCTTCGGCAGCTCGGCGCCTATCAGGGCACGATCGTCGACGCCTGGCGCGAGGAAGAGCCGGGCAAGATCCCACACGAGGTCCGCACCGGCGAGCTCGCGATCCTGGGACGGATACCGTTCGGACGGTACTACGGCTCGGTGGATGCCACGCCGCTGTACGTCATGCTCTTCGTCGCCGCCTGCCTACGCGGTGGGTGGCTTCACAACGCGGGTCCGGGGCGGTCGCTTCCGGCGCCGTTCGCCGAGTTCCTGCCGCGAGTCGAGGCGGCCATGGCCTGGATCGACAGCCGCGCCGATGGCGATGGCCTGGTCTGGTACCACCCCGGTCGGCGTGGTGGCATTCGCAACCAGGTCTGGAAGGACTCCCAGGACAGCATGCGCTACGCCGATGGGCGCATCGCTCTCCCGTCGATCGCCGCGGTCGAGGTCCAGGGCTACGTGGTCGCCGCCAGGCGTGGCATGGCCGGCGTCTACCGTGCGCTCGGTCGCCGCGAAGAGGCCGCGACGCAAACTACGTCCGCCGACCGACTTGCCGACGTCATCGAGTCGGCTTTCTGGATGCCGGCCGAGGGAACATACGCGCTGGGGCTCGACGAGCGCCGCCAGCAGATCGACGGCGTGGGCAGCAACGCGGGCCACCTGCTGTGGGCCGGCGTCACGCCAGCCGGGCGGGCAGCGCAGGTCACCGATCGGCTCATGGCACCAGACCTCTTCTCCGGCTGGGGCATCCGCACGCTCTCGACCCAGAACCCGGGCTATAACCCGATCGGGTACCACCTTGGCACGGTCTGGCCGCACGAGAACAGCCTCATCGCGCATGGCATGGCGCGGCTCGGACGCCCCGACGCTGCAGCACGCGTGATTGATGCGCTGCTCGACGCCGCCGTGGCCGATCCGCTTGCCCGCCTGCCGGAGCTCTTCGCCGGCTTCGATCGAGCATCCACCGTTGATCTCGTTCCTTACCCGACCGCCTGCGCTCCCCAGGCATGGGCAACCGGCGCCATCTTCCAGATCGTTGAAACGCTCCTGTCCATTCGCTCAGCCGACCGGCCCGCCGCGTGGTCCAAACTGCGGATGCTGGGGGCCGCGAAGCAATGGGCGACGGCTCCATCCTGAGTGGACTCAGCCCTCGAGCCGCGTTGGCCGACCCTCGAGGCGATCCGCGCTCGGCAGTACGAAATGCGCCACGACCAGCGCGATGTAGGCCGCGGCGAACGAGATGATCGCCGCCGCCAGGATCATGCTCACCAGCGCGATGATGGCCGCTACGGCGGCCATCAGTCCCACGCGAACCGGATGCGCCAGCGCCAGCAGCGCGCCAAGGCGTACCGCTGACAGCATCGGCTCGGACCGGCGCTCCGGATCAAGGACGATCGGCCAGACCGTCAATGCCACCACCCACAGCGCCAAGATGCTGTAGAAGGCGACGACGCCCAGGACCAGCCCAACGATCCCACCCACCCGGATACCAAGGAAGAGATCGAACCCGGCGACGCCGATGAGGCCGAACTCGGCAAGGCCAAGGCCGAGCAGCTTCCAGAAACGTCCGCGCACCCCTCGCACGAAGTCGGTCATGACAACGGTGCGCTCTCGAACGAGAGTGGTCGCCATGCCCATCAGCCCAATTGTCAGCGGCACCATCGCCAGCAGCCCCAGCAAGCCGAGCAGCGACCGGCTCAGGGCGAAGGCGGTCACAAGGGCGCCGAATCCCCAGATGAGGTTGGCCACCACCAGCCTCACCCCGTGGTAGTAGAGGTCTTCAGCGGCGGTCCTGAGCACCCTGCCCAGCCGAGGGGCGGGGGGAAGCGTCCGCTCCTCAGCCCTTGACACCGGCCGCCGCCACTCCCTCCACGAAGTAGCGCTGGAAGAACACGTAGAGCGCCAGGATCGGGATCGTGGCGATCACGACCAGCGCCATCAGCGGAGGCCAATTAGTCTGGAAGGCCCCCTGCAATTGGGTGATCCCGACCGGAAGCGTCCAATGATCCTTCGCCTGCCCCAGGAAGACGATGGGCCAGAACAGCCCATTCCAGGTGCCCTGGAACGTGAGGACGCCGACCGCTGCCAGCGCCGGCGATGCGAGCGGCAGGATGACCTGCCAGAACGTCTGGAAGTAGCCGGCCCCGTCGATCTTCGCCGCCTCCTCGAGGTCGCGCGGAATAGTGAGGAAGTACTGACGCAGCAGGAAGATCGAGGTGGCACTCACCGCCAGGACAAGGATGACCGACAGGTAATTGGTCGGGTTCTTGTTGATCAAACCGAGAAAGTTCATGATCTGGTACACCGGCACGATTCGAAGCTGGTCCGGAATCATCAGCGTCGCCAGCACGACCACGAAGAGCAGGTCTCGCCCGGGGAACGTGAGCCGGGCAAATGCGTAGCCGGCCATCGAGCCAAGGAACAGGTTGCTCGCGGTGACGATCGCCGCCAGCAGCAGGCTGCTCACGATCATCTGCGGCAGTCCTGGATCGATGCTCTGCCACGTGTACGCCCAGGCCTCGAAGTCGGCGCTCCTCGGGAGGGTGACGCTCAGGGCTTCCGGCCGATCCTTGAGTGATGTGATGATCGTCCAGGCGAAGGGCACGAACATCAGCAGCGACCAGCCGATCAGCAGGCTGTACGCGATCACTTTGCGAACCGAAGGCCGCCCACCCTCGCCGGTAGGGGCAAGCTCAGCGGATGTCGCTGTTGTCGTCACTCGTCCATCCTCACCATGCCGGGGCCTGGCCGAACAGGCGCCGCTGCACGAGGGTGATGGCCATGATCGCAATGAACAGGATGATGCCCACCGCCGCCGCATAACCGAAATCGAACTTCACCAGCGCCGCGCGATACAGGTAGAGGACGACCGTGCTGAGGGAGTTGGCCGGCGAGCCATCGCCGCCACCCAGGATGAAGGCCTGGTCGAACATCTGGAGCGCCCCAATGAAGGACACCACGGCGACGAAGTAATGTGCCGGACGCAGGAGTGGGAACGTGATACCCCAGAACGCCTGCCACGGCCCGGCGCCATCCAGCGCCGCAGCTTCGTAGACCTCTCGGCTAATCGCCTGCAGCGAGGCGAGGTAGAAGAGCATCATCGTGCCCGACGTGGTCCACACGTTGAGCACCATCACCGACTCGAGTGCCGTGCTCGAATTGTTGGTCCAGTTCAGATCCGAAGCGATCCCGAACGTGCCAAGGAACGCGTTGAAGAGACCGTCCGGTTGCGTGATGAAGGTGAAGAGCACCGCGATGGCGGCCGAGCTGGCGATTGCCGGGAAATAGAACGCGGCGCGGAAAAAGGTCTGGGCCCGTAGCTTCTGGTTCACCACCACCGCGAGGAAGAGACCGAGCGCCATCTGAGCCGGGACCACGATGATCGCGTAGCGGAGTGTATTCACGACCGCCTTGCCGACGAAGACAGGGTCGTCGAACAGGAGATCCTGGTAGTTCGCGAGCCCGAGGAACTCGCGGGGCCCTCGGATCCCCCAGTCGAAGAAGCTGATGAAGAAGGCGTAAAAGATGGCGAAGATATTCAGCGTCAGGAAGAGCGCCATCGGCACTGCGATGAAGGCGTAGCCCACGCGCGTCTCGCGCCGCTGGGCGTCACGCAGAGTCGTCACACCCGGCGCAGATGAGCTCGTTGCCGTCATCGGTCCCTTCCGCCTACGTTGTGGGGACCGGGCCGCGCGGCTCGGTCCCCACGATCGAAGTTACCGCCTACTGTGCCGCGACCGCCGCGTCGACGATCTCCTGGCCGGTGCCGCCGGACTCGAGCACTTCGGTCAGCTTGTTGTTGAAGGCATCCTGGACATCGATCCAGTCGCTCGGGAAGCCATACGCCGTGGCGTACTCAAGCCCGGCGACCAGGGCGTCGCGATTCTCCGCAGGCTCCACGTCGGAACGCGCCGGGAGTGCGAGGCCGAGACTCGTCCACTTGCCCATGCCCTCCTGTCCCGCCAGGTACTGAAGCAGCACCCAGCCCGCCTCCTTGTTGGGGGAGTCGACCCCCATCGAGTAGGCGACGGTGAAGGCCAGGTTGCCCTGCTCCACGCCCTGCGGCAGCTCCGCCATCTCGAACGTCGTATCCGGGAAGTCGTTCTCCATGGCCGGAACGAGCCAGTTGCCCTCCATCGTCATCGCCGCCTGGCCGGTGCCGAACGCTTCGCCACACCAGCTGGCGCCGATCTCCGCCGGCGTCTGCATCGAGCCGCTCTCGTGCAGGCCCAGCAGGTAGTCAAGCGCCTCGACCGTCTCCGGCGAGTCGAGCGTCATCTCGGTCATGTCATCGTTATAGAGGGAGCCACCGTTCTGGTAGATGAACGCACCCCAGCGCTGGATCTCTGAGCCCAGGCACAGGCCGGCCACGTCACCGCTGGTCAGTGCCTCGGCCGCCGCGGTGAGCTCCTCCCAGTTGGTCGGAGCCTCGACACCGGCCGCTTCGAGCATCTCAGGGTTGTAGAAGAGCGCGAGCGGTGAGGCGTCTTTGGGCAGGCCGTAGGTGCTGCCCTCTCGCTGGAACGGTGCGAGCAGGGCCGGGAAGAACTGGTCGACCCCGATCTCCGGGTTCCCCTCGATGTATCCATCGAGCGGCAGGAGCAGCTCGTCCGTGATCCACGGTGCAGCCTCCCCGGTCGCGCCGACGTAGAAGAGGTCGGGCGGATCCCCGGTGCTGAATTGGCCGATCATCGTCTCGGCGTATGCGTCCGGGATCGGCTCGTAGATGACGTTGATATCGGGGTACTTCTCTCCGAAGGCGGCCAGCGTCTCCTCGAGGAGCGCCTCCTCGGCATCCGAAGAACGGCCTCCCGAGAGGCGGACGTCGCCGCTCACGCCATCTTCATCGACCTCGATCGCCTCGGCACCTGATCCGGTGCTGGAGCCGGCGTTAGAGCTGCCCCCATCGGAGGACTGGCACGCCGTTAGCACGAGCACCCCCGCCGCCAAAATTGCGAGTTGTCTGAATCGCATGAGTCACATCCATCCTCGTCTCGTGGCTCGGGAGCCGCCATTGTACGCTCGGCCGCAAGAAGGGCCGGCATCGGCGAGTCCGCAATGAAGCGCACGACCGCTCACGGTAGCATGCATCGCGCACGCATAACGCCCCCGCTTGGCCACTCCCCTGCCAACGCGGAACATTGGAACCGGACTGTCCTGCACAGTCCCTAGAATCCCGTCAGTGTGAACGACCCAACGAACCCCGCTGACGCCCCCGCCCGATGGTGGGAGGGAGCGGTCATCTACCAGATCTATCCACGCAGCTTCGCCGATGCGGACGGTGACGGAATCGGCGCCCTGCGCGGCATCCTGGGTCGCCTTGACCACCTGCGCGGGACCGATGAATCACTGGGCGTGGATGCCATCTGGCTCTCTCCGATCTACCCCTCGCCGCTGCACGACTTCGGCTACGACATCAG
>JALZJE010000228.1 GCA_030859955.1 Chloroflexota bacterium | reverse complement strand
GCCCTCACGCGCCAGGAGCGTCAGCGCAGCGTCGGTCACGTCGAGCGAGATGCCGGTCTCAGCCAGACGACGGGTCAGGCCGGCAACCAGCAGGCCGACGATCTCGCGCAGCTGCGCATCGTCGAGGGGTCGGAAGACGATGATCTCGTCGACCCGGTTGAGGAACTCGGGCCGGAAGTGGTCGCGAAGCTGACGCCGAACATTCTCGGCCGCGCCCTCGAAGGCGCCCGGTCCCGAGGCGCCCGCCTCGATCAGTGCGGCAGAGCCGATGTTCGAGGTCATGATGATCACGGTATTCTTGAAGTCGACGGTCCGTCCCTGCGAGTCGGTCAGGCGACCGTCGTCGAGGAGCTGGAGCAGGACGTTGAAGACGTCGGGATGCGCCTTCTCGATCTCGTCGAACAGGACGACCTGGTAGGGACGCCGGCGAACCGCCTCCGTCAGCTGGCCACCTTCGTCATACCCGACGTAGCCCGGTGGCGCGCCGACCAGCCGGGATGTCGAGAACTTCTCCATGTATTCGCTCATATCGATCCGCACCAGCGCCTGCTCGTCGTCGAACAGGAACTCGGCCAGGGCGCGGGCGAGTTCCGTCTTCCCTACGCCGGTCGGCCCCAGGAAGATGAATGAGCCGATGGGCCGCTTCGGATCCTTGAGGCCCGCGCGAGCACGGCGGATAGCATCGGAGACGGCGGTGACGGCCTCCTCCTGGCCGATGAGCCGGGCGTGCAGTCGCTCCTCCATGTGGAGCAGCTTCTGGGTCTCGCCCTCCAGCAGGCGGCTGGCCGGAATGCCGGTCCAGCGCGCGACGACCTCGCCGATGTCATCGGCGTCGACCTCCTCCTTCAGCAGGACCGATCCGGAGGCCTTGAGCTCGCGGAGCTGGCCCTCGAGATCGGCGAGCCGCTTCTCCAGCTCGCCGGCAGTGCCGTACTTGAGCTCCGCGGCACGGGCATAGTCGGCGGCGCGCTCGGCAGCTTCGATCTCCGGGGTCAGGCGTTCCTGCTCCTCGCGGGTCGCGCGAATCGACTGGACGATCTCCTTCTCTCGATCCCACTGCGACTTCATCGCGTCGCCGCGCTCGCGGAGGTCAGCGAGCTCGCGTTCGAGGGCCTCCAGCCGCGCCTTGGAGGCGTCGTCCTTCTCTTTGCGCAGCGCTTCGCGCTCGATCTCGAGCTGCATGCGGCGCCGCTCGATCTCGTCCAGCTCGGCCGGCATCGAGTCCATCTCCATCCGCAGCCGGGAGGCGGCCTCGTCCATGAGGTCGATCGCCTTGTCCGGCAGGAAACGCTCGGTGATGTAGCGGTTGCTGAGCACCGCGGCGGCCACCAGCGCGCCGTCGGTGATGCGGACCCCGTGATGGACCTCGTAACGCTCGCGCAGCCCGCGAAGGATGCTGATGGTGTCCTCGACGCCGGGCTGATCGACGATGATCGGCTGGAATCGGCGCTCGAGCGCCGCATCCTTCTCGATGTGCTTGCGGTACTCGTCAAGCGTGGTTGCGCCGATGCAGTGCAGCTCGCCGCGGGCGAGCATCGGCTTCAGCAGGTTGGAGGCATCCATGGCGCCCTCGCCGGCGCCGGCGCCGACGACGGTGTGCAACTCGTCGATGAACAGGATGATGCTCCCGTCCGATCCGGTGACCTCCTTGAGGACCGCCTTCAGGCGCTCCTCGAACTCGCCACGGTATTTCGCGCCGGCAACGAGGGCTCCCAGGTCGAGCGATACCACGCGACGGTCGCGCAGGCCATCCGGCACGTCGCCTCTCACTATTCGCTGGGCCAGTCCCTCTGCGATGGCCGTCTTCCCGACTCCCGGCTCGCCGATGAGCACCGGGTTGTTCTTCGTCCGCCGGCTCAGCACCTGGATGACGCGGCGGATCTCCTCGTCGCGGCCGATGACCGGGTCGAGAGCGCCGGTACGTGCGGCATCGGTCAGGTCTCGTCCGTACTTGCTGAGCGCCTCGTAGGTCGCCTCGGGATTCTCGTTCGTCACGCGCTGACTTCCTCTGATCTGGGTGAGCGCCTCCAGGACGGCCGCCGGCTCGATCCCGGCGTTTCGCAGGACGCGTGCCCCGCTGCTGTCGCCCGCCTCGAGGCCCGCGAGCAGCAGGTGCTCGGTCGATACGTAGTCATCGTGCATGCGCTCGGCGATGGCGTGTGCATCGGTCAGGACGCGCCTCGCCTCATTGGAGAGCTGGAGCTGCTGTGCAGCGCCCGATACCCTGGCCAGGGTCGCGAGGTCGGCTCGCAGAGACTGCGCCACCGACGCGGGCGTCACGCCGAGCCGGTTCAGCACCGCCGGGACCACGCCATCGGGCTGGTCCACCAGGACGAGGAGCAGGTGCGCCACCTCGAGCTGAGCGTGGCCCTCGGATTCGGCGAGCCCCTGGGCGCTCACGATCGCCTCGGTCGCGCGCTGGGTGAATCGGTCCGTGCGCATGGCGATCAGGCCGGCCGCTGCCGGGGATCCGGCTGCGGATTGGCCGCCAGGACCGACTCGAGCTGGGCGCGAGCCTGTTCCTCCAGCTTGGGAAGGACCACCCGGGTGGTGACCACCAAGTCTCCCCGCTGCGATGAGCCGCGCTTCGGCAGTCCGCGATTCTTGATGCGAATCTCCTGGCCATTCTGCGTGTTCGGTCGGATGCGCAGCGTCACCGGCCTGGTCGGCGTCGCGACGGGGACCTCCGCGCCGAGAAGCGCTTCGGCCAGCGTGAGCCGCAGCTCGGTACGAAGGTCGGCGCCGTCCCGCTCGAAACGGGGGTCCGGCCGGACCCGGACGGTGATGACGAGGTCGCCGCCGTCGACGGCACCGGTGAGCTTGACCTTCGAGCCGTCGCCCACGCCAGCGGGAATCCTGACGTGCAGCCGACGCCCGTTGACGTCCACCATGCGTTCTGCACCGGTCGCCACCTCCGCCAGCGTCACGTCAGCGCTGGCCTGCGCGGAGGGCAGCGAACGTGCCCGGGCTCGTCCGCCAGCCAGGTCCGAGAGGTCCACGTACTCGAAGCCGCCGCCGGCGGATCCTCCGAACGGACTTCCTCCACCGGCCGAGGCGCCACCGAAGAACTGGCGGAAGAAGTCGCTGTAGCCACCGGCGTCGTGTCCCGATGCGGTACGGCGCGTCCACCGCGGCCCCCCGGGCGCACCGCTCGCGCCATACCCACCACCCGCCTGGTGATCCTGCCAGTTGGCGCCAAGCTCGTCGTACTGGCTGCGCTTCTCCGGGTCGGTGAGGACGGCCTGGGCCTCGTTGGCCTCCTTGAAGCGCTTCTCCGCGGCCGGATCCTGGTTGGTATCCGGATGAAGCTCGCGCGCAAGCTTGCGATAGGCCTTCTTGATCTCGGCCTGCGAGGCCGATTTCGGAACGCCCAGGGTCGCGTAGTAGTCCTTGTAGTCCATCGGCTACGTCCGTGGCTCCGTTGCGAGAATCTCCCGCAAACGCTCGACCAGCATGGAGAGGTCTGATTCCACGGTTTGAGTTCTGGGGCGTCTGGCCTGAACACGGCCGTCGCGGATCAGGCGCTTGATCGTGTGGATCGATCGCACGCCTAGAGCCGGTCGAGAGCACCTCGCATCGGCGGACACCGCATTCAGCGAATATACCGATAACGACATAATCGTTGACAGCCCCGGCCGGGCCGGACCGAGAGCGCGACTGGGCTCCCGGATCAGCGAGGTTCGAATGTGACAACTGGCGTGCCCGACGCATGAGGCGGTCCGACGCCCGACTCGACGCTCACGCGCTGCGTGGCTCCGCAGATGAGGCGCACCGGCACGTGGGAACGCTCCCACGTGCGGGGTGGCTTCATACATCGGCAACAACAAGGAGAGAGGCGGATCAGCCTAGGCGACTGGGCCCGCGGGCGGCTGCTCGGGGGTCGGCTTGTCGCCTGTTGCCGCGATCGGCGCCTCTCCGCTGGACTTGCGCGCCCGCCGCGGCCGGCGGGTCACGCGCTGCTGTCGCTCATCGCGCTCTGCCTTGATCCTCGCCGCTGAGCGGGGTGCCTCGATGAGCGCCTCTTCCAGTACCTGGTCCATGTTCTCGACCGGCACGATCCGCAACTGCTGGCGCACCTCGTCCGGGACGTCCACCAGGTCCTTCTCGTTGCGCTTCGGGATGAGCACCGTCTTCACGCCCGCGAGGTGCGCGGCGAGGAGCTTCGACTTGAGGCCGCCGATGGGCAGCACCCGGCCGCGCAGGGTGATCTCACCCGTCATGGCGAGGTCCCGACGGACCGGCTTGCCGGTGAGCAGGCTGGCCATGGCGGTTGCCATGGTGACGCCGGCGCTGGGGCCATCCTTCGGGGTGGCGCCGGCCGGAACGTGGATGTGGACGGTCGACTTCTCGAAGGTGGTCGGTTCGATCCCGAACTCCTTCTGTCGCGCCCGGATGTAGCTCATCCCGGCACGCGCCGACTCCTTCATCACGTCTCCGAGCTGGCCGGTCAGCAGGAAGTCGTCCTTGCCGTCCATGCGCGTCGCCTCGACCTGCACGATATCGCCGCCCGCGTCGCTGACGACGAGGCCGGTGACCATGCCGATCTGATCCTCCGCCTCGAGCTCACCATATTCGAAGCGGCCCGGTCCGAGGTACTCCTCGAGGTCCTCCGGCTTGAGCACGACCGTGTACTTCGCGTCGCTCGCGACACGTCGGGCAACCTTGCGGGCGACGTTGGCGATCTCCCGCTCGAGGTTGCGAACGCCCGCCTCGCGCGTGAATGCCTGGATCAGCCGAACGAGTGCGGCCTCCTCGAACTTCAGGTTCTCCTCGGTCAGGCCATGGTTCTCCAGCTGCTTCGGCACCAGGAACCGCTCCGCGATGCGGACGCGCTCCAGCTGCGTGTAGCCGGCCAGGTTGATCACCTCCATCCGGTCGCGCAGGGCGGGCGGAATGGAATCGAGCATGTTGGCCGTCGCGATAAAGAGCACCTTGGACAGGTCGAACGGGACCTCGAGGTAGTTATCGGCGAAGGTGTTGTTCTGCTCTGGATCGAGTACCTCGAGCAGGGCCGATGACGGATCGCCGCGGAAGTCCATCCCGACCTTGTCGATCTCGTCGAGCATGAAGACCGGGTTTGCGGACCCCGCCGTCTTGATGTTCTGCATGACCCGGCCAGGCAGTGCGCCGATGTAGGTGCGCCGATGCCCACGGATCTCCGCCTCGTCGTGGATGCCGCCGAGGCTCATCCGCACGAACTTGCGTCCCATCGCGCGAGCGATGCTCTTGCCGAGGCTCGTCTTGCCGACGCCGGGGGGTCCGACGAAGAGCAGGATCGGGCTGCGGATCTTATCGGCGAGCTTTCGCACCGCCATGTACTCGACGATGCGCTCCTTCGGCTTCTCGAGGCCCCAGTGATCCTCGTGCAGGATCTTCTCGGCGTCCTCGAGGTCCAGGTTGTCATCGGTCTCGATGCCCCATGGCAGGCTGACCAGCCAGTCCACGTAGGTGCGGATGACGCCCTGCTCCGGGCTGGCGCTCGGAATGCGGCTCAGGCGGTCGACCTCCTTGAGGGCGCGCTCCTTGACCTCGTCCGGCATGGCCGACTGCTCGACCTTCTCGCGCAGCTCGGATGCCTCCGCCACCGCGGGATCGTCCTCGCCGAGCTCCTTCTGGATGGCCTTCATCTGCTCCCGCAGGATGTACTCGCGCTGGGTCTTGTCCATCTCGGATTTGACCTCGCTCTGGATGCGGCCCTTGAGCTCCAGCACCTCGATCTGCTTTGCGAGGAACTGGCTCGCCAGGCGCAGCCGTTCGGCGATGTCGACGGTCTCGAGCAGCTCCTGGCGCTGCTCCGTCGACATGTCGGGGCTGTAGGCGGTCATATCGGCGAGGAGGCCGCCATCAGTGATGTTGCGTGCGGCGACCGCGACTTCCGGCGGGACCGATGCACCGCTGTTGACGTACTGCTCGATCTGGGCGTGGATGGAGGCCATCAGGGCCTCGATCTCGAGCGTCTTCTCCGCGGCGTCGTCGATGACCTCGACGCGAGCCTCGAGGTGCGGCTCGCTCTGGACCAGGTCGAGCAGCCTGATGCGCTGCTGCCCCTGGACGATGGCGCGGACCGTGCCGTCCTGGAGGCGAATCACCTGGGCGATCTTCGCCAGCGTGCCGACGGGGTAGAGCTCGTCGACGCTGTTGATCTCCTCCTGCTCGCTCGAGCGCTGGGTGACCAGCGCGACGGGCTGGGAGGTGCGTACCGCCCGGTCGAGGGCCTTGACGCTCCGGTCGCGGCCGACCTGGAGCGGCACGATCATCTCCGGAAAGATGACGGTATCGCGCAGGGCGACGAGCGGAAGCACCTGGACGCGCTCCTCGGCGGTGCCGGCCTGGTCCTCGGCGCTGGTCTCTTCCGCCGCTTCGGCGTCAGGAATGTTGTTGGTCTCGTCAGTTGCCACGGGGGTCTGCTCCTTCGGCCGACGGTGCGGTGAGCTCCGGTTCGTCGTTGGCATCGGCGAATCGCTCCACGTCGTTCTCATCGAACAGATCGTAGACTCGGATCTTCCCGAGAGCCTCGAGCTGAAGGATGACCCGCACGCCGGCGAGGTTGACTCGCTGTCGACGTGTCAGGAAACGAATGATACGAACGCGCTGGATGTCCGCCTCACTGTAGAGACGGAGGTTGTTGCGACGCTGCGGGCAGAGGAGTCCCTCCTCCTCGTAGATGCGCAGCGTGCGTGGATGACAGCTCGCCAGCTCGGCGGCGATGCTGATGATGTACCGAGGACGCGTGAGCGCGTCGGGACGCGGAACGTCGGTCGTTGCTGACGCGGCGCGTCGCGTTCGGTCCATGCAGGGACCATAAACTCTGACAATAGTGTTGTCAAGGGTGGTGACAGCGCTCGTGGTTAGCCTGTTGGGCGATCGTCGCGCGCCGATACATCGGGCACTGGTGCACATGGGTGCCGGTTCATGCGTTGGGACGGCATCATGTATCGGGCCGTAGAGCACATAGGCCCCGGTTCGTGCGGGATTGCCCGATATATCGGGCATGCGCCCGCGGAATGCCCGCCCGCGCCGATACATCGGGCACTGATGCACATGGGTGCCGGTTCATGCGTCGGACGGCATCATGTATCGGGCCGTAGAGCACATAGGCCCCGGTTCGTGCGCGGGATTGCCCGATATATCGGCATGCCGCGCACCTTTCTTAGGGGGTAGCGTCGGCCGTGACGAGCTCCCAGCGCACGGCGCCGATGTCACCGCCTCCGGGCAGCTCCACGGGGCGTGCCTCGAGGTCGAAGCTGAGGATCTGCTCGTCCGCGACGGGCACCAGCTCGCTCCCCGGGAATATTCCGAGGAAGCTCGATGCTCGGCGTTCGAAGTGGACGGCGTCCGCGACCGCCGTCGCACCGCGTTCATCGTGGCGAACGATACGGATGCGAATGTCCCGGAATCGCTCCGGACCAGGTCCGAGGCCCGCCGCGGCCACCGCCGCCTCCGAACGGACGGCTGCCGGCCACGTCGCCGCGAGCTCGCCATCGTTCCAATCGGTGACGAAACGATCCAGTACCGACGCGGGCGTGGCTGCGTGCGCCCCGATGATCCAGAACCCGGTTCCCCAGAGGAGGAGCGGGAGGCTGAGCCAACCGATGGCCGCGGCCGGCGAGCGCGTGGGGGTGGGCGGTCGAGCGGCTTGGAGGCGATGGGCGGACCGATACGCGTGGACGGCCTGCCATGCCCAGCCCGCGATGAAGGCCATGCCGGCCAGGAAGGGAACGAGATAGAGGTTCGTGTCCGCCAGGCCGATGGTCAGCCAGGCGATGGTGAGCACGCAGAGCAGCTCGGCGGCGAGCAGCCCGTAGCCCAGGCGGCGCTGCCCGATGACGAGGTGCCCCAACCCCCAGGCCATGAGCGCCCGCCGCAGCGCGCGACCTGGGTCGGCCGCGGTCATTCCCCGATGAGCAGGCGTCGCAGCTCGGCCTCTTGATCAGCCGAAGTCACGGCGAGCAGCTTGTCCCCGGCACGCAGCCGAGTGTCGGATCGTGGTGACTGTGCGTGCTCATCGCGAATGAGGACTGCGATGGTGCTGCCCTCGGGCAGGTCGAGCTGACGCAGCTCACGGCCGATGACCGGTGAGTCGGGGTCGAGGTGAGCCTCCACGATCTGGACCTCGCCACCCTCCAGCTCCGCAAGGTGCAGCAGGTCGTGGACGGGGATCTCATGCTCGATGACGCCGAGGATCGACCGCGTGGGGCTGACCGTCTCGTCGATCGCCAGCTGCCGGAACAGCTTCTCGTTCTTCGGGTCGTTGATGCGGGCGATGGAGCGCGGCACGTTGAAGCGCATCTTGGCGATCTGGCATGCGGCCAGGTTCACCGCGTCGTCACCGGTCACCGCGGCCATGACATCGGCCCGACCCATGCCGGCCTCCGCCTGGTATCGGCCCTCGCAGCCGTCGTTTGCGACCACGATGCTGCCGAGCTCGTCCGCGATCTGGCGGGCCCGGATGTGATCCTCCTCGATCATCACCACTTCATGCCCGGCCGCGAGCAGCTCCTTGGTGAGGTAATAGCCGACGTTGCCGCCGCCGATGACCACGACGTACATGCTCAGAGGCCTCCCTGGCCGTCGCCGGGCTGGACGATGACAGCATCCGCCGTGACGTCGTCCGCGGCGTCCATGGCTGCCTGGACCTTGACGTCGGCAGGCGAGCCCGCGGCAGGCGCCGTGCGACGTGGTTCCGCGGTGGTCGGCTCAACGAAGCCGTTGGTCGCCTCTGCGCCGTCCTGGGCGGCGACCACCAGCGCATCGCCAAGGATGATCGTTCGGCAGATCACCTCCACGCCCACTGCACGGTACGCCTCCCCGCGCAGCGGGTCATTGATCTTGGCGATCACGCGCGGCACGCTGAACGTGTGCTTGGCCAGCTGAGCGGCCAGCGCGTTCCGGTTGTCGCCCTCGGTGAGGGCGATGACGATATCGGCCTGCTCGCCGCCCGCCGTGCGGACCACGTCCTCATCGGTCCCGTTACCGCGAACGGTCTCGCCCTTGAAGGTTGGCGGCAGCCGGCTGAAGGCGCGTGGACTGATGTCGATCACGGTGACGTGCTCGCCCCGGCTGTCGAGCTCCGCGGCCACTCGAGCTCCGACGCGGCCGCAGCCGACGATGATGACCCTCATGGCGTGTGTGCCAGCTCCTTCGTCTCGGCGCGCAGGCACCAGACCGGCGCGGTGGAGTTCCGCATGACATAGGGGACGGTCCGTCCCGCGTCCCATTGTCCCCCGAAACGCTTTTTGTAGCGCAGCCCCATGACGATGAGGTCGGCCCCCAGCTCGTTGGCGTCGTCCACGATGGCCGGGCCAGCCGCTCGGGCCTGGACCGTGCTCGTGCGCGTCGGCACGCCGCGTGCCGTCAGCACCAACTCGGCGCGGGCCAGGACGCCCTCGGCCCTGGCGATGGCGGACTCGTCGTTCGCGTCAAGGGTCCGGTCGAACGGCACCTCGATGACGTGGAGCAGCGACGCCTCGACACCGTCCCGTCCATCCAGCAGCAGGGCGGCGACCTTGAGGGCCGCTTCGTCGACGTCATCGTCGCCGACCACGGGGACCAGGATTCGGGCGTGCTCGAAGGTGGTCGGGCGCTTGTCGCCGCGCCGGAAGAAATCCATGCCTCGCTATCCTACGGCGCGCGCCAGCCGCACGGAGCCGTCCATGCGCCGATGCGGCTCAGCGGCCGTAGCGGAGACGTTCGACGAGGCGCGCCGGCAGCCCAGCGTCCCGCATCAGGCGTTGCGTGCGATCAACCTCGTACTGGACCCGATGGAAGGCCACGGTGGCGCCGTCGGGGTCATCGCCCAACTCGAGGATTGCGTAGGACGCATCGGGCAGGCCGTCACGCGGCTGTCCGACGCTGCCGGGGTTGACCAGCGAGCGGCCGGCGCCGAGGGTGATCACCTCGCCATCCAGGCCGGGGAGCGCCTCGACGGCACCGTCCACTCGGCGATACACGATTGGAAGGTGGGTGTGGCCGAACAGGCAGCAGCGCGTCTCGAAAAAGTCGAAGTTCACCTCGGCGATGCTGCTGTTGGTGATGTACTCCCAGATCGGATCACGTGGGGATCCGTGGACCGCGGTCAGCTCGCCGTCCCGCCGCACCTCGGGCAGCGTGGCCAGGTAGGAGCGTGAGTTCTCGTTGATGGTCGCCGCCGTCCATTCGATTGCCAGGCGGGCGTCGGGATTGAAGTACGCCGCGTCGACGGTGCCGATCGCGGCGCCATCATGATTTCCCAGCACGCTGCGGGCGCCCATCGCCTGCAGGGTGGCGATCACCTCGTTGGGCTGCGGCCCGTAGCCGACGATGTCGCCGAGCACCCAGACGCCATCCACTTCGGGGAGGGCGCCACACACCGCCTCCAGGGCGGTCAGGTTGGCGTGAACGTCCGAAAGGACAGCGATGCGCATGCGAGTGGCGAGTATACCGGCGCTCGGATGGTGCGGAGTTGGTACCCAATCCCCTTTGCGCCCAGCGCAAGTAACTACGAAGGAGAGGAGGAAATCAGCCTAAATCCGCCAATCCAGCTCCACCGTTTGCGCTCAGTGCAAGTCCCGGTCGGAATCGATCCCAACTTCGTGGTTACTTGCGCCCTGCGCAAGAGAGGGGAGGTAGCGTGCGTGCTTCCAGGCTTGGGTCGGTCGAGAGACGGGATCCGGGTCCAAACCGCCGATCCATCGGTTCGCGCTAACTGAAGTACCACGGTGCAAATGAGACAGCTGCGTATCGTTGGCTCAAGGAGGGCTGACGCTGCCAAGGTCGCCGGATCAGCGGTGCTGGGTACGCTCTAACGTCGGCCGCCAATCAGATTGGCGCTACGACCGGCCAGCGGGCCGATTGGCCAGCTCCTCGGTCGCTATGCCACGCCAGGTGGCCATACGACCGAGGAAGCATCACTCCTCGGTCACAAAGCCAACCTGGTTGGCGGCTCGCTGGCTTACCCCAGGGGTTTTCTGGCAGGCTCGCCCGAGCGGCGCGGGAAGCGCGCCGGCGTCGCGGCCACCTTGTGCATCAGCACGAAGCGATGATCGCCCAGCGCAGCGATGCCCGTGGTATGGACCTCGACTTCGCCGCCCAGGCTGTCGGCAGCGATGCGGCCGGTGCTCAGCTCCTTGTCGCCGATCAACCCCTTCCAGGCGAGAACGGTTCCGCCGACGCGAACGAGCGGCAGCGCGTACTCGGCCAACACCGGGAGCGCGGCGCAGGCACGCGCTGCCACGAGATCATGCAGCTCACGGTGCGCGGGATCGCGGCCGAGATCCTCGGCGCGCTGGGCGGTGACGACGACGTTGCGAAGCTCAAGCGCAGCAACGAATGCACGCAGGACATCGGACTTCTTGCGGGCCGAGTCAACCAGGGTCCAGGCCACATCGGGGCGTGCCAGTGCCAGGACAATGCCGGGCACGCCGCCACCGGACCCGAGGTCGAGCGCACGCTTGGGAGCCGCCGCGTCGAGCATCGGCAGCGCGCTCAGCGCGTCGAGCAGATGCAGGCGCGCCATCGGCTCCGGCTCGACGATCCGCGTCAGGTTCAGCCGCTCGTTAGCATCGAGCAGCAGACCGAGATAGCGCTCGGCGGCATCGGCGAAGCCGGGCGGGAGGGTCGCCCGCAGCGCGGGCGCATCGGCCTCGAGCAGACGCTCGAGCTCGTGGCGAGCCGCAGCCGCGTCGGACAAGAGAGATGCTCCTTCGGATGCCCTTTCGGTCTTCCCAGAAGATGGTTCGTGTTCGATGGCCGGCTTTCGCATTGGCCCCGAATCATCCGTGGTTACCGTACTCGGTCATCCGCAGAAGCAGGACTCTCACCCTAGCAGTGGTCGTCCGTGGATCACAAGCCTCCTTATCCACGAATTGCGCGGACAACGGTGATCTGTGGATAACTCGCCCCGATATACTCGGAACCGATGGCGTCCGGTGTCGTGCAGCAGGCTACGATCGGGGTCACGTGGCGGCTCACATGACCTCGGATCCGCCACCCCGTTTCGCGCATGACAGCGAGGCGGAGCTGGCGAGGATCCTGGACTTCTACGGTGTCAGATGGCGCTACGAACCCGACGTCTTCCCCATCTCCTGGAACGCCGACGGCGCGGTCATCGAGTCCTTCGCGCCCGATTTCCACCTGCCGGAGATCGACCTGTACGTGGAGCTGACGACGCTCAAGCAGTCGCTGGTGCGCAAGAAGAACCGAAAGCTGCGCCGGATGCGACAGCTCTACCCCGAGGTCCGCGTGAAGCTGTTCTACGCCCGTGACTTCCGGGCGCTGATGCTGAAATACGGGCGCCTGGATTTCCTGACCGATGTCGACGCCGCCAACGGTGCGCATGCCCTGACCGGCGCCGGCAACGTCGCCCCATGAGCCTGCACGACGACGTCGAGGAGATCCTGCTCGACTCGGAGACGGTGGCCGTACGCGTCAGCGAGCTTGGCGCGCAGCTGTCCGCCGATTACGAGGGGCGCGACCCGGTCCTGGTCAGCGTCCTCAAGGGTGCGCTCGTGTTCCTTGCCGATCTCATGCGCGCCATGGACCTGCCCTCGAGCATCGATCTCATGGAGGTCTCCAGCTACGCCGGCACCGAGACATCCGGCCAGGTCCGAATCCTCAAGGACCTGTCGAAGCCGATCCAGGGGCGCGACGTGATCGTGGTCGAAGACATCATCGACACCGGACTGACCCTGAACTACCTGCTCGGGTACCTCGCCGACCGGCAGCCGGCCTCGATCACCATCTGCTGCCTGCTGGACAAGCCGGCCCGTCGCCTTGCCGACATCAAGATCGACTACATCGGCTTCACCATCCCGGACCGGTTCGTCATCGGCTACGGGCTCGACTACGACGAGCGATACCGCAACCTGCCCTACATCGGCGTACTGAAGCCGTCCGTCTACGGCGGCGCGCCGCCGGAGGGCTAGGTGGCCGAAGGGGGCGGACGCCGCTTCCGTGTGCTGATCCTCCTGGGCAGCCTGGCCATGATCGGCTCCGGCTTCCTGCCCTGGTGGCGCGCCGGCGGCGATTCCGTCTCCGGGGTGCTCGTGCCGGCACAGGAGGGGATCGGCCTGGAGGGCTCCGGCATCATCATCTTCGGGGCAGCCATCGCGGCGCTGGTGCTGCTCGACATCGGCTACATGCGCGGCCGATGGGGTTTCGTCCTGGACTCCCCGTGGGTCTACCTGGTCCTGGGGCTGGTGGGTGCCGCCGCCCTGGCGTATCGAGGCTGGGAGCTGTGGTCGGTCGGGTACCTGCCGCTGCCCCAGCAGTCACCCGGCCTCGCGCTCGCCGCGGTCGGGGTCGGTCTCGTCCTGTACGGGGCGGGCATCGGCTTCGGTGCCCCGCGTCGGTACTGAGCCGCGCCTGCGCGCCCCGGATGCCGATGTATCGGGCACTCCGACCCATTGGGATACCCTGACGCGCACCACGGCCCGATAAATGAGTCGCGGCGGCGCAGGAGGCCCGCGCCGTGTGCGCCAATGCCCGATCTATCGGCGGGGTGGTCCGGAGGAGGGCTCAGCGCGGCAAGATCAGTGGGGAGAGAAGCAGCCACGCAACGACCACGACCACAAGCAGGACGACGAGAATGAGCATCGGGCGCAGATCGGGTCGGTAGTCTCCGGGCGAGCGCCGCGGCGGGCGCGGGTCGAGGTCCACGCCGGCTCTCAGATCTCGCCGAGATAGGCCTGGCGAACCTGCTCGTTGGCGGCAAGATTGGACGCGGTATCGGCCAGGATGATCTTGCCCGTCTGGATCACGTAGCCGCGGTGCGCGGCATTGAGAGCCATCAGCGCGTTCTGCTCGACGAGGAGCACGGTCGTTCCCTGGCCGTTGATCTCGGTGATGATGGTGAAGATCTGCTCGGTCAGGATGGGCGAGAGGCCCATGGAGGGCTCGTCAAGGAGCAGGATGGTCGGGTGTGCCATGAGCGCGCGACCCATGGCCAGCATCTGCTGCTCGCCACCGGACATGGTGCCGGCCTTCTGCGAGCGCCGCTCACGGAGCCTTGGGAAGAGGTCGAAGACGCGGGTGACGTCGTCGTCGATCTTCTGGCCGCGGCGGCTGAACGCGCCCATCTGGAGGTTCTCGTAGACCGTCATGCGGCTGAAGACCTTGCGTCCCTCGGGCGAATGTGCGATGCCGAAGGTCACGATCTCATGCGCCGGAAGGTGCTGAATCTCGCGACCAGCCAGCTTGATGGTCCCGGTGCGCGGCTTGTGCGTGCCGCTGATGGCGCGAAGGGTCGTGCTCTTGCCGGCACCGTTCGAGCCGATCAGGGTCACGATCTCGCCCTGTCCGACGGTCATCGAAACGCCCTTCAGCGCTTCGATGTTGCCGTAGAAAACGTGCAGGTCGTCCAGCTCCAACAGCGCACCGTCCCCGCGGGCGGCATCGCCGTCGTTGGCCGTGGTCTTCACGATGGGCTCAGTCATGCGTTGTTGCCTGCTTGCCGAGGTATGCCTCGATGACGGCCGGATTGGCACGGATGTCGGCGGGCTCGCCCTCGGCCAGCTTCTCGCCGTAGTCCAGGACGGTGATCCGCTCGCTGATGCCCATCACCACCTTCATGTCGTGCTCGATCAGGAGGACCGTGAGGTCCAGTTCGTCGCGAAGCCGCTTGATGAGCGCCGTCATCTGTGCGGTCTCGCCGGGATTCATGCCGGCCGTCGGCTCATCCAGCAGGAGCAGCTTCGGCTCGCTGGCCAGGGCGCGCGCGAGCTCCAGCCGTCGCTGATCGCCGTACGGCAGGTTCTTGGCCCAATCCTCCTCGTACTTCCGACGCAGGCCCACCATGTGGAGCAGCTCACGTGCTCGGGTGCGTGTCGCCTCCTCCTCTGCCCGCACGGCGGGCAGCTTGAGCAGCGACCCCCACCAACTGGCCTTCATGCGCGTGTGATGGCCGACCATCACGTTCGCCAGCACCGTCATGGCGCCGAAGAGGCGGATGTTCTGGAAGGTGCGGCCGATGCCCATCTCGACGATCTCGTGCGGGGAGCGGCCGACCAGCGACGCACCGTCGAACACGATGTCTCCCGAGGTCGGCGTCAGCATGCCCGTGAGCTGGTTGAAGAACGTCGTCTTCCCGGCGCCATTCGGCCCGATCAGCGACACGATCGACCCGCGCGGGATCCGGAAGTCGACGTCCCGGTTGGCGATCAGGCCGCCGAAGCGCATCGTGACCTTGTCCGCATGCAGAAGCGGCTCCGCGGCGTCCGTCTCGGTCACGCGAGGTTCCGTCGCGCTCGAGGTCATGTGCTCACCACGGGGCGGCCCGTCTCCTCTCCGGTCCTCTCGGCGTACTGATCTTCGTCGTCCTCGCGCTCATGCAGCTCGGCGCGCCTCTGCCGGCTGGGCAGGAGGCCTTCGGGACGAAGCAGCATCATGGCCACCAGCACGGCACCGTAGATGAGCAGCCGATACTCCGCGAACTCGCGAAGCAGCTCCGGAAGCCCCACCAGGACGATGGCACCGACCACGACGCCTGCGATATTGCCCATGCCTCCGAGGATGATGAGCGCGAGGGCGTTGATGCTGACGAGGATGTCGAAGCTCTGCGGGAAGACGACGCCGATCTTGGCGGCGAAGAGCGCTCCGGAGACGCAGCCGAAGGCCGCACCCAGCCCGAAGGCGAGCAGCTTGTAGCGAACCGTGTTAATGCCGGTCGCCTCCGCCACGGATTCATCCTCCCGCATCGCGTTCCAGGCGCGTCCGACTCGCGAGGACGCGAGGCTGGTCGCGGCGAGCGCCGCGAGGATGCAGAAGAAGATGATCGGGTAATAGATCGCCTGTGGATGGTTGCTGAACGGGAGCGGTGAGGGGATCGAGAGAATGCCCTGCGCGCCGCCGACGATCGGCTGCGCCCACGCCGACAGGAAGATGACCTTGGCGATCTCGCCGAACCCCAGGGTCACGATCGCCAGGTAGTCACCACGCAGGCGCAGGACCGGCGCTCCCACCATCAGTCCGATCATGGCCGCCGCCACGATGACGAACGGCAGCGCCCCCCAGAAGGGCAGACCCGGGGCGAATGCAGGGGAGACGGGCGAGGTGAGAACCGCGGTGGTATAGGCGCCGACCGCGTAGAAGGCCACGTATCCGAGGTCGAGCAGGCCGGCGAACCCGACCACGATGTTCAGGCCCAGGCCAAGCAGGACGTACAGGCCCACGGTGCCGACCACCTCCGACAGGCGCTGCCCGACGAGCTGTGGCAGTGCCAGCAGAAGCAGGAACAGGACGCCGTACCAGATCAGCTTTGCGTTCCGCCGTCGGTCGGACGGCATGGCCGCGACGCGCTCCCTTGCCCGATGTCCTCGAGTCGTCCAGGCGTAGATGCCGCCCGCCGTGGCGGCGAAGACCATGATGAATCCGATCGGCGTCAGACCTCCACCGGCGAAGAAGACGTCCTCGACGGCGTCAAGCTGGAGGTTGCGCAGGACCGGTCCCAGGAACGGCTCCATCAGGGCGGTTCCGACGCTCAACAGGAAGCCCAGCGCCAGGGCGCGGGCGACGGCCGAGGGCAGGATGTGCATCGAGGCGCCGACCGTCCCGAGCACCGCACCCCCGACGATGAGGATCAGCGAGCCGGCAACCTGCCCCTGCTCGAACTGGAGGATCTCGGCGAGGCCGGGTGTCGCGTTCACCAGGATCCATCGCAGATTGACCACCTCCACGATGATCGCGAGGGCAGCCAGCATGAAGCCGGTGACCGCGCCGGCGATCGCACCCAGCATCAGGCTGCGCCCGGCGCTCGGCCACAGCTCCGCCGTTCGGATCGGCGATGCGGCGCGCCAGCCAACGAGGAGCAGGATGAGGATTGGCAGTATGGAGCCCAGGGTGACGACGTCGGAGATGGTGTCGCGGCCCTGGAACGTGTCGACCATGCCGACGAGGCTGACGTGAATCCCCGCGAGCCCGCCGAGGAACCCGGTGAGGAGCGCCCGGCGCATGAGCCGATCCATCACGTGTTCTCCTTGCGACCGAGGAAGCCCGAGGGCCGGAAGATGAGCACCAGGACCAGGACCGTGAAGGCGATGACGTCCTGGAGCTGGTTGGCGGAGGGGATTCCGTAGCCCGTCAGCAACAGGTTCGGGCCCACCTGCTCGAGGATGCCGAGCGCCATTCCACCCAGCGCCGCGCCGATGATGTTGCCGATCCCTCCGAGCACCGCGGCGGTGAACGCCTTGATGCCGGGCAGAAAGCCCATGAAGAAATGGACCTGGTTGAACAGGAGCGTGTAGAGGATCCCGGCGGCGCCCGCCAGAAGCCCACCGATGGCGAACGTGGTGACGATGATGCGGTCGACGTTGATCCCCATCATCGCGGCGACATCCTTGTCCTCGCTGACGGCGCGCATGGCGCGCCCGGTCCGGGTGCGATTGATGAAGAAGTAGAGGGCGAACATGAGGCCGATGGCGGACAGGATGACGACGAGGTCGACGAGCGGCAGGCGGAGGGGACCAAGCTCGACCGTTCCACCGAACAGGCCGAATCCCGGGTAGGCCCTGACGCCGGAGCCGTAGAACCCGCGCGCGGTGTACTGGAGGAACAGCGAGGCGCCGATTGCCGTGATCAGCGGCACCAGGCGAGGAGCGCCACGTAATGGCCGATACGCCACGCGTTCCAGGAGGATTGCGACGACCATGCTGACAAGCATGGCGGTCAGGAGCACCAGCAGGAAGGCGAACACCGGGCTGGCGTCGATGACGCCCGCGTCGTTCAGGGCACTCGCCGCGAAGAAGGCGGTGAAGGCCCCCCACATGAACACTTCGCCGTGCGCGAAGTTGATCATGAACAGGATGCCGTAGACCAGCGTGTAGCCCAGGGCGATGAGCGCGTAGACGCTGCCGAGCGCCACACCGGAGACGACGAGGCTCTGCCACGCGCTGGGCGAGATGCGGCCCTGGGCAAGCGTCAGAAAGGCACCCCACGCGGCGAGCGCCAGGATGCCTCCTCCGAGGAGCCACAGGAAAAGGTTGACGAGGTTGAGCCGGGAACGGCGGCCGGGCATCTCAGGTCCCCGCTGGGCGATGGCTTCGATAGCGATGCGGGTGAGCCGAAGGTCGACTCACCCGCACCATGAACTGGGTCCGATTCAGCGAATCAGGCCGTTACTCCTCGGGCCAGATCCGCACGAACTCGCCGTCCTGCACTTCGCTGACGCTGATCTTCGCATCGGCGCAGTCGCCGTTCTCGTCGCAGGTCAGCGTACCGGTGATGCCCTCGTAGCCCTCGATCGCGAAGAAGGCCTCCTTCAGCGCGGTCCGTGGGATGTAGGTCGTCCCATCTTCGGTGAACGCCACCGACTCGATCGCATCGGCGAGCATGTTGTACGCGTCGAACGCGTGAGCATGGAACACGCTGATGGGCTGGTCCTCGTTGGAGACCTCGGTGTAGGCCGGCAGGAACTCGGCCTCGTAGAAGTCGCCCGCGAAGGCCAGGTCCGGACCGGACAGGACCGCACCCTCGGCGGCCTCGCCGGCGGCACTGAGCCAGTCAGGGGTCAGGATGCCGTCGGCACCCGCCAGCTGGGTGTCCTCGAGACCCTCAGTCTCCTTCGCCTGCTGGGTGATCAGGGCACCCTCGGCAACGAAGATCGGGAAGTAGAGGAACTCGGGTGAGTCGGCCGCGATGTTGCCGAGCACGCCGGAGAAGTCGGTATCACCAACGGTGATCGCCTCTTCGCCGGTGATCTCGCCGTCGCACTGCTCCACGAACGAATCACGGAAGACGGCCGCGAGCTGATCCGCGTACGGCGAGCCGTCGTGGATGGTTGCCGCCGTGGTGAAGCCGAGCTCCTCGCAAACGTAGGTCGCCATCGCGGCGCCCTGGATGGAGTCGTTGTGCGCGGTTCGCGCGTAGAACGGCTCGTGGGTATCCGGCGCGGTCAGCGACGGGGCGGTGTTCGACGGCGAGACGAGCATCACGCCCTCTGCGCTCAGGATCTCGGCCGACGGGATGCCGGCGCCTGAGCAACTGGTGCCGATGACGGCGACGATGTTCTCCTCGGACACGAGCGCGCGCGCTCCGGCCGTGCCGCCCTCGGGCGAGCAGCCGTCATCCTGGTGGTTGAACTCGACTTCGTGGCCGGCGATGTCCGGTCGCATGGTGCGGGCCACTTCGGCGCCGTACTGGCTGTCGAGCCCGAGTGATTCGTTGGCGCCGGTGATGACGAGCTCGGTGCCCATGATCATGGTGTCGCCCTCGGCGACCTCGACGCAACCGAACTCGTCGGCCTCACAATCGGCGGCCGATCCGGTACCGGTGGTGGGCGCCGCGCTCTCGCCGGCACTCGCGGGCGGCGCACTCTCGCCAGTGCTTGGCTCACTGCTCGGCTCACTGCTCTCTCCACCACCGCCCGACTGGCAGGCAGCGAGGACGAGCATCAGCACGACGAGCAGGCCGCTCCATCGCATGTACTTCTGCATCCGAATTTTCTTCCTCCACTGGTGTGCTCGGGTGACATCGCGTACGCGCTGGGCCCGGCGTATCAAAGGTGCGCGGCATCATAGCGGCGCACGCTCGGGTGGCGCAATAGTTTGCGTCACCGTCGAAAGAGTACTGCTCTCCAGTTCCAAGAGTTCACGACGCGGCGTGCTATCCTCCGGTGGGTCGTCCCGCAGCATGCCTGTCTGCGAACCGCTCCCGATGAGGCCCACGTGGAGGTAAACGTCCGCAGCGCCCGTCTGACCGATCTGGATGCCATCGTCCGCATGCTTGCGCACGATGACCACCAGGGCAGCCGGCGTCACGACGTCGATTACCTGCGCAGCCTGCTCTTCGTTCCATCCGCGACGGTCCTCGTCGCCGAGATCGAGCGACGCGCGGTCGGCGTTGGTGTTCTCGCCATCCGGCCGTCGGTGCGGTCCGGTCCCTTCGTCGGCACCGTCGACGAGCTGGGGATCGCGCAGGCAGAGGTGCTGGATGCCACCGAGCGACGAGGGGTTGCCGACGCGATCGTCGAGCACCTCGCCACCTCGGCACGAAACAAGGGCTGTACGCGCGTGGAGGTCACCGAACCGCTGGCGTCCGCAGAACCGCCGCTCTGGAAGCGGCTGGGGTTCGCGAGCCGCGGTCGAACGCTCGGTCGAGAGATCGGCTAGCCGCCACCCGCATCGGCCATATCACATACCAACAGGAGAAGCTCAACCGTGAGCAAGAACGTGGCGATGTTCGTTGACGTCGCCAACATGTACTACGCGGCTCGAGGCCAGGATGTCGACGTCGACTACGTCGCCCTCCTCAAGCACGCCACCAAGGGGCGCGACCTCATTCGCGCATACGCATACACCGGGCTCGACCCGGAAAATGAGAACCAGCGCAAGTTCATCGACTTCCTTGGCAAGAACGGTTACAAGCCGGTCATTAAGGACATCCGCAAGTTCGGCGACGGCCGGATGAAGGCCAACCTCGACATCGAGCTGGTGGTCGACCTCTTCCGCCTGGCCGATCGGATGGACATCGCTGTCATCGTGTCCGGAGACGGTGACTTCGCGCCGGCCATCAAGGCGCTCCAGGACAAGGGGGTGCGCTGCGAGGTCATCAGCTTCAAGCCCAACACCTCGTCCGACCTGATCGCCGTGGCCGATGAGTTCATGGACATCATGAAGATCGCCTCCATCAGCCGGAAGGAGGGACGTGCCATCCGCGACGGCATGAGCGCGCCCGAGATGCCGGCGAAGGAAGTTACTCCCGAATTCGGCTTCCGCGAGGCTTCGCCGTACGTGGCGGCTGCCGCGCTCGCGGCCCTCAAGAGCGGTCCATCCGAGCCCGCTCGGCGGGGGCGCGGCGCGACCACCCGTCGTGCGCCGGCCACGGCGCCGGTC
>JALZJE010000200.1 GCA_030859955.1 Chloroflexota bacterium | reverse complement strand
GGTTGCCCCTGAGCCTCATGTTGGCTCGCGCCGGGCTGCGTGTGGGCATCTACGACACGTCTCTGGCCACCGTGGAGCGGATCGGTCGAGGCGAAATGCCGTTCCTCGAGGAGGGAGCAGACGATCTGCTTACAGAGGTTCTCTCCACCGGTCGTCTCGCGCTCAGCACGCGCCCCGAACTGCTCTGCGACGTGGAGCAGGTTATCGTCGTGATCGGCACTCCGATCGACGAGTTCCTGAACCCCTCCATGGCGATCTTCGAGAGTGCGGTTGACGAGCTGGCACCGTTCCTGGCCGACCGGGCTCTCATCGTCCTTCGCAGTACGGTCTATCCCGGCACAACGGAATACGTGACGCGGGCTTTCGCTGACCGAGGCAAGCACGTGGACATCGCGTTCGCGCCGGAACGCATCGCGGAGGGACATGCGCTCGAGGAGCTCGGAAGCCTTCCGCAGATCATCGGAGCCGATACCGAGCGGGCTGGCGACCGCGCAGCCGCCCTGTTCGCCCGCCTCGGACCCGAGGTCATCCGGACCACGAGCAGAGAGGCGGAGCTCGCGAAGCTGTTCACGAACGCCTGGCGCTACATGAAGTTCGCCGTGGCGAACCAGTTCTTCATGGTCGCGCACGATGCCGGGGTCGACTACAACCGCGTGCTTCATGCGGTGCGCGAGAACTACCCGCGCGCGGCCGATCTTCCCGGCCCTGGCTTCGCCGCAGGTCCCTGTCTTCTCAAGGACACCATGCAGCTCGCTGCGTTCACCACCGACCACTTCCCGCTCGGCCACACAGCGATGCAGGTGAACGAGGGGCTTCCCGCCTACGTCGTTTCGGCCATGGAGCGCCGCTACGGATCCCTGCGCGGCCGATGCGTCGGCATAATCGGGACCGCGTTCAAGGCAGAGTCGGACGACATGCGATCCAGCCTCTCCTACAAGCTTCGCAAGCTCCTGGCCTGGAAGGGCGCTCGCGTGGTCATGACCGACCCCTATGTGGCCGACGATCGCCTGATCCCGCTCGAATCCGTGATGGAGCAGGCAGAGATCCTGGTCCTCGGAGCACCGCACAAAGCCTATCGGGAGCTCGAGGTCGGGGGCCGTGACGTGGTGGACGTATGGGGCGTCACCGGGCAGGGCATCCGCCTGTGAGGATCCTCGTCACCGGCGCCGCTGGCTTCATCAGCGGCTACCTCGTCGATGAGCTGCTCTCACACGGGCACCAGGTGATCGGCGTCGACAACTTCAGCAAGTACGGCCGAGTCGCGAAGAGCTATGACGACCACCCGGCATACCGGTTCGTCGAGGGTGACGCGAAGGATGTCGGGCTGTTGACCGAGCTGGTGGCCGATGTCGACCAGGTCGTCGCCGGCGCCGCCATGATCGGTGGGATCAGCTACTTCCACGAGTTCGCGTACGACCTGCTGGCCGAGAACGAGCGGATCCTCGCCTCAACCTTCGACGCCTGCATCGCGGCCCACCGACGCGGACGGCTCCAGCGAATCGTCGTCCTGTCCAGCAGCATGGTCTACGAGTCGGCTACCGAGTTCCCCACGCCGGAGGGGGCGCAACTCACCAGCCCACCGCCGATCAGCACGTACGGGTTCCAGAAGCTGGCGAGCGAGTACTTTGCGAAGGGCGCGCACGAGCAGTTCGGCCTGCCGTACACCATCCTGCGGCCGTTCAACTGCGTGGGCATCGGCGAACGCCGAGCGCTCCGGGATGCCGATGTGATGAGCGGCAACATCAGGCTGGCGCTCAGCCACGTCGTGCCGGACCTCGTGAACAAGGTGCTCCAGGGCCAGGATCCGCTCCACATCCTCGGCGATGGCGGCCAGGTGCGGCACTACACTTACGGCGGCGACCTGGCGCGCGGGATCCGCATGGCGCTCGAGTCGCCGTTGGCAGTCAACGAGGACTTCAACCTCTCGACGGCCCAGCGCACGACGGTGGCCGAGCTGGCCGCGCTCATCTGGCGCAAGATCAACGGCGACCGCCCGTTCCGTCATGTGAGCGATCCTCCGTTCGAGCACGATGTTCAACTGCGCATCCCCGATACCACCAAGGCGCGGGAGGTGCTCGGCTTCGAGGCGAGTACGACTCTGGATGAGATGCTCGACGAGGTGATTCCCTGGATCCGCGACGAGATGGAGGCTGGCACGCTCGTATGACTGATGCACTCCGGCTCTCGATCGTCGTCCCGGTCTACAACGAGCCGGACAACATCGGCCCGACGCTGCGCCGGATCGCCGACGAGGTGGCGACGCCGCACGAGGTGTTCGTGGTCTACGACTTCGACGCCGATACCACCGTGCCGGTCGTCCGCAAACTCCAGGCCGAGCTTCCGGCGGTTCGCCTACAGCGCAACGAGCTCGGGCGCGGTGTGCTCAACGCGATGAAGGCGGGTATTGCGGCATCACAGGCGCCGCTGGTGCTCATCACCATGGCCGATGGCTCCGACGAGATGGACCGCGTCGACGAGATGGTGCTCCTCGGGCAGGGTGGCGCCGCGATCGTCGCCGGCAGCCGCTACATGAAGGGCGGCGGCCAGGTGGGCGGACAATTGCTGAAGAGGACGCTGTCGCGCGCCGCCGGCCTCTCGCTCCACTGGCTTGCTGGCGTGCCAATCCACGATGCCACGAACAACTTCAAGCTCTATCGGCGGGACTTCCTCGATTCGGTGACCATCGAGAGCACGGGCGGCTTCGAGCTGGCGCTCGAGCTGACCGCGAAGGCGTCCCGCGCCGGCTTCCCGATGACCGAGATTCCCACCACCTGGCGCGATCGCACCGCGGGCGAGTCACGTTTCAACCTGAAAGCGTGGCTGCCGAGGTACTTGCGCTGGTACCTGTACCTCTTCCAAAGCCGCATTCGCCGCCTGCTGACAGGAGCCCGATGAGTTCCCGCGCCACGCCATGACTCATGGCCCGTCTAGGCCATGCCGGTGCGTGGACGCACCCGCCATACTCGGCACCGAAATGACGGATCCGAGGTCCAAGCACCCGTGACCAGCCGACGGCGATGGCTTTCTGCGCTGGTCGGCGTCGCGATTAGTGCTGCTGCGCTCCGGGTCGTGGCGAGCACCGTCGACCTGCCGGAGACCGGGTCTATCTTCGCGGACGCCGACCTGGTGCCGCTAGTTGCGATCGTCGGCATCGTCGCGGTCCGAGTCACCGTGCGGGCGTGGAGCTGGTCGTTCCTCATGCCGACGACCCTGGCGAGCACCGCCGCCATCGTCGCACCGACCCTGCTCCACGATCTGTCGCACTATCCCGCCGGCGCCAAATCGACCGGCATGCTGGTCGCTTGGCCACCGGCCTACGTACTCGCCGTCGGGGCCGGCATTCTCGTCAGCCTGCGGCTGGCCACCCAAGGCACCGGCTGGCTCGGTTCGGCCACCACGGACGCGCTCACCCTCCCGCGCTTCATCATCTACGACGGCAGCTACCTCATATTCGGCCTCGCCAACGGAGTCCAAGGCGCCCGCGGCCGCGGCCGGGAAGCCGGTCGTGGCTGAGGTCCCGACTGCCAGGGTGATCCGGCTAGTCCGCGAGCGGCCATGGCGCGTGGCGGAGGTCCTCATCGGCCTGTACGTGCTCGGTGTCCTGCCGTCGTTGGGCCAATCGTTGCTCGAGTCGCATGCCTTCCGCCAGACCCAGACCGCCTACACCGCGTTCCTCTACGCGGAGCACGGCATCGACCTGCTGCGACCGCCGCTGCCTGTGCTCGGGCCGCCCGGCATCATCCCGCTCGAGTTCCCGCTCTTCCAGGCTGCCGGCGCACTCTTCATGAACGGGGGTCTCGGGGCCGATCTCGCGATGCGCATCACCGGCCTGACCAGCTTCGCCGGGACGGCGGTGCTGGTCTTCGTCCTGGCCCGTCGGCTGCTCAGCCCCATCGCCGCCCTCGTGGCCCTTGCGGCGTTCCTGTTCAACGCCCAAGCCTGGGTCTACGGCCGTGCCTCGCTCATCGAGTACCTCGCGGCGGGCAGCGGCGTCGCCTTCTTGCTCCTCGCCATGCGCTGGACCGATACGGGCCGCGCACGCCATTGGGTGCTGGCCATGGTCGCCGGCGCCCTCGGCATGCTGGTGAAGATCACGACCGGCGGCTTCTACCTGCTGCCCGCCCTCTTCCTCAAGGACCACCAGGGCCGGTGGGGCTTCCAGTCCCCGGGCATGTGGGCGCTCGTCGGCGGTGCCGGCGTCGCGGGACTGGCGTGGAGCGCCTACGCCCAGGGCGTCCGGATGGAGACCCCGGCCGCCGCGTTCCTATCGGTCCAGAACCAGCCGGCCTGGCTGTTCGGGACGCTGAGCCAGCGGCTCGACCCGGGCGAGTGGCGCGTCCCGCTGGTCGCGATGCTGATGCTCACCGGCTCCGGCCTCGTCGTGTGGGGGCCGCTCGCGGTGCTCCGGGCACGCGTCCATCGCCGCGCGGCGTTCGCCCTGGCGCTGGTGGGGATGGCGATCGCCCCGCCGCTCGTCCTCTTCAATCTGTACGCGGTACACGACTACTACTTCGCGGCCGTCGCGCCCCTCGTCGCGATCGGCATCGGCCTCGGGGTGGAGTGGCTGACGGGCCATCGAGCCCGGCGATGGGCCAGGCGGACGATCGTCGGCCTGGCGGGCGCCTGGGTAGCGAGCATGATCGGATTCTTCCCCACCTGGTCGATCATCTACGGCACTCCACCCGAGGAGGACCGAGCCCTCCGGATCTCCGGCTTCATCGAAGAGCATTCCGCGCCCAGCGACTGGGTGGTGGTTCGAGGACTCGACTGGAATGCGAGCTTCCTATACTACGCGCGACGGCAAGGCCTGTCCGTGCCGAATCCGTCAACGCTCCAGGACACCTCCACCGTTGACTGGGTGGAGCTGCTGACCGATCCACGTCTCGGCCCGGACATCACCTGCGATCGCGACGCAGGATGTCAAGTGGTGAACCCATGAAGGGCGACGTCGATCAGCCTCGGCCCTGGCTGAGCCCCGCGCGCGTGTCGGACGCGGTTGCGGGCGTGCTGGTACTCGCGCTGAGGTGGTCAACTGGGCGCTGCTGCCGCGCTCTGGTGACTACCCATACGTTCTCAGGTACTACTTCCTGATGCTGATCGTGAACTGAGCGTGGACCGGTTGGCTCGTATCATCGCCGTGGCGATCGTCGTCGGGATAGGCATCGCCACCGTCATCTGGGCCGTGACGGATGTGCACTTCAATGATCTCGACTCCTATCGCGCCGCAGCGCTTCGCATTCGCGCGGGGGAACAACTCTATGGCGGTGATGTGGGCCCGTTTAACAAGTACTACTACGCCCCGTGGTTCGCCTACGCGTTCGTACCGCTCTCCTACTTGCCGTGGGAGCTCCTGGCTGCCGTCTGGACAGCGTTCATGGTGCTGTGCTCCGGCGTAGCGGTCTGGCCGCTTGTGAACGTCCGAACTCCCCACTCCCTCGTCGCAGCCGCCATCTTCGGGCCTACGCTGCTTGCGCTCAGCATGTCGGGAAACGTTCATGCCTTGATGCTTGCCATACTCGTCCTCTTGCTCCCCACCCGCTGGGGACCGATCGCAGTAGGTGTCGCAGCCTCTCTGAAAGCCACACCTATCCTGCTGACCATTGCGTACATCGGACGCGGCGAGTGGGGTCGAGCCGCGTGGGCGGGTGCGGTCAGCGTCCTCCTTTGGAGCCCCATCTTGCTGTTTGAAATCGCACCAGTCACCTTCGACTCTGGTGGGGCGGCACTGAGCTTGGCGGCCTGGCTCGGCTTAGCGGCTATCGGTGCTGTAGCAGCTCTGATCGCCACAATCCGGTGGCCAAGGCACCGGTGGCTTGCGTCAGCTGCTGCCGTCTACATGTCAACTCCTCGGCTGTACGTCTACGACGTGACGATCCTGGTGGTGGCTGCTCCCACGATATGGAAAGGTTTCGCCGCCGCCACGCGGCGGGGCTAGCGGCTCGGCGCATGGTAGCCATCGAACACGCCGCAGGTGACCTGGTCGCCGTTCGCTGCGAGCACATCCCGCATCTCGGCGGTCAATTCCGCGTCATAGGTGTGCGGCGCGCCCCCACCGGTGAGGTCGATGCCTAGGTCAAGGAGGGTGTCGGCCCGGACCCGCTGGAAGACGACGAGGTAGT
This sequence comes from Chloroflexota bacterium, assembly GCA_030859955.1. Lineage (GTDB taxonomy): Bacteria > Chloroflexota > Limnocylindria > QHBO01 > QHBO01 > JACDBZ01. The sequence continues at coordinate 18,784 of JALZJE010000200.1, read as the reverse complement.
CGCCACGCTGGGCCAGGTTCTGGGTCGACTGGAGCACCTCATCGCGGACACCCTCGTACTCCGGTGGGTAAAGAAAGTCGAGTGGCAGCGGGTTACTCCAGCCGAAGGCCGGATAGACGGCGGGGTTGTCAGGCAGCACAGCGACCGAAACCGCCGGATGCGCCTCGACGCACTCGCGCATGACGCGCAGGTACGTCGCGGTGCGCTCGTTGGTGCGGATGCCGGCCAGTGCGGGGGACAGGGCGCCCAGATCGGCGGTCAGCTCCGCGCGCGGGGCGTCACGGTGTACGTACTCGGATCGGGCGATGGCAAACGCCGGCACGATGGTCAGGAACAGCAGGCCGAATGCGACGGACGCAGCTGCCATCGGTCGAGGCACCGAGAGCTCCGGGACGTGGCGCCAGGCCCGCTCGATGAGCGCCAGCGCCGCCGAACCCGCCACGAGGCTGGGCACCGGCACCCCGTACGAGAGCGAGGTCATCCACGCGAGCAGCACCAGGATGAAGGCTGTGCCGTCGAGCCGTCGATTGAACAGGAGCGCCCCGGCGACGTAGGCGGCGAGCAACCAGGTGAGCAGGATGCCCCAGTAGGCCGTCACCCGCAGCCCGGAGGTCAGGAGGATGGTCATGACGAGCACCGTGAGAGCCACGGCCGCCACGACGCCGGCTCGGCCGGTGGCGGCCGGTTCGCCGCACAGCGGGGAGCGGTTGACCCAGGCGAGCGCGACTGGCACGGCGACGAGCAGAAGCACCGATCCCGGCGAGCCCAGCGGCGCCAGCAGCTCCTCGCCAAGGGTCGGCCGGCTCGAGAGGAGCTGCTGGACCATCGCAGGCCATCCCCCGCCGAGGGCCACCGATGCCGAGTAGAGGACGACCGGCATGGCGGCGGCCACCAGCGCCAGCGCGATGCGACGCGGTCGGGCGGCGGGCGAGGATGCAGCCACCAGCCAGACGAAACCGATCACCAGGACCGGCGCGAACGACTGTTTCGCCATCGCGGACAGCGCGAGGCTCGCGAACCCGAGGGCGATGAGCAGGCGTCGGTCGCGCACCAGCCCTGCGCGCAGAAGCACGAGCCCGAGTGATGCGAGGAGGAGCCCGTCCGTCGTGTACCAGGGCATGAGCGGCACGGTGTTCAGGTTGATCAGCGTGGAGGCCGCCACCCCGAGGATGGCGCCGAGCCCCCAATGCCAGGGGGCCTGACCGAGGACGAGCCACGCGAGAAGCAGCGAGTAGAGCATCACCTCGACCACGGCCACCAGCCGGCCGGTGAGGAACAGGGGCGTCGGCAGCAGCAGCTCGGGAAGGTGCAGGTACGCGGAGGCGGCCGTTCGCGGCGTGATGAAGTCGAGGTGCGGCACCTGGCCGTCCAGGAGCCGCTGGCTCGTTGCGGCGATGAGCCCCTCATCGGTCGGATTGAACCCGTCGCCGAGGATCGCGGTGGCCAGGACGATGACCAGGCCGACCGGCCATGCCCCACGCAAGGCGGTCGCCCAACGCGAGGCCGCTGCCGGCTGCGGGCTGTGCATGCCGGCGAACGTACAGCACCGCTCGGGCGCACGTAACCGCCGATCGCCACCATGACCATGGGACTAGTGGTTGAAGGGTCCGACGGTGGTAGCGTTGCGCGGTCGCACCACGCAGGAGCCCACACCACCGGGATGACCACCAGCAGCAGGACGCGCATCGGCATCGGTACCGCGGACATCACCGATGCGGACCGCGCACGGGTGCAGCACGCCCTCCTCACCGGTCGCCTGTCGGCCGGACCATTCATAGCCGAGTTCGAGTCGAAGTTCGCCGAGATGCACGAGCGCCGCCATGCCGTCATGTGCAACAGCGGCACCGGCGCCCTCCAGCTGGCACTTCAGGCCCTCAAGGAGCGGTACGGCTGGGTCGATGGCGACGAAGTCATCGTCCCCGCGCTGACGTTCGTGGCCACAGTGAACATCGTCTATTTCAACGGCCTGACGCCGGTGCTCGCCGACATCGACCCGCGGACCTACACCGTCGACCCGGCCGCCGTGGAGGCGGCAATCACGGAGCGCACGGCGGCCATCATCCCGGTCCACCTGTTCGGCCAGGCGGCCGACATGACCGCGATCATGAACATCGCCGAGCGGCACGACCTGCGCGTCATCGAGGACTCCGCCGAGGCGACGGGCGTGCGGCACCGAGGACGGATGGTCGGGTCCTTTGGCGACTTCGGATGCTTCTCGACATACATGGCGCACCTCGTCACAACGGGTGTCGGCGGCCTGGCAGCAACCGATGACGACGAAAACGCGCTCCGCTTCCGCAGCCTGATGAACCACGGGCGCAATCCTCGCTACCTGCGCATCGACGATGACGAGGGCGTCGACGACGAGGCGCTGCTGGAAATCGTCTGGAGCCGATACGACTTCCATTCGATGGGCCAGAGCTATCGCGTCACCGAGCTCGAGGCAGCGCTTGGCATCGGCCAGCTGGAGCGCCTTCCGGCCACGCTCGAGCGGCGGCGCGAGATCGCCCAGGCGTTGGGCGCCGCGCTCGCGCACCCGCTCCTCCAGCTGCCCACGGTCGCCGAGGGCAACGAGCACGCGTTCATGATGTACCCGATCGCGTGCCGCAGCCCGAAGCTACGGGATCAGCTGGTGATCGCGCTCGAGCGGGGTGGCGTCGAGACCCGCTTCCTGCTGCCCATCCTGGGACAGCCTTGCTACCGCGGGCGGCTGGAGTTCCCCGACGGCACCTTTCCGGTCGCCGAGAAGACCCTGGCACACGGCTTCTACATCGGCTCCCACCAGGGCATGACCGATGACGACGTGGCCACCATCGCCCGCATCGTCTGGCCGATCCTCGACGAGGCGTCCGCATGAGCCGGTCCCTCGTAGTGATCCCAACCTACAACGAGGCGCTCAACATCGAGCAGCTCGTGACCGAGCTGCTGGCCGTCGACGAAGGAATCGACATCCTCGTTGCCGATGACGCGTCGCCCGATGGAACGGGGGCGCTGGTGGAAGGGCTCGGCGCACGCCACCCCGGCCGCGTCTCCGTCCTCCATCGGTCGGGGAAGGGTGGTCGTGGAGCGGCCGTGCTCGCCGGCCTGAAGCAGGGGCTCGCCGACGAACGCTACGCGCGCCTGGTGGAGATGGACGCCGACCTGTCCCACCTGCCGGAGGAGCTCCCGTCGTTGCTGGCGGCCAGCGAGAACGCTGACCTCGTCATCGGCTCGCGCTACGGACAGGGGAGCCGGATTATCGGCTGGTCGCGCAAGCGCAAGCTGTGGAGCCGGATGTCGAATCGGCTGCTGCGGACGGTGCTCCGCCTGCCGACCCGGGACTACACGAACGGCTTTCGCGTGTACTCACGCCCCGCCGCATCGGTCCTGGCAACCGCAGAGCTACGGGAGCGCGGCTACATCTCGCTGTCGGAGTGGGCCTGGGTGCTTCACCATGCCGGCATGCGTTTCGCGGACGTGCCGACCACGTTCGTGAACCGGCGCCAGGGCGTATCGAAAATGGGCACCGGTGAGGCCCTCTCCGCCCTCCGCGCACTCGTCAGGCTTCGCGGCACACGACCTAAGCACACGGAGGGACGTTCTTGACCGTCAAGCGAGCGCTCATCACCGGGATCACCGGGCAGGACGGGTCGTACCTGGCCGAGTTCCTCCTCGACAAGGGGTACGAGGTCATCGGCTTCGTTCGCAGCAGCAGCACCGACACCTACGAGCGCATCGAGCACCTGGCCGACCGGATCACGATCATCGGGGGGGACATGGTCGACTCCGGATCCTTGATGCGGGCCATCAAGACGGCGCAGCCGCACGAGATCTACAACCTGGCGTCCCAGAGCTACGTGTACGCCTCGTTCGGCCAGCCGGCCGAGACCGCCGAGGTGACCGCGGTCGGCGTTGCCCGCATCCTGGATGCCCTGCGCGAGATTGATCCGTCGATCCGCTTCTACCAGGCGTCGAGCTCCGAGATGTTCGGCAGCAACTCCTTCGAGTCTCAGAACGAGAACACGCCGTTCGCGCCGTGCAGCCCGTACGCGATCGCAAAGGTGTTCGGGCACCTGTTCACGCAGCACTACCGGCAGGCGTACGACATGTACGCGGTCTCCGGCATCCTGTTCAACCACGAGTCCCCGCGACGCGGCATCCGATTCGTGACCCGCAAGGTGACCGATGGGGTCGCCCGCATCAAGCACGGCCAGGCGGAGACCCTCCAGCTGGGGAACATGGCCGCGCAGCGTGACTGGGGCTACGCCGGCGACTACGTGCGCGCGATGTGGATGATGCTCCAGCAGGACGAGCCGCGCGACTACGTCATCGCCACTGGCGAGAGTCACTCGGTCGAGGAGCTGTGCCAGGTCGCGTTCGCCCAGGCCGGCCTCGACTATCGCGACCATGTTCGGGTCGACCCGAAGTACTTCCGGCCGTCCGACGTGCCGTTCCTCCGCGGCGATCCTTCGCGCGCACGGGCCGAGATCGGGTGGGAGCCGACCGTCGGCTTCCATGACCTGGTCGCCATGATGGTGGAGGCCGACCTCGCCCGCGTTGCGCACGGCCGACCCGTCCTCACCCCTTCCTGAGCAGCGGCATGCGGGCCCTCGTTGTCGGCGCAGATGGCTTCGCAGGCCGATGGCTGCTGCGGCACCTGGTTGAGTCGGGCGACGAAGTCGCCGCGGCCGTCGGTCCAGGCTATGGCGACGAGGCGCTGCCGGCGAACCTCGACCCCTTGCGGCTGGACGTCCGCGATCCCGACGGGGTGCACCGCGTCGTCACATCGTCGCAGCCGGACGTCATCTACTACCTGGCAGGCGTGAGCCGGGCCGGCGCGCGCGATGACCTTGATCTCGCCATCGGCATCTCGGTCCATGGCGCGCTGAACACGCTGGCCGCGGCGGCGGACCTGGACGGACCGATTCGCCTGGTGCACATCGGGAGCTCGCACGTGTACGCCACGCCGGCGAATGAGGAGCCGATCGACGAACGCGCGCCCATCCAGCCGACCAGCGTCTACGGCGCGGCGAAGGCGGCCGCGGAGTCGGCGCTCCAGTACCTGGGCGCTGCCGCTGGTGTCGAGGTGATCGCCGTGCGCGCCTTCAACCACACCGGCCCCGGACAGCAGCCAGGCTTCGTCGTCCCGTCCCTGGCGCGGCAGGTGATCGAGATCGAGCGCGGTGCCAAGGAACCGATCATTCGCGCAGGCGACCTCGACGCGCGCCGCGACTTCACCGACGTCCGCGACGTGGTCCGTGCCTACCGACTCGCGGCCGTGCATGGCGTGCCCGGGGAGGCGTACAACGTTGCGTCGGGCCGGGCCATCCGCGTGCACGAGATCCTCGATGAGTTACTGGGGCTTCGCTCGGTACGCGCCGAAGTCGAACAGGATCTGACGCTCTCGAGGGCCGGGGAGCCGACGACGGCGATGGTCGGCGATGCTGGGAAGCTGACAGCCCTGACCGGTTGGCGCCCGGAGATCACAATCCAACAGTCACTCGTCGGCGTCCTGGACAGCGTCGTCGAGCATATCCCGGGCTGACGTGAGCGCCGCTGCACCGTCGGAGGTATCCCACCCGGATCGGACTCGAGAGGACGCGGTTTGGGGTCGCGTCCTGATGCTCGGCCTATCGGTGATTCTTCTCAATCTGGGGCTGGTGTTCGCCATCATCCCAGAGCACCCGGCGACGGCCGTGGTATTCACCCTCGCCCTCGCGGCGTCCGTGACCGGAACATTTCTAGCGCACATCCCACCCCTGACTCGTGTCCGGCGGCGCCACGTCATCGGGGTGCTGAGTGCAGGTGTCATCGCGCAACTGCTGCTGATCCTCCGACTGCCTCCGCAGTTCGCCATCGATCCGCCATTCCCGATGGCGGAGCTTCCCTTCTATGGAGGGCTCCCCCTTCTCGGCATCCTCGCCATCGCGATCATCGTCAGGCGAAACGGCCCGCGTGTGATGGACCCGCCCTTCCTCGGCGTGGTTGCGGTGTATCTGCTGATCGGGGGATGGCTGATCGCGATCTCGCCCGAGCCGCCGATGGATGTCCACATCTTCCAGAAGCAGGGCGCGGAAGCCTTGCTTCGGGGCGAGAACCCGTACTCGATTCGCACGTACCCGGACCTCTACGGGGAAGGTTCGGGCCTGTACGCCCCCGGTCTCATCGAGGACGGGCACCTCACGTTTGGCTTCACCTACCCGCCGCTGAGCCTGCTGATGGCGCTGCCGGGACACGTGCTGGGCGGGGACTACCGGTACGTACAGCTCGTGACAATGGGCCTCGCTGCGGTCTTCACCGTCGCGATCAGCCCCGGGAAGGTCGCGACGCTCGCCGCGCTGCTGATGCTGCTCAACCCACGCGGATTCTTCGTGCTGCAGGCCGGGTGGACTGACCCCTACGCGCTGATGCTGCTGGCGCTGGTCGCCCTGCTGGCGATCCGTCGCTCCCCGCTCCTCCCCATCGCCCTTGGACTCTTGATTGCGGTCAAGCAGCACCTGGTTCTCGCCCTCCCGTTGGCGCTCGCCGCATTCGATCGGGGAATCACAGTCGGCGATCGATGGCGCCTCGCCATCGTGAGCCTGGTCACGGCGGCCGCGGTGACGGTGCCGATGATGCTCTGGAATGTGGATGACTTCCTGTGGAGCGCCGTGTTTCTTCACATCGAGCAACCCTACCGTCCGGACTCCATGAGCTATCTCGCCTGGTTCGGTACGGATCAGGAGCCGTGGCTGCCGACCTGGGTCGGGTTCGTCCTTCTCCTTCCCACGGCGGCGGCGGTGCTCTGGCGAGTGGGCAGATCCACGGCGGCCTTCGTCACGGCGATGGCGCTGATGTACTTCGTGTTCTTCCTGTTCAGCAAGCAGGCGTTCGTGCACTACTACTACTTCGTCATGGGCACCGTTTGCATCGCAATCGCGGCGTGGGTTCGGTTATCGAACGCACCTTCAGAGGCGGCGCAGCCGACCGATGAGGTGTGACCTGAGGAACGGGAGTCGCTCGAGCGGGCCGTAGAGCACCCCAGTGGCGGGGCCGAGCCGGCGCGCCATCGGCGGCAGCAGCGTGATCGACCGAAGCTCGTCGTGCCACTCGGGGAAGAAGCCGCGAAGTGCAGGACGCCCCACGCCGTGGACTGATGGGTTCGCGGGGTTCCGGTACCGCAGGTCGTACCAGATGAGCCAGCAACCGGCATCAAGCACCCGGCCGATCTCGGTTGCCACGCCATCCTCGAGCTGCCTCGACGGCATCGAGGAGAAGAGCGTGGAGGCGATGACGACGTCGAACGACGCCTGATCGAAGGGTAGGCGATCACCCGACGCCTCGACGAAGTGCGCCCACGGGACTGCCGCCGCAGCGGCCTGGACTGCTCGCGGATCCAGATCCACTCCGGTCCATGAACCGATCGGCACATCCGCACTGCGCACCGTTTCCGCCAACCGTCCGTCGCCCATGCCGAGATCGAGGACCCTGCCGCCAGTGGCGGGCAGGCTCCGCCTGAGCAGGTCCAGGAGCGCCCGGTCCCGATCCCGCTCGATTCGGGCATTGCCGGGGTTTCGACGGTCCCAGGTCCGGTACCGGCCTTCGCGCTCGTATCGCTGGTACGTCTCGCGGATCGCGTCGAGCTCGCGATCGCGTTCCTGGTCCGTCATCGCGCCGAGCGCCGAAGCGAGGCGACCGCCCACTCGAGCAGGCCTCGCCAAATGCCGATTCCGTACCCGGCGTGAACCGTCGCAAATGCACCCCACGTCCGCACCGCTGCGATGAGTCGCCCGCCGCTCAGACGAGCGGATGCCACTCCCGTGATGGCGGCATAGGTACCGATCCCGGCCGCGTACAGCGAGAGCAGGGCCGGCCTCATCACAGTTGCCACAAGCCCGATCCCGAGGAAGGCGACCCACGCAGCCGGCACGAGCTGGCGCGGCCGCAATGCGCTCGGATGGGTCCGCCAGACCTGGACCTTGCCGGAACCATATCCGTGGAGCTGGCGGAACGACTCGCCGAAGGTGGCCCGCGGGTGATAGCGGACCACGACCGACGGGTCGTACCAGACCAGCCCTCCTGCCATGCTGATTCGATGCGACAGCTCGTTGTCCTCGTTGGCGGCCATCCGTTCGTCGAAGAGCCCGACACGCTCGAATACCCAACGCGGCCAGAAGCCGGGGAAGACCGTCTCGGCGGGACCAGCGACGGTGGCGTAGTTGTGGCGCGAATCACCTACGCCGAGGGGGTGCGCCATGACCACCGCGAACGCTGCCTGCGTCGGCGATTCGGACACTCGGTTGATCCGTCCTCCTACCGACCACGCCTGGTGGAGCTTGGCGAGCTCGACCATGCGCCGCACATAGTCGGGCGGCAGTTCACTGTGACCGTTCACGTAGCCGATGTAGTCGCCGGCGGCGCGCTGAATCCCCAGGTTCATACCCGGTATGAGCGCGCGCCGCGGGTTGTCGAAAACCTGCCAGCCGACTCGACCCTCGGCGAGCTTGGCGGCAACAGCGCGGGTGCCATCAGCCGATTCACCGTCGACCACGATGACCTCGAGCCTTCCCTCCGGGTACTCCTGCGCCTGCACCGATGCCAGGCAGCGCCCGATGTGCCGCTCCTCGTTCCGCACCGGAACGATGAGGCTGACAATGGGCAAAGTCGGCCCTGAATCCATCATCGGCCCGCCGGCTCCTCCGGTCGAAGGGCGGCCTGCAGCGCGGCGAACGCCTGCCCCGTGTCCCGGTGGAGGGTCAGCGCAAGCCCGACCAGGCGGAGCCAGAGGAGCAGAATGGCTAGAGCAGCACCCGGCGTTCCCCACCACTTCTCCAGGTACTGCCGCATCGAGCGGGCATATAGCGGGCTGTAGTGATAGTCGCCTTCCGAGCTGGCGCCACCGACATGAGTCACGACCGCGGACGGGACGTACCGGATTGGCATCCCCGCTTCTTCTGCTCGCCGGCAGAGATCGGCATCCTCGAAGTACATGAAGAAGCGCTCGTCGAAGCCGCCGAGCTCCCAGAAAGCATCGCGCCCAATGGCGAAGCAGGCTCCCGACACCATGCTCGTATTAGTAGCTTCGGTCGCCAATGCGGCGGTGTCGTACTCCCGCGACAGGCGCGTCCGTCGAACGGCCGTCCCAATAAGGGGTGCCGCGCTAACCCAATGAGCGATGTGATGTACACCAAGGAAGCGGAGGCTCAGATCGAGAGGAGCCGGGCGCACGCCGGCCGATCGCTGCAGTGATCCGTCCGGTCCGACGAGCCGCGCTCCGACGATGGCCTTGCCACCATGTCGATCAGTCTCGTCAGCCAGAACGCGGACGACCTCGGTGGTCAGGAACGCGTCACTGTTGAGGAACACGATCATGTCGCGATCGGCCGCCCGCGCACCGAGATTTGCTGCCGTTCCAAACCCGGAGTTTACCTCGCTCTCAATCACCGACTGACGATCCACTTGACCGAGAAGGGACAGAGTGTCATCTCCAGATGCGTTGTCGATCACAATCACCCGACCGACTTCGCTGGTCAATGCCGAGTCGGCTGCCCGCTTCGTCAGCGCGGGCGTCCGGTGGCTGACGATGACGACGCTGACCTGCTCAGCCACGCGGACAGCCATCACAGCTCCTCAGCTCGGTGCATTGCCCACAGGCGCGGCCAGATGACGAACGCAGCCCCCCCGGCCAAAAGTGCGAATACTGCTGATCGGAGTGAAGTGTCAAGGGGCGCCAGCAACAAGCCCATGGACGCAACTGCCGTGGTCGCCAAGAGCCCCTGGAGTCGACCGGGCCACGCTCCAAGTGCTGCGCGCGTGAAAGCCAACAGGCATACGTAGTAGACGACCTGGGCGGCGGCGTAGCCGACACCCGAGCCGATCAGACCGAAGAACAGCAGTCCCGATGCCGTACCGGCGAGCACAACCACGCCCAGGACGATCTCCGCGCTCACGTACATCCGCATCCGACGCCTGGCCAGCAACGGCAACAGCATGACCAAAGCGGGGAGCCGAAGGAGATCGCCAACCAGATGCCATTGGAGTACCCCCGTCGCGGCGCTGAACTCATCGGAGTAGAGGAACGCCAGCAGCCACGGAGCAGTGGCCAGCATTCCGAGAATAAAGGGCACTCCGAGCCCGGCGACGAGGCGCATTCGTCGCTCGAGCAGTTGGACGAACTCGTCGTTGTCCGCGCGAGCGAGACGAGGAAGGAAGTCCTGCATCAGGCTGGCGAGGAACACGGTGAGATAACCGATGGACACCGTGGCTGCCGCTCGGTATATGCCAACACCGGGTGTCGAGAAGGCCTGGAGGACCAGCACGGGCAGCAAAAGCTGAACGCCGCTAGTGATGGCTTGGCTGATCGCGACGCCACCGCCGACATGGAATAGCTCTCGAGCCGCTTGCAGTAGTGAGCCGACAGGTCGCGAGCCGCCAAGCGCGCGAGAGAGCAGGATCAGGCTGAATCCCAGCTGTGCAACGGCGGTAAGCAGGAGCGCGGCCGCGAGCCCGTCGATGCCGGCGGTGATCAGGGAGGTCGTGACCGACGCGGTAGCCACGACTCCTGTCCCGATGTTGATGGCCGCGACCCAACGGATCCGGTGAAGACCGGAGAGGGCAGCCAGGCATACCGATGCGACGATCGATATGGTCAGGGCTGGCGCAATGAGCAATAGATCGCTGGACCGTGCCTCGGAGCCCAGAACATTCTCCGCCAATGGCCCGCGCAGGAGCACGATCGCCACGGCACCGATAGCGCCGCCGATCAGCCCGACGATCAATGCCGCTCGAACTGCGGTTCTCACGGCGCCGAGACCTTGCCGGGCCTCCCACTTTGTGACCGTCTGTATCGCACTCGTGGCGAGCCCAAAGCTGCCCAGCACCACCCCGAGGTTCAGGACCGACTGCAACAACGCTAGGACGCCGACCCCCTCGGGTCCGCCGAAAAGTGCTACTGCCTTTGCGGTGATGACGCTGAGCGCCAGGGTCGCGATAGATGCGACGCCGATCGTGGCTGTCGCATGCAATGGCGATGCCGTCAGTGTTGCGGCAGCATCATTGTCACTAGTCATCAGTTGGGCGCGTGATCGGAATCGTGTCGGGGCGGCGGGCGACCAGCAAGGCGAAACCTGTCAGGAGCAAGATCATTAGGAGCGACGACCGACGGAGGCGGAGCCATATGGTCGGCACCGGGAACGGCGCGGGAGCTGCACGCACTTCCGACACTAGAGGTCGCCCCTCACGGCAACTGGACGAGTCGCGAGGTCGCACATTCCGGTCGAGCTTCGCAACGCATACCTAAGTACCCTTCCGCGCTACGAAGACCGTTTCGACCCCTGATCCGCGAGTCTCCACGGCGAACCCGAATGCCGCGACGATCGGCACGAAGTCGCGACCGAAGTCCGTCAGGAGCCGGTTGTCGTCCGTCGCTCGGTGAACGAGTTTCAGCGGGCCCGGCGCCTCACCGTGGTAGATGGGCGGCATGCCATCGCGGCTCCGAGTATGCTCAAGATCCGGGCGCGTCGGCACCGTGAATACATGACGGCCTCCCGGCCGAAGAATCCGCTGCGTCTCTCGCAGCCCAGCGCGCCAGTCGGGCACGTGCTCGAGCGTATCGCTGGTGATGACGAGATCGAACGAGCGGTCGGGGAACGACAGGGCCTGCAGGTCTTCCTGTGGATACTCGACATAGGTCACGTCCGCCATCGCCGCGAGCCGATCGTGCCCGGCGTTCATCCGGTTAATCTCGGCTACGCGAAGTGATCCCCAGTTGGATCCGTACAATTCTTGAAGGACCGCCCACAAGCCGCGCTCACGTGCGCTGGCGCCGCACAAATGGCACCACGAACTCTCGCGACGACGGTACGCGTCTGCAACGTCCGCCGACATGTCTGCTGCCATCTCACGTGATACCGCCCAGCGGTTGTAAAGAAAGCGCGCCTGACCGCTGCACACTGAGCAGATTCCGCGTTGATCGCGGAACCGGTCGAGGGGCGGCCTGGTGTGGAACCAAACCCAGTCACGCCAGTTCACATGGGCCTCAGCGTTCCGCTGCTGGCAGTCCGATTCACCCGACGCCCGAGACTGTTGCCTCGCGGCATCTTTTGTCCAAGCACGCACAAGCCGTAACCTTAGCCGACCTCGAGACCACTGGAGGCCACTAGCGGCCGGTCTCGGTGACGCGTTTCCAAGTACCACGAGGACGTGATGACTTCACTCAGTCGGGGTGGCGTCCCATTCCATCGGCCATCCATCGGCGACCGCGAGATCGCGGCTGCTGTCGAGGTGCTGCGTTCCGGCGGGCTGACCACCGGGTCGAAGGCTCCCGCCCTGGAGTCGGCGTTCGCGGAGCGCATCGGCGCGAAGCACGCGATTGCCGTGAACAGCGCCACCGCTGCCCTGCATCTGGCACTCGAGGCCTGGGGTATCGGCCCTGGCGATGACGTCGTAATTCCGACGAACACCTTTACCGCCTGCGGCGAAGTCTGCGCCTACCTCGGCGCCCGAGTGGTCCTGGCCGATGTCGACGAGGACGGCCTGCTGGGCCTGGATCACCTCAGCGCGGTCGTGACGGACGCGACGCGCGCCGTCATGCCGGTGCACTTCGCCGGCCAGGCGGTCGACGTGGCCGCGCTGCGGACCGAGGCACCGCGTGCCAAATTCATGGAGGACGCCACCCATGCTCTTCCGGCCTCGGCAGGTGGGGTTCCCGTCGGCCGCTTGGGGACGCCGCGGCCTTCAGCTTCTACGCCACGAAGACGATGACGACCGGTGGCGAGGGCGGCATGCTCGTCACCGATGATGATGCCGTCGCCGAGCGCGCCGGCGTCATGCGCCTGCACGGCATCAGCGCCGATGCATGGAACCGCTACGGCGCCGCGCCATCGCCGCCCGATACGACGCTGCGTTCGCGGGCTCGCACTTTCTGGAGGTCCCGCCGCGGCGTGAGATTCCCCTTTGGGTTCGTGATCCGCCGAAGCTCGATGATTCGGGCGTCAGAGAAGGCCATGTGTGGACGGTACCGCAGTGGTGCCTCGCTGCACCTACCCCAATCCTCCCATGCAACGGGGTAGGACCGATTTATGGCCGATACAACCCACCAGTCTGTGGGCCACACTACTGCAATGGCGCAGCACCATCCGCTCGACCCCTATGTTGAATGGGGAGGCCGCCGATGGCGTGACGAACTCGAGCGAGGACTCGACTGGCTCGGGGACCTCGCCGGGTTGCGATTGCTCGACGTTGGGACACGCAACGGACGCATGGCGACCTGGTTTGCCCGCGCCGGCGCAACGGTCGTCGCCGTCGACATCGCGGATCAAGCCATGACGGAAGCGAGCGCGTTTGCACAAGCTCATGGCGTGGCTGATCGGATCGATCTTCAACGGTACTCGGGCGATCCGGCCGATCTCCCGACGGGGTTCGATGTGATCTTCGCGAAGAGCGTCGTGGTCCTCATGCAGATCGATGCGGCCGTCGAAGGATTCGCCGCAGCGCTGAACGATGGTGGGCGGATCCTGCTCATCGAGAACGCGCGAGGACCGTGGCCGCTCCATGCGGCCAGGGTGCTGCGACGAAGGTCTCTGCGCCCACACGGGGCGATGTACTTCACAAACCAAACCGTGACGGCGATCCGGGCCCGGTTCCGTGTGGACCTCGAGCACTGGGCTCCACCCGCGGTCGTCATCGGGGCCACCAAACGTTGAGTTCCATGACCTCCGACCGGTTGACCCGCGCACGGCGGCGTCCTTAGTCTGCGCCATCGTGACCGCCCACGCAGACCCCGAGCCCATTCCATTCCATCGCCCGTCCATCGGCAGGCGCGAGATCGACGCGGCCGCCGAGGTGCTGCGTTCCGGCTGGTTGACCACGGGTGAGAGGGCGCAGGCGCTCGAGGCGGAGATGGCGAAGCGCATCGGCATCAAGCACGCGCTAGCCTTGAACAGCGCCACCGCCGCCCTCCATCTTGCGCTCGAGGCTTGGGGTATCGGCCCTGGCGACGAGGTCGTCATCCCGACGAACACCTTCACCGCCTGCGGCGAGGTGTGCGCCTACCGCGGCGCGCGGGTCGTCCTGGCCGATGTCGACGAGGACGGGCTCCTTGGCCCCGCCCAGCTCGGGGCCGTCGTGACCGAAGCGACGCGCGTGGTGATGCCCGTTCATTTCGCGGGCCAAGGCGTCGACGTCGCGGCCCTGCGATCCCTGGCTCCGAACGCGCGATTCCTTGAGGACGCGGCCCATGCCCTTCCGGCATCGGTGAACGGCGCGCCGGTCGGTCGGCTGGGCGATGCGGCGGCCCTCAGCTTCTACGCCACCAAGACGATGACCACCGGGGGCGAGGGCGGCATGCTCCTGACCAATGACGACGCCGTGGCCGATCGCGCCGGCGTCATGCGCCTGCACGGCATCAGCGCCGATGCCTGGAACCGCTACGGCGCCGGCGGATCCTGGGCGTACGAAGTGGTCGAGGCCGGGTTCAAGTACAACCTGACGGACCTGGCCGCCGCCATCGGCCTCGTCCAGCTCGAGCGCCTGGACGAGATGGCCGATGCACGGGCCGCCATCGCCGCCCGATACGACGCCGCGTTTGCCGACTCGCCGCTGCTGTCAACGCCGCCGCGACGCGACGACGACCAGCATGCGTGGCACCTGTACGTCGTGCGACTTTCCCTCGAGGAGCTCTCGATCGACCGCGCCGAGGGGATTCGTCGGCTCGGGGAGGCCGGGATCGGCGCGTCCGTCCACTTCATCCCGCTCCACCTGCATCCGCACTACCAGCAGCGCTACGGCTATGCCCCCGGCGACTTCCCCATGGCCGAGCGTCACTTCGACCGCTCCATCTCCCTTCCGATCTGGCCCGGCATGACGGAGCAGCAGGTAGACCGGGTCGCGTCTGTGCTCATCGATATCCTCGAGGCTTAGAATCGCTCCTAAGCCAAACCATAGGAGGGGTGATGGCAGCGGCTCGACGCTCGGCGACCCGAGTGACTGACGTGATGCGATTCAGGCACATCCGCCCGGATGTGGTGTGGCTGTCGCTCTACACGGCCCTGAATTTCGGCCTCGCCCTGTACTTCGTCCGCTTCGGCGAGCAAGGCGACTGGAGCCTGTGGGCGTCGCTGCCGGACGCGCTTGCTCGGGGCAAGCTCTAGAAACGGACACCAATCTCCCCTTCGTCTGGTCACCGCTCGCCGGCTGGCTCATGGCCGGCGTGACATCCTTGGCTACTGGACCCGGGCCGCGCTGCACGTAGCGGCTGTACTCATGCTGCGCGACGGCCGCCTCATCTCGTTGACCCTACTGTCATGGCCGTTCTGGCACGATGTCGCCGAGGGCAACACGATGACGTTCGTACTCGTGGCGGGCGTTCTCGCTCTACGCGGCGGCCGAGGCGCCGCGCTGGTTTACATCGCGCTCTACCTGCTCATGCCCCGTCCGGTCCAAGCTCCGCTGGCGATCTGGCTGCTCTGGCAAGATCCGTCGATTCGCCTGCCCGCGCTCGCGATTCTCATCTTCAATGCCCTCGCTGTGGCAGCGAGCGGGTACGCCGCCGAATGGGTCGCGGCCATGACGGAGTACGGCATCGGCGGGGCAGCAGTCCAGGTGCACAGCATCGGACCACCCCGGTGGCTTGGCTCGGCTTGGCTCCTCATCGGCGTCCCGGCTGGTCTCTGGCTCGTGTCGGCTTCGCAGGACTCGCCGTCTCGCCGTACTGGCTGCCGATCTACCTGCTGACGCGCTGTGGGAGGTCGTGATCGGCCGCTCCGCATCCCTATCCGGATTCTCCGACCACCGAGATCCGGCGGTGGACCCGCTCCGGTAGTACTGTTGACCCGCGGCACCATGGGTCCCTAGCCTGCTGCCCGATACCCGACCGCGCCGAGGCCATCCTTGACCCAGCAGAACCCAGCCGCGGAGGCGCCGATGGCACCCACTCCCCGCGCGTGGCAGCGGGCGATCAAGCGTGCCATCGACGTGGTCGTCGGCTTCGTGGTGCTGATGGTCGTCCTGCCGGTCATGGCCGTGGTGGCCATCGCGGTGGCCGTCGACTCGGCCGGTCCCGTGATCTACGGCGCGAAGCGCATCGGTCGTGGCGGGAAGCCGTTCACGATGTGGAAGTTCCGCTCTATGGCACGGGGGGCGGATCGGGTCGGTCCGGCGGTGACCGGCGCGTACGACTTCCGGATCACCAGGGTGGGTGGCTTCCTGCGCCGCACGAAGCTGGACGAGCTGCCGCAGCTGGTGAACGTGCTGGCCGGCCAGATGTCCCTGGTTGGGCCGCGCCCCGAGGCGCCCACCTACGTCGAGCGCTGGACCGATGAGGAGCGTGCCATCCTCAGCGTCCGCCCGGGCATCACCGGTCCGACCCAGATCACGTACATCGACGAGGAAGAGCAGCTCGAGGGCGATCCGGACGCCGGCTACGTCGGCGAGCTCATGCACGCCAAGCTGGCGATTGACCTCGACTACGTGCGTCGCTTCTCGCTGCGCCGCGACGTGGCCATCCTGTGGCGCACCTTCGTCGGCATCCTCTCGGCCGGGGAGCGCCGATCGAACCGCCCACGGCGGCGCTACACGCTCGGTGAGCGGCTCCGGAGCGCCCGCCCGGGACCGATGCTGCTGGATGCGCTGCTGGCCGGACTGGCGGCCGCGCTGGCGGTGGGCCTGCGCATCGACCGCAACAACATCTTCGCCGCGGTGGCGACCTACTGGGTGTTCGTCCCCCTGGCGGCGATCGTCCGCCCGGCCGGCTTCCTGATCGCCGGCGCCTACCTGCGCGTCTGGCGTTACCCGACCGTGTCGGATGCAGCGCTCATCGTCGGCTCGCTCGCTGCCGGCTCGCTGATCATGACCATGGTCATCTTCGTGGTCATGCAGCCGTGGGCCTTTCCCGGCAGCCTCGGCTTCCCGCGCAGCGCGATCGTCATCGAGTTCCTCGTGAGCTTCATCGTGCTCGGCGGGATCCGCTTCGCGTCGCGGATCCGCCAAGAGGACCTGGACGAGGGCGGAGCACCTGCCGTGGCCGGCCCACCGAAGCCGGTGCTCATCTACGGGGCGGGGGAGGCCGGCGCCCACCTGGCTCGGGAGATGCGGCGCAATCGCGCCCTTCGCCTCGAGCCGGTCGCCTTCCTGGACGACGACCCGTCGAAGCGCGGCCAGCAGATCTATGGCGTGGACGTGGTCGGCGGTGCGCAGGACCTGCCGCGCGTCGTGGCGGAGCGCGAGGTCGCCGAAGTCGTGGTCGCCATGCCCCGCATCGGTGGCGATCGGCTCCGCCAGGTGGTCGCCCTGTGCGAGGCCGCCGGCGTGTCCGTGCGCACCCTGCCGGCGGTCAACGAGCTGCTGGACGAGACGGTATCGGTCAACCGCGTCCGCCCGGTCCGCGTCGAAGACCTGCTGCGCCGTGAGCTGATCGACATCCCGACGGAGCCCATGAGCGACCTGGTGGCCGGGCGAACGGTCCTTGTCACCGGTGCCGGCGGCAGCATCGGGTCCGAGCTGTGCCGCCAGGTCGCGGCGCTTGGCGTCGGGCGCCTGGTGCTCTTCGAGCGTGCCGAGACCCCGCTCTTCTATGCCGACGAGGAGCTTCGTCGACGCTTCGGTGACCTGGACGTCCGCGCGGTGATCGGCGACGTGACCGACGCGGCCGCGGTGGCGCGCCTGTTCGAGCAGGAGCATCCCGCGGTCGTGTTCCACGCAGCAGCCCAGAAGCACGTCCCGCTGTCAGAAGCCAACGTCGCCACCACGGTGTGGACGAACGTGCGGGGCACACGGGTGGTGGCCGAGGCGTCCGCACGTGCGGAGGTCGACGCCTTCATCTTCATCAGCACCGACAAGGCGGTTGATCCGTCGTCGGTCATGGGCGCCACGAAGCGCATCGGCGAGGAGGTGGTGCGCGAACTCGGCCGCGCCGCGGAAGGTCGGTTCGTGGTGGTCCGTTTCGGCAACGTGATGGGCTCCCAGGGATCAGTCCTGGAGCTGTTCCGGCAGCAGATCACCGACGGTGGTCCGGTCACCATCACGCACCCCGACATGACCCGCTACTTCATGACGATCCCGGAGGCGGTGCGGCTCATCCTCCATGCCGGGGCCATTGGCCGGCCGGGCGACGTCCACGTGCTGAACATGGGGCAGCCGATGCGGATCATCGACCTTGCCCGCGACCTGATCCGGCTGTCGTCCCCATCGGGCGGACGCGATATCGGCATCGTTTTCACCGGCCTGCGGCCCGGCGAGAAGCTCGAGGAGACGCTGTTCGGCGCCGATGAGGAAGCGGTGGCCGTCGACTCGCCGTACATGATGGTGGCCCATCCGAGCGAACGGTTGTACGGCCGCCCCGCGCGCGAGGTCGCATGCGATCTCGAGGAGCTGGCTACGGCCGGACGCGACGATGAGCTGCGGCGCGCGCTCGTTGATCTCGGCGACCCTGCGCGGGCATGAGGGCGGGCATCGTCGGGCGGCTCGGGTTCGAGTTGTGGGCCTTCGTGTTCGTGGCGTTTGCCGGGACGACCCTGCTGTGGACGCAGCCGGCGATGCGGCTGGGCGCCATCGTCATCTTCGCCCTGCCCGTGCTCGCCTGGGCGCTGGTCCGAGTTCGCGGGCCATTCGACCTGCTCGACATCGCTATCCTGGGCGGGATCGGGGCGCACCTGCTGGTGGCGGTCATGAGCCTCGACCGGGAGGGCAGTCTGGAGGCGACGGCGATCGTGGTCGTCTACGCCGCAGCCTACTGGCTCGCACGTCACGTCGGAACCGACCCGGTGCTGCGGCGGACGGTCGCGGTCGCGGTCGTGATGGCCCTCACCGCATGGCTGGTTCTGATCGGCGC
>JALZJE010000178.1 GCA_030859955.1 Chloroflexota bacterium | reverse complement strand
CATCTGGACCCGGCTCCGCAGCGTATCGCTGCCATGCGGAAAGCCTTCAGGCGGGCCTCTTCATCGCCCTCGGTGGCGGAGGGATCGTCGATGCTCCAGTGGGCCTGGTGTGCGACGACCGGGATCGTGGGGCACGCCTCCCTTCGGTTCCCGCCCCACGTGCGAAGCATGCCCTCGGCCATCTGGCTGCGGGCGCTGTTGTGGGTGCATACGAAGATGACGCGTTGCCGATCGGTGCTCATGGCATCGACTCTGGCCCCGGAGGATCAACGTGATGTGAAGCCACGTCAATGTCCACCGGTGGGGAAAACGTGTGGAAAACCGGGTGATCGGCGCTGGATCTGTGGACAAGGGGGATTGCGCGCCACATTCGATGCGTTACTCTGTGATCGTCCCGAAGGGGCAGCCAACGGCACCAGCGATTGCATCAACGGTCTGGCGGCAGTTCCTTCGGGACATTTAGTGTGCCCGCCAGGATCGGTGCTCCGTTTTCTCGCATTCGTAACGGATATCGTTACGAATACGGGTAGTCGACTAGGGTGCATGATCGCGCTGGAGGCGGCGTACCACCTCGGCCGTCTGGTCATCTGGCCCGTGGCCCGGCTCGGAGGCGGGACCGGCGAACGTGCCGAACTGCCGATCGCCCGCGTCACCGAGGCCGGGGACGATGTAGCCGCGCTCGTTGAGGTGCGAATCCAGCGCGCCGACGTGGATGTCCACGTCCGGATGCGCGGCCGACAGGGTCCCGACGCCCTCGGGAGCCGCGATCAGGCTGACCTGCTTGATCCGCGCGGCACCCCACTGCTTGAGGATGTCGACGGTGGCCGCCGAGGACCCCCCGGTCGCCAGCATCGGGTCGAGGATGAGGCAGACCTGGACCGTCGCCGCGTCGGGCAGCTTGTTGTAGTACTCGACCGGCTTGAGCGTGCGTTCGTCGCGGTACAGGCCGATATGCCATACCTCGGCTGACGGCAGCAGCTCCAGCATCGCGTCGACCATGCCGAGGCCGGCGCGCAGGATCGGGATCAGCCCGACGCGCGGCTCGAGACGCGCTGCGGTCATCGGTTCGAGTGGAGTCTCGATGCGCTCGGAGCGAGTGGCGAGATCCGCCATCGCCTCGTAACCGAGAAGCCAGGTCAGCTCGCGCACCAGCTCCCGGAACTTCTTTGGCTCGGTCGTCTTGTCGCGCAGGATTCCGAGTTTGTGGGCGACCAGCGGGTGGTCGCTGCGATGAAGGGTCATCGGCGCCGATTCTAATGCTGTCCGCGTCGCCACAATGGGCCGAAGCGACCGCTCCTGCCTCCGCTGCCGATCGGGTTCGGGGTCTTCGGCCTCGTCTGGGGTGCCTGGCAAGCCGTCCTCCCCGATCTCGCGGGGCGCTTCGACCTCACGACGGGCCCGCTCGGGCTGATGCTGACCGCGGGCTTTGCCGTCTCGCTGCCGGTCATGCTGGGCACCGGGCGCATGATCGACCGCGTCGGACCGGGGCGCGGGGTAGCGCTCACCGCCATCGGCATGGCGGTCGGGCTTGCCGTCGTCGGAACGCTGGCGTCGCTGCCGGTGCTCATTCTCGGCATCATCCTGTTTGCGGCCGGCAGTGGCGCGTTTGACGTGGCGATCAACGGCGCCGCGCTCGGTGACGAGCGCTGGAGCCGACCGGCGCGCCTGACGCTCCTCCACGCGGCATTCAGTGGCGGAGGGCTGGTCGGGTCGCTCGGCGGTGGTGCATTCGTCGGCGTCGGCGCACCGTTCGGACTCGTGTATCCGATCCTTGCCGTGGCGGTCGTGGCCGTCTCCGCGCTTGCCCTGACATCGAGCTGGCACCTCCCCGGGTCGCAGGGAGCGGTGCCGCGTCAGATCGCCCTCGCGCTGCTGCCGCTGGCGGCGCTCGCCGGGCTCGCGTTCCTGGCCGAGGGATCCATGGAGACGTGGTCCGCCATCTACCTGCGCGACGTCCTCGGCGCCCCGGCGTTCGTCGGCGCGCTGGGTCCGGCCGCGTTTCACGGGGCGATGCTGATCGGGCGCCTTGTGGGGGCAGCTGTCGCGGGCTCGCTGGGCTCGTCAGGGACGTTGCTCGTCTCCGGCCTGATGACGCTCGTCGGTATGGTGGTCGCGCTTGTCGTACCGGTGCCGGCAATCGCGATCGCCGGCATGGCCGTCGCCGCCCTCGGGGCCTCGTTCGTCGTGCCGGTGGTCGTCAGCCTCGCAGGACGCCGGGCGGGCGCTTACGCGGGCCGGGCCGCGTCCTATGTCCTGACACTCGGCTACGCCGGCTTCCTGGTCGGGCCATCGATCGTTGGCGTGCTTGGTGAGCTGGCCGGCCTCCGCATCGGTCTCGCCGTGGTGCCGGTGGCCGCTGGCGTCATCGTGCTCGCCTCACGCAGTCGTGCTGCCCGCGGGTGACCGGCTCGGCTGGTACGAGTCCTGCGGTTGGTCTGCAGCGGATCTACCTTCGGTGGCGGCATGCTGCTAGGCTATCGGTTCTGCAAGCTCGAATTCGCGCACGGACCTTGTGCCTGCCCGTCGCTCGGATCCATCACCTGAGGAGGTTAGGAGACCATGGTCTTCGGATCAAAGCGTGAAACCAAGCCGGACAGTCTCTCGCGCGAGGACGTGGTCGGGAACCTGTATCCGGATAGCCTGACGAGTGAGGTCGATGTGGCACAGTCACCCAGCGAATTCCCCCGTCGCGAGGATCGCGGTAACGAGAGCGTCATCGATCCGCATGCCCGGTTCAATGGCAAGTACGTCAGCGATCGCGACCTTCGGATCGAGGGCGAGGCCCAGGGCGAGATCGAGTGCCAGGGAACCCTGATCATCAGCCCGCAGGCGCGCGTCCGCAGTGCCATCAAGGCGCATAACGTCGTCGTCAACGGGGATTACGAGGGAGACGTCGACTGCGGTGGCCGATTCGAGATCGGTTCAACCGGCCGCGTCAAGGGCAACATCAAGACCCAGGTCCTGGTGGTCAAGGAGGGAGCCCACTGGGAGGGGACCGTGACCATGACCCGTGAGCCGAGCGCGCGACCGGCGCCGGGGCAGCCCGGACAGCCCGGACAAAGCGGTGCCCAGCCTGCCCAGCGTCCCGGCGTCAGTGGCCAGACCGGCGGATCAGGCGGCAGCATCTTCAGCAAGGGCGACCGCGAGGGTGACAAACCGGGGGAGACACGCGAGGGGCAACCGTCCGTCCAGGGTGGCGGCGGGCAGTAGTCGACACTCATGCCTCCGCGCCGGAGCGCCGCACCGCCGGTGCTGGTGGAGGTTACGCGCGGCGACCGAGTCGAATCCATTCATCGTGGCTCGATCGCCGTGGCCGCCCCGGATGGGTCGATGATCGCGTCGGCCGGTGACCCGGATCAGTTCATCTACCTGCGCTCCAGCGCCAAGCCGTTTCAGCTTGCCCCGTTTGTTGCCTCCGGCCGTTTCGACGAGTACGGGCTGGGCACCGAGGCGCTCGCGATCATGGCAGCCAGCCACAGCGGCGAGGATCAGCACGTCCGCCTGGTCCAGGAGATCCTTCGACGGTCCGGGTTGACCGGCAGCGTCCTCCAGAATCAGGTTCATGCACCGTTCGACACCGAGACCGCGCATCGGCTGATTCGGGACGGTGAGCAACCGACCGTGCTGCGCGGGAACTGTTCCGGCAAGCACGCCGGGATGGTTCTGTTCGCGAAGGCATCCGGCTGGCCGCTCGACAGCTATTGGCACCCCGAGCATCCCGTCCAGCGCCTTGCCCTGGAGACGATCTCCGCACTGTCGGATATCCCGATCGAGCGCGTCACGACCGCGACCGATGGCTGCGGCGTCGTCTCCTTCGGAATGCCGCTTCGCGGACTTGCGCTGGCGTTCGCCCGTCTCGCAGATCCGTCCGCGGTGGCCGATCCTCCGTTGCGCGAGGCACTCATCCGTATCCGCGACGCGATGATGGCGCACCCCGAGCTCGTCGGCGGAGCGCGGCGCAGGATCGACACGGCGCTGATGCTGGCCTATCCGAAACGGATCGTCAGCAAGGGCGGCGCCGAGGGCGTGCTGGCGATGGGCCTTCCGCCAGGCACACTGCCTCCTTCGTCAACCTACGGTGATGGGCCGATGGGGATCGCGGCCGTGATCGAGGATGGCAACGCCGCGCGTCGCGGCGGCGACGCCGTCAGCGTGGAGATCCTGCGTCAGCTCGGTCTGGCGACCGATCCGCTGCCGGGCTCGTTGGCCGAGTACGCTTCGCCCGCGATCCTCGACACGCGCGGCGAAACCGCGGGCACCGTGCACCCCGCGTTCCGTCTGAGCTGAAAGGGCGAAATGAGCGCGGCGCTCGATATACCGAGGCCGATGCGCACGAGGCTCACTCCAGGCACGATTTCCCCGCTCCACTGAGACCGAAGCGCACGAGCCACGCGCGCGTGCATGGCTCATGTGCCTCCGCCCTTACCACGGTGCGGGAATCGCGCCTCCGACAACACTCGCGCGAGATCACCTCACTCCAGTGAGGGTCCCGGCGAATCATCCGCCGATCGCATCGCGGAGAAGTGCGGCAAGACGGATGAAGATGGGCGCCAGGATGAGGGCGGGCAGGAAGCTGGCCACCCGGACGGCCTTCAGGTCGAGCAGCCGGAGCGCGACACCCAGCAGGATGACGCCACCGGCGGTGGTTATCGCCAGGATGGTTGCCCCGTCCAGCACGGCGCGCAGTGGGACGGCGCTCGCGGCGATGGAGCCCTGGATGACGAGGACGCTCAGGGCCGAGAGGGCAACCCCGGGACCGAGCGCCGCCGCGAACGCGATGCTGGCGACTCCGTCGAGCAGCGACTTGATGGCCAGCAGCTGGATATTCCCGGTGAGGCCGTTGGCGAGCGAGCCGAGAATGGTGAGCGGTCCGACGCAGAATACGAGGCTGGCCGTGACGAATCCCTCCGCGATGCGGCTCGGACGCTCCCCGCTCGACAGCCTGCGCTGGAACCACCCGCCAAGCCATTCGAGACCGTCATGCAGCCGGATCAGCTCCCCGATCGCCACGCCGAGCAGCACAGCGCCGAGGACCGCCAGATCGTCGCCGGCCTGGGCCGCCGGATCATTGAAGATGCGCAGGCCCATCGAGAGTCCGATGAGCAACGTGAAGAGGCCGAGGCCGGTCGTGAGGCTCGACTGCATCCTGGTCGGCATGCGTGAGCCGATGAGAAGCCCGATGAGCGTGCCGATCAACACCGTCGCGACGTTCAGCAGCGTGCCGCTCAGGAACAAGGCATCAGGATCCGCGGGTCGGGGGCGCTGGTCAATGCGGCATGCTGCATGCTCGGGTAGGGTAGCGAACGTGGATCGAGCGCGTGTCGGGTTGTACGGACTCCTCGGCGCGGCGCTGCTGGCCGCATGTGCAGGTGGCGGTCCGTCCACGTCCGTGGGATCGGCCGCAACCGCTTCGGAGGACTCGACCGTGCGTTACGTCGCACTCGGTGACTCGTACACCATCGGCACGTCCGTCGCCGAGGTCGAGCGATTCCCGAATCAGCTCGTCGAACGTGTCGAGCAGCTCGAGCTGGTCGGCAATCCCGCGGTGAACGGCTACACGTCGCTTGATCTGATCAACGACGAGCTGTCGCAGCTGGACGGCTTGCGGCCGGAGTTCGTCACGGTCCTGATCGGCGTCAACGACGTGGTCCAGGGCGTCACCGACTCTCAGTACGCGGGCAACGTGGCGATCATCCTCGAGGAGCTCCTGACGCGGCTTCCACCGCACAGAATCCTGTGCATCGCCACCCCTGATTACACGGTCACGCCCAGCGGAGAAGCGTTCGGCGATCCGATGCAGCAGAGTGACGCGATCCTTCGAGCGAACGCGATCCTGCGTGAGGCGTGCGAGACGCGCCAGATCCGGTTCGTTCCGGAGATCTTCGAGATCAGCCAGGCGGCGAGGGACGATCGCTCGCTCGTGGCGGACGACGGCCTCCACCCGTCCGGGGCGCAGTACGAGCGCTGGGTGGACGTGATCGCGCCCGCCGTGGAGGAGCTGCTCGCGGAGTGACCGCGGCTTCGAGCATGGGACGTAAGCCGTCGGCTCCGAGGCGGTCTATGGCTGCCAGGGCCTCGCCGGCCGTGGCCTGCGAACGCAGCGTGCGATGCTCATCCAGCAGGCAGAGGGCGAGCGGAAGCGGCAGATCGAGCGTGCGCCATGCCTCGGCCGCGCGTCGGTAGAGGGCCTCCGCTTCCAGCTTGCGGTCGAGGGCGGCAAGGCCCGCCTTCAGCGTCATCGACGCGGCCAGCACGGCACGCCCGCGTTGGTCCAGCGCATCAAGCTGCGCCAGACCGCTGGCGACGGCCGCGCGATCGCCGAGCCACAGGCTCGCGCGGGTGGCGAGGATTCGCGGATAGGCCTGGTCCCCGCCGATCGAGCCCTCGATGGCCTGATCCGCCAACCGCTGGACGGTGCCGAGATCACCCGCAGCGAACGCGCACCACGCCCGTGCCTGAAGCAATCCGGACATGACCTGGCCGTCGGTATCGGCAGGGATCGGCTCGAGCGCGTCGAGGGCGGCCATCGGAGTCGGGTCCCCTCGGAGCGCGCGAATGGTCGCAGCGCTGGTCGACAGGACGATGCGGTAAGCCTCCGACACGCCACGCTCCTCGAGTTCGGCAATCGTCTCGAGCGCCCATCCCCAGTCCCCGGTCTCGATGGCGGTCGTGCACGCCAGGTCCGCGAGCTGCACGGCAACGTCCCCGAGTCCCATCTGCGTCGCGAGCTCGAGTCCCTGACGGGCAGTCTCCATGGCGGCGCGTGGATCATCGGCCATCAGCGTCCACGCAAGGTTGTTTCGGGATCGAAGCTCGGTATGCAGCGAGCCCGTCTCCTGGGCGTGCGTGATAGCGGTCCGCAGGTCGCGCAGGCCGGACTCCTGCTCGCCGAGCGTGATTCGGGCGGTTCCCCGCGTCACGAGGACGTCGGTGGCGACGTTCGCGAGCCCCAGGCGCTTGGCGGCAATGAGCGCGCGCTCCGCCCACGCCAGGCTTTCGCGGCTGTCGCCGAGCAGGAGCCTGGCCCTCGCCATCTGGGCAGCCAACTCGACCCCCGATGCATCGGCGTCGAAGTGACGAATGTTGCGCATCGCCGCTTGCAGCTCTGCGAGCGCAGGCTTGTTGCGCTGCGAGGACAGGAGGACGTTCGCCAGCCTTGCGCGCGCTCGAGTCGCTGCGGTGTGATTGCTCGCCGCGGTGTGAAGCTCGATCAGGTCCCGCAGATACATTTCGGCGAGCTCGAGCAGTCCAGCGGCGCGCGCTGCCTCGGCGATCTCCTCGAGCAGGGCCGTCAGCTGGGGTGACGCCGCCTCGCTGAGTCGAATCGCGTCCTTGAGAAGGACGAGCGCGCGTTCCGGGACATGGAGCCTGGTCGCCTCGCGTGCAGCTTGCCGGAGCGCCGCCACCGCCCGGCGAGCGAGACGAGCGGCATCCCCATGATCGGGTCCCAGTCGATGCGCCTCGACCAGGTGTCCTGCGAGCTGTTCCGCGACAGTGTCACCTGCGAGGGATTCCAGGTGATGCGCGGCGGCAAGATGAAGGGATCGTCTCTCGCGGCGCGCGAGCGTCCCGTAGGCGACCTCCCGCACGAGATCCTGCACGAACCCCAGCTGGCCGTGGGCGGGGGAGTTTCGATCCTCATCGATCGTGAGGTGCTCTCGTCGGACGAGCGCCTCCACGCGTCGGCGGGTGAGCGCTGGGTCTGCCGGGGCGATGGCGACGAGCGCGTCGAGTCTGAAGCGTGGACCAAGGACCGCGGCTGCCAGGAGTAACGCCCGCTCGGCGGCAGGAAGGGCGTCGATGCGCGCCGCGATCAGTCCATGCAGCGAATCGGGCACCTCGGCCGCCTGCCGGTCGGCTTCCGACGCACCGCGGGCACCCGCTCCACGCCGATCCTCGACGATCCGGGCGACCTCCACGGCATAGAGCGGAACGCCACCCGCGCGCTCCAGGACCTGGCGCACCAGTGCCTGCGGCAGGTTGGGCGTTCTCGCCGCGAGCAGGATTCGCATGGAGTCGTCGGAGAGTCGCTCCAGGCGGAGCGCCGTGAAGCTTCCGACGCCGGCACCCCATGCCGCGCGACGATCAAGGAGCTCCGGCCGTGCCAGGGCAAGGATGATCATCGGGTGATCACGGGTCCAGCTCGCGAGGTACTCGATGAAGTCGAGCAGGCTCGGATCGGCCCATTGGAGATCTTCGAAGACGAGGACGGCCGGCGACCGTTCGGAGACGTGCTCGAAGAATATGCGCCAGGCCGCGAACAGCTCGTCGCGATCGAACACCGCCGCCCCGTGCGGACTGAGCAGGACGGCGAGCCGCGGTTCGATCCATCGTCGCTCCGTCTCGTCGCGGACCAGCTCGTCGAGCGTCGAGCCCAGCTGACGCCGAGCGACCTCCGGCGGAGCGTGATCATTGACACGAATACGGCGCCGGACCATTTCGGCGATTGCCGCGAAGGCAATTCCCTCGCCGTACGCCGGAGCCCGGCCGGCGTGCCACGCAACCTCATCGGGAAGGGCGTCGACCCATTCGTACAGCTCCCACGCGAGGCGGCTCTTTCCCATCCCCGCGATCCCCGTCACGGAAACCAGGCGACTTCGACGCTCGCGCACCACCGCGTTGAACAGCTCGACCAGCTCACGGAGCTCGCGGTCTCGGCCGACGAACGGTCCGGCGTGGATCCCGCCCTGCCGGCCCGCATGTGAACGCGGCGCCTGGGTCGCGCGATACGCTCGCAGCCGTCCGGTCCGGCCCTTGAGGCTCAGTGAACCGACCGACGTGAAGGCTGCCGCGTCGGATGCTCGGTCACGCGTCATCCGGTCCACCAGCACGCCATCGAGCGGCGCCCGGGCCTGGAGGCGCGCGGCAATGTTGACGAGATCGCCGGCGACCATGCCCTGGCCGACCGCGCCAAGAGTCACCGCCGCTTCACCGGTCGTCACCGCGCCTCGGGCGCGGAGGGATCTTCCGGGCGCGGCACCGCCGAGTCGCCCGACCGCATCAACCAGTGTGAGTGCGGCGTGAACGGCTCGTTCGGCGTCATCCTCGTGGGTCGACGGAGCTCCCCAGACGGCCATGACCGCGTCGCCGATGAACTTTTCGATGGTGCCGTCGAATGAGGCTACGACCGAGCGCGCCACCTCGAAGTAGCGCGATTGAATCGTCCGCACTTCTTCCGGATCCATCGATTGGGCGAGCATCGTGAAGTTGGCAAGGTCGACGAAGAGAACCGAGACCCGCCGCCGCTCGGCCGCTCCTGCCCGGTCGTCACGCTCGTTCGAGCTCGGGTCGGCGGCGGAATCCACCGGCGTGACGGCCTCGCCACACGACGAGCAGAAACGGACACCGGGCGTGATGCCCGCCTGGCAGTGCGGGCAGGTGGCGGTGAGGCGGCCGCCGCAGCTGGCACAGAAGCGCGCGGCGTCCGGATTATCCGAATCGCACGCCGGGCACCGCATGGATCGGTCCGGCCGCTAGGCCGAACCCTCTCCCAGCGGCGGATCCTCCTTCGAGGTGTCCTCCTGCTTGTAGATCATCTGGCCGGCCATGGCGCCGTCCTCGATGACGAGGCTGAACCACTTCCAGCGGGCCATGGTCCTGTCGTGATTGATGACGTAGGTACCGACGTCCGCGTGGTCCTCTGGGAACCGGTCGACCCGGCCACCGATGCCCTTGTCGGCCAGCTTGCCCGCCATGGCCAGGTGCGGCTTGTGCAGCGCCCATTCGGACTCGCGCGTGCTGCTCTTGAACTGCGCGAAGCTGACCCCGAAGGGAGCGTTGACGAAGGCCTGGACGACCGGATCCTCGAGCGCCTCTTCGGTGAACAGGCTCGCGTCGTTCAGTGTCCTGAACGCGTTGAATCCTTCCTCCTGGCCGTATCCTCGGCTGGCGCCATCCGGAAACTTGTCGTACAGGTCGTCCTCGTTGAACGGTGTCTCGTTGGTTGCCACGCTCGGGACCTCCGACGGATGTGGGTGATCAGCCGATGATAGGTATCGTCCGGTGCGGTGCCTAGCCCTCCGGCCGGCTGCTAGCATCGGAGGATGACGCATACGTCGGATCGGCCGATGCGCGTGCGGATGGCGCCGAGCCCCACCGGACCGCTCCACATCGGCACCGCGCGCACGAGCCTCTACAACTACCTGGCCGCGCGGCACGCCGGTGGAACCTACGTCCTGCGCATCGAGGACACCGATGCCGCCCGCAGCACGACCGAATTTGAACGCGACATCATCGACGACCTTCACTGGCTCGGCATCAGCTGGGACGAGGGACCGCAGGTTGCGGGTGGCGCGGACATCGGCCCACATGCGCCGTATCGCCAGAGCGGCCGGATGGAGCTCTACGCTCGGGAGGCGGACCGGCTTCTCGCCGCAGGGTCCGCCTATCGGTGCTGGTGCACGACCGAGGAGCTCGACGCGGTGCGTCGGGATCAGGAGAGCAAGAAGGAGCCGCCGCGATATAACGGTCGCTGCCTGCGCCTGACCGATGCTGAGCGCGCTGCGTTTGAGACGGAGGGCCGTCCCTCGGTCATCCGGTTCCGGGTCGAGCCGGAAGCGGTCCGCTTCGACGACCTGGTGCGCGGCGAGGTCGAATTCGACAACGCCCTCCTCGGCGACTTCGTGATCGTTCGCAATGACGGGATGCCGCTCTACCACTTCGTCGTGGTGATCGATGACGAGGCCATGGAGATCACGCACGTGATTCGCGGCGAGGATCACCTGAGCAACACGCCGAAGCACATCGCGCTGATCCGGGCGCTCGGGTACCGGGAGCCGCGGTTCGGCCACATTCCGCTGATCCTCAACGCCGACCGATCCAAGATGAGCAAGCGCAAGTCACAGACGGCGATCACGGCGTATCGCGAAGAGGGATATCTCCCCGAGGCCTTCGTCAACTTCATGGCGTTCCTCGGCTGGTCGCCGGGCACCGAGGAGGAGATCTTCAGTCTCGACGAGCTGGCCGCCCGGTTCGAGATGGAGAAGGTGCATCACGGCGGCGCCGTCTTCGACCGTGGCCGGCTGGACCATCTCAACGGCGTCTACATCCGCGCCATGACCGATGAGCAGCTGGCGCTGCGGGTGCGCCCGTGGGTGCCGGAGGCAATCCGCGACGACGACCTGCTGCGGCTGATCCCGCTCATCAAGGAGCGACTGGTGAAGCTCAGCGAGGTGCCGGACCTCATCGGCTTCGTGTGGGAGCCGGACGAGGTGGTCGCGGGTTGGTACCGGCCCGATCTGCTCCATCCGAAGAAGGGCGGACCGGATGAGGCTCGTGCCGCGCTCGAGGGCGCCCGAGATGTGCTGGCGGAGCTCGACGATGCCGACTTCAGCGCGGACGTCCTCGAGCAGCGCATCCGGGAGGCGGCCGCCGCCGCGGACGTCAAGGCCGGCGATTTCTTCTCGCCGATCCGTGTCGCGGTCACCGGACGAACTATCTCTCCGCCGCTGTTCGCCTCGCTCGAGATGCTGGGACGTGACCGCTCGCTGGCTCGCGTTGACGATGCGCTGGGCAAGCTGACGGAGGTATCCGTTTGACCACTGACGATCCGCGCCCCGGTGATGATGCGCCGCGCCTGGAGGCCCTGATCGACGCGGAGCTCGTGGTCCCGATCAGGTCGTCGACCGGGGCTGCGCCCGACCCTGCACTGCTCGATGCCGGCGCGTTCCGTCACGGGACTGACGACGCCGGGGAGCGGTTCATCGCCGCGTTCAGCTCGCCCTCGTCGCTCGTCGAGTTCGGCCCGCCGGGCACCGACAGCATTCGCATTCGAGCGCAGGACCTGTTCGAGCGAGCCGACGCGGTGCAGGAGCGGATCGTTGTCGATCCGGGAGCCCCGACCCAGATCGAAGTCGCGATCGGCGTGCTTCCCTTCCTCGCCGCCGGCATCGATCCGAACCGCCCGGACGCCCTGCGCGCGCGCCGCCCGCTCGGCGATCTGCCGGCGCTCGAGGTGCCCGACCAGATCCCGGAGCCCTTCGGCCGCGAGCTCCAATCCGCACTGGCAGGTCTCCCCCACGTTGAGCGCGCCTGGCTTCTGCGCGCCGGCACCTCGTGGACGGCGGGAGTCCAGCTGGATCCCGATGCACTGTTGGCCGATTTCGATGCCGTCCGCAATCGGCTGCACACGATCGCCACCGAGCACCTGGGATCCCGTCGACTCCTGGCCGTCACCGACCTTCGCGCGCCGATGATGCTCGAGATGTACGACGCCACGGCGGCCCCGTTCTACGCTCGCCAGGGGCAGCGCAAAGGCATCTTTTCCCGCCTGTTCGGCGGCTGAGGCCCACATCGCATTTGCGCTGGCGCGCAACTAACAACGAAGTTGCGCATGTTTCCGACATGGATGTGCGCCTGGGCGCAAACCGTGGCACCGATTGACCGCGTTTTCGATGATTCCGACCCCTGCTTCGTAGTTGCTTGCGGTGGGGCGCAAGTAACGCATCGCGTCTACGGCACCAGCACCAGGCGGCCTGTGACAGCGCCTGCTCGCAGGCGAGCGTGGGCCGCGTTGGCCTCCCCGAGCGGGACGGGGTCGATATCCCAGCGCAGCGCACCGCTCTCGGCCAATCGCACCACCTGGCGGAGGTCGTCATGCGCCCCCCACGCCACCGTGGTCAGCCATGCCTCGACCGGGACCGTGTCGAACCCGAAGTGGAGTGAGCCTCCCGCCTCGCCGATGACCACGACCAGTCCATCAGGAGCCACCGTACCAGCGGCACTGGCCAGCGTTGCATCGGTCCCGACGAAATCCAGCACGACGTCCGCGGGGCCGCCGAGTGCCTCGATCGATGAGGCTCCATCCCCGTCGAGGAGCGTGGAGTCCGCGCCGAGCTCCTTCGCGCGTTCCATGCGGAGCGGGGACTGCTCGCGTACGGCGATCCGGAGCCCAGGACCGGCGTCGGGCACCAGGCGCAGGTACTGAAGCGCGAACTGACCGAGCGCGCCACAACCGATCAGCAGCACGCGAGCGCCAGGTGTGAGCCAGCGTTCGGCGCGGTGGACGGCGCGGTATGGCGTGACACCGGCGTCGGCGAGCGGCGCGGCGCGGACCGGATCGAGGGTGGTCAGCGGTACCAGGTGACGGGGATGGGGGACGAGCATGGCGTCCGCATAGCCTCCATCGGCCTGGAAACCGGGCGCGACCGAGCGAGCGCAGCGCTGCTCGGCGCCGGCTCGGCAATCCCGGCAGTCGCCGCATCCCCAGCCGCCATGGACCAGGACCGGGCTGTCGAGCGCGGGAACTCCGCCGGCATCCGGCCCGACCGACTCCACCCAGCCTGCGACCTCGTGCCCCAGCGTGACCGGGAACGTGACGCGAGTCTGGGTGCCATCGACGATGTGCAGGTCCGTGTGGCAGACCCCGCATCCGGCGACTCGGATGCTGACCTGCGTGCCGGTCGGCTTCGGAGTCGTGACCTCTTCGGTGCGCAGTTGCTGGCCCGGTGCATGAAGCCGGACAGCGCGCATGAGCTACGAGGCCGCGGAGGCGTCTTCGGCAGCGGCGGGGATCGGCTCGGACAGCGCTCGCATCGCTTGGTCGACCAGCGCATCGGCCTGCACCGGATCGAGAATGGCGCGGATAATCCCGTCGCGGTCCATGGTGACCGCCACCGGCTGCGATACGTTGACATTCTCGCCATCGGCGGTCGTGTTGATCCCCATCATCTCGACGGCGCTGCGACGCTCGTCGCTGAGGAGCAGGAAGGGAAGCTGCTGCTCGCCCAGGAACGCGGTCTGCTCTTCTACCGAGTCGCAGCTGATACCGAACACGGTGATGCCGGCCTCGTGCAGCCGCGGGTATCCGCTCGCGAGCGCCTCGACCGCCTTGAGGCCACGGCGGCGTCCGGCACCGCTCAGGGTGGGCGCCCCGAAGAAGAGGATCAGTGCCGGCTGCTTGGTGACGCTGCTGCGCAGGTTGAGGAGGTACCCGTCGGTCGCCCGCAGCCCGACCGACGGCAGCGGATCGCCGACCGCCAGCTTCATGCTCATGCGCGGATTGTAGCCCCGCCCAGCCTCACCATCCCGCTTGACCGATGCGCCAGCCCGTCCCGCTCCAGACCGTCCATCACGCGCGCCCACCCAACCTCGTCGAGGGCTGGACCGATGCGGCGCTCGGCTGCCGCCAGGTCGCGGCGCAGGTGCCGCTCGGGAAG
>JALZJE010000177.1 GCA_030859955.1 Chloroflexota bacterium | reverse complement strand
TGAACTGAGCCAGCGTCCGCCTAGCGCAGCGCGCGCTCGAGCAGTTCGATGGCGTCGCGCTTACGCGAGACGACGTGCTCCAGGAGGTGCTCGCTCGCCTCTCCCTCTGCATCGTCGGCGTCGGCCGGGATCGCGGCGACCACGGCCTCGAGCGCCTCCCGTTGCATGGCGACCAGTGACTCCACGCTCGCGCGCCAGTCGGCGGTCGCCTTGATCGAGCTGATCTTCATGCTCACGGAGCCGCCGAGGCTGGCGACTCGGGCCGCGAGTCGCTCAATATCGCGGGCCTCCTCGGTCGCCAACTGGCGCAGGTGCGCCGAGAGTGTCACGCCCTCGGGGCCCGGCATGGCACCCGCGGCCATGGCCGCAGCAATGGCGTCACGGGCCACAAGCGGTAGCGCCTTATTGAGATCCGCGATCAGCGCCGCGTCATCGGTCCCTTCACCCATGCCGGCGCCGAATGCAACCGCCGTGCCGCGGGCGCGCGGCTTGCGTAGCGGTCGCGCATGGAATGGCAGCTCTTCAGGCGACCGATGGTGGTGGCGGCCTACGCGGTGAACCTGGGCGTGCGCGCGCGGCGCGGCATTTTCGGCCGCAAGCGGCATCCCGGAACCGCCGCGGACATCGTCCGAGCGTGCATCGATGATTGCTGGGACGGAACGCACTACCGCGCCAGCCCGGGCTATTTCAGACAGTTCTGGACGCGTGACCTGAGCTTCAGTGCTCCGGCGCTGGCCCGGCTCTCGACACAGCACCGGGACCGGGTGATCGAATCGTTCGACTGGGCCATCGGCACGTGGGAGCGGCGTCGCAGCCACGTCACGACGACCATTCACTTCTTCGATCAGCCGGTCGACGTGTTCGACTACGGCGTCGACTGCCTGCCGCTGATGATGGCCGCGATGCGGCGCATCGGTGCGAACGAGCTGCTGGCGGAGCATCGGTCCTGGCTGGAAGGAGAGGTGCTCCACTACATGGACGAGGTGGTCGACCCGCAGACCGGCATGGTCCGCAGCGACCGCAAGTACAGCGCCCACCGCGACACGATCGTTAACCGATGCAACGCGTTCGGGAACAGCATGGTCGCCCTGCTGGCCATGACACTGGTCGACCTTGGCTGGGACGTCCCGGACCCGATGAAGCCGCTGGCGCTCGCACCCCAGGGCATCCTGCTCGACCACTTCTGGGACCCGCGCGGCTTCTTTCGCGACTCGCCCGGTGACGACACGCCCTCCGGCGAGGGCAACGTCTGGCCCTTCTGGACCGGGGTCATCACCGATCCATCGGTCCTGCGCCAGGCGCTCGACACGCTGGAGGAGCGAGGCTACGCGGACCCGTACCCGCTCAAGTACGAGCCGGTGCGCAAGCCGGAGATCGAGCCATGGTTCGTCCGCACCTTCATGCCGGACTACCAGGGAGCCACGGTCTGGACCTCGCTCGGCTCGATGTACCTGCAGCTGCTCCACAGCCTGCACCCCGACCAGGCGCGCATCGAGATGGACCGATACGTCGCCTGGATCGAGCGCGATCGCACCTTCTGGGAGGTCATCGATGACGAGACCGGGGAGCGGTACAGCTCCACGCTCCTGACGCACAGTGACGAGAGCATGCTGTGGTCCGCCATCTTCCTGGACCTGCTCGAGAACCCCGGCCTCCCGGCAGCCACCATGCGTTCGGTGCCTGCACCGGCAGTGTGAGCCATATCGGCCTGCCGTCGATCAGCGCAGCACACGCTCACCAACGCCTCGCGGGTCAAATCCAACGCCGGCGACCCGTCCCACGGGGCTATCGGCGAAGAAGCGCGCCGCCTGGTTACCTACCGCCGGCGGCGACTCGTCCCACGGGGCTATCGGCGAAGAAGCGGGCCTTCAGTAGGCCGATTCCCGTGCCGCGGGGCAGATCGCGCCTGAGCCCGCCCTCGCTCCCGGTTCGTTGTGGTTCGTTGAGCTCCTATCTTGTCAACTCCTTATGGCTGTTCGGCGCGCGTCGGCCAGCATGGTCCGATACACGACGCGGCCGAGGTGCCACTTCAGCGCCCGAATCGCCTCGAGTCGGCTCTTGCCATCACCG
>JALZJE010000297.1 GCA_030859955.1 Chloroflexota bacterium | reverse complement strand
CCGCCGCATCGCGCGGCGGTCGTGGCTGCCATAGTTCTCGCCGGTCACCGGCCCCGCTGATACCTCGCCTCGAGTCGCTCACCCATGCCTCGCGCCTTCAAGCTTCATCCCGCATATGTCTTCCTGTTACCCAGTGCGGCGGCACTCCTCGTCTTCACGGTCTGGCCCATCGCGCAGGCGCTCTGGATCAGCCTCCATGATTGGTCGTTTCTTTCGGAAGCGCGGCCATTCTTAGGCTTGGGCAATTATGTCGAGCTCCTCGGCGACGATCGCTTCTGGAACGCCATGCGGATCACGGCGGTCTACACACTCGGCGCGGTCCCGCTGCAGGTTGGGCTGGCCCTTGCCGTCGCATTGGCCCTGAACGAGCGGCTCCACGGTTTGACCATCTTTCGCGCGGCCTACTTCTTTCCGGTCATCAGCTCCTTGGCAATCATGGCCATCGTGTGGAGCTTCCTGCTCGATCCCAACGTGGGGGTTATCGCCGGCTGGATGACCGACCTCGGCATGCGGCGCATCGACTTCCTCGGAGACGTGACCCTGGCCTTACCGGCGATCATCCTGGTCGGGATCTGGAAGAACCTCGGCTTCAGCATGGTCATCCTGCTGGCTGGACTGCAGGGCGTTCCACGCGAGCACTACGAGGCAGCGTCGATCGACGGCGCGGGGCGCTGGCAGCGCTTCCGCCACATCACCATCCCTGGCCTACGGCACACCCTCCTGTTCGTCGTGGTCATTAGCGTCATCGCCTCCCTCCAGGTGTTCGATCAGGTCTTCGTCATGACCCGCGGGGGACCGCTGTTCGCAACGGACACGCTGGTGAACTATCTGTACTACCAGGGCTTCAACCTGTTCCGGATGGGATACGCCTCGGCCATCGCGACGGTGCTATTCCTGCTCATCCTCGCCGTCTCGGCTGGCCAGCTGCGACTCTTCCGGTACCGCGATGTCGACTGAGTCCCTGCCACGCGCGGGAGGCCACCCGGCTTCAAGCGGCTGGCAACGAGTCCGACGCCTGAGTGGACGGGGCAGCCTGTATGCGGTGCTCATCATCGGCGCGGTGGTGATGCTGCTGCCGTTCGTATGGATGGTCAGCGCCTCGCTCAAGCCGCAGCCCGAGATCTTTCAGTATCCGAACGAACTGCTGCCACGCGAGCCGACCTTGACCGCCTACGGTGACGTGTGGGAGCGCATCCCGTTCGCACGCTTCTTCCTCAACTCGGTCGTGTTCGCTGGCGGTGTGACAATCATCTCACTGTTCCTCGACTCGCTGGCCGCCTACGCTCTGGCGCGCCTGCAGTTCCGGGGACGCGAGGTGTTCTTTTGGGTTGTGCTGATCGTGCTGATGGTGCCATTTCAGATCACCCTCATCCCACTCTTCCTGACCGTCTTCGGGCTCGGGTGGCTCGACACCTTTCCCGGCCTGATCGTGCCGCGCGCGACCAACGCATTCGGGATCTTCATGCTGCGCCAGTTCTTCCTGAGCCTGCCGCGCGATTTCGACGATGCCGCTCGCATCGACGGTGCCAGCGAGTTTCGCATCTACTGGCAGATCGCCCTGCCCCTCTCGCTACCGGCGCTCGCCACGCTGGGGGTGTTCCACTACATGTACAACTGGAACGACCTGCTGTGGCCGCTGATCATCACCACCACGACTGAAATGCGAACGCTGCCGGCCGGGCTCACGCTGTTCATGGGGTCGCACGTCATCGAGCATGCGGTCCTCATGGCCGGCGCCACCATCAGCCTCATTCCGCTCGCCGTCGCCTTTCTCGTCGCACAGCGCTACTTCGTGCGCGGCGTCGTGATGAGCGGCCTGAAATGACCGATTCGCCGCTCCTGCGTACCGATGGATTCCTGTGGTGCGTCGGCATCGAGGACACCTTCATCGGTCAGCCCATCCGTCATTCGGGATATGCCCTCGATGAGTACGAGCTCACGCAGCACTACCGCTTCTGGCGCGAGGACCTGGATCGGGCCGCATCGCTCGGGGTAGGCGGCATCCGCTACGGCATACCCTGGTATCGGGTCAACCCCGCGCCCGGCCGCTTCGAGTGGAGCTGGGTCGACGAGGTGCTCGAGTATGCGGTGCATGCCAAGGGGCTGGCGGTCATCGCCGATCTCGTCCATTACGGTGTGCCGAGCTGGGTCGAGCACGGCTTTGCGGATGAGGCGTACCCCGCTGCGGTAGCCGACTACGCGGGCACCTTCGCCCGGCGCTACCGATCACTGGTTCAGCACTACACACCACTCAACGAGCCGATCATCACCGCCCAGTTCTGCGGCCGCCGGGGACACTGGCCTCCCTATCTCGTCGGAGACGAGGGCTGGGTCCGGGTCGTACTGGGGGTCGCGGCCGGCATCCAGTCATCCATCACGGCAATTCGACACGAGGATGATCAGGCCGTCATCGTGCACGTCGAGGCCGCGCGCCAGGTAGAAGGCTCGGAAGAGCTTGCAGCTCAGGTGCAAGAGGAGGCGTTGCGCGCCTTCCTGCCGACCGATCTCGTGCTGGGACTGGTCGACCGGGAACACCCGCTCACCGAATGGCTGCTGGCCAACGGCGCAATGAGGAGCGAACTCGACCGCCTTCGCTCCCTTCAGCCCCGGATTGATGTCCTGGGCATCAACTACTACCCCGACTTCTCGCGACGCGAGCTGGTTCGGCATAACGGGGCGTTGGCCGAGGTTGCAGTCGATGGCGGCGCGGCCGGCCTCCAGGCGTCATTGACCGCCTTCCACGATCGATACGGCTTGCCCCTCCTTGTGTCCGAGACGAGCACCGATGGAGACGATGCGCGCCGCATCGCCTGGCTGCGCGCATCGGTGGCGGCCGTTGGTTACGCGAGAACTTCCGGCGTGCCAATTCGCGGCTATACGTGGTGGCCACTGTTCGACTTCGTAGACTGGTCGCACTCGATCGGCAATCGCCGCATGGAGGATTTCCTCGTGCGCGAGGCCGGGTCCAATGGAGCGAGTGCGTTCGTCGAACCGTTCCAGCCAACTGGTACGCCTGGAGCGGACCCGACGCCGTTCCTGCGGCGCATGGGACTATGGCGTCTGAAGCGGGACGCCAAACACCTTCGGCGCATCGAGACCCCAGCAGCCGAGGAGTTGCGCAGCATCGTGCAGCGCTTCGAGGCGACCGACGTCAAGGTCGCGTCGCGATGAGGTTGGGGAAAGCCACAGCCGCGAACGCTGGTCGCTGAGCCAAGCGGCGGACTGGGCGCAAGTGGCGCACCGAATCCCGCAATGAGTGTGCGATCGGGTGATCTGACCAAGGAATCGGATCCGACCGCGCTACCCGACATCTAGATGCCGGGAACTGACGTACGCCACATCTGGTACCCCTCGTCATGATCTACGAGCCCAGACCCGGTGGATGCCAAACGCATAAGAGGCTGTCGCAGAAGCGCTCCGTCGAGCCGGACCGGTTGCCGGCGCAGCCGATTGGAAAGCTGGAGAGTCGAGTCTCACGCGATCGTGGGCCCCCCGGTCGATCTGACCCTGCTGCGCGGTGGCGGGGATCGCGGCGGTGATGCGGGCCGATGACGCCGGCCGCTCCGCCACAGCTTGAGCAGGTTGTGGGTCGCGCACACGAGCTGCCACTCGGCGGCGCAGGCGGCTCGCCCGCGTCGCGAGAAGCGCCGGAAGCTCCGGCCATCCTTCAGCTGGCCGAACACCGGCTCGACGATCTGAGCCCGCCAGCGGTAGCGGGTCTGGCCGCGCTTGGTCTGCAGCCGGCGCTCCATGCGGTCGGTCAGCGAGAGCGAGGCCGGGATCCTGCCCCGCGGCGGGTGGTCGCGGGCCGTCCGACGCAGCCGCCAGCCCTTGACGGTGGCGACCAGCAGCTCGGGCGAGCCTGGCGCGGCGGTGGCCGCCAGGTAGCCGGCCTCGCTCCAGTACCCGGCGTCGGCGACGGCCGTCTCGATCGTGCCGCGGAAGCCGGCGCGGGTCACGTTGTCGGTTGCCTGGGTGAGCATCGGCTCGAGCTGGCCGGCGTCGGCCGCGCTCTGGGTCAGGTCGGCCGCTAGCACGAGTTGGTCGGCGGCCACCACCGCCTGGGCGTTGTAGCCCTGCAGGTAGCCGGTCGGGCCCTTCATGATCCGGCTGTCGGGATCGGTCACGTTGACCTTGACGCTGGGCGCCGGATCGGGCGGTCGGGGCTTGCGGCCCCGCAGGCGCTCACCGGTCGCCGCCTCGGTCTCCGCCCGCCGGGCGAGGTGCTCCTCGTGGGCCGCGGAGCGGGCGGCCTCGGCGCGGGCC
>JALZJE010000161.1 GCA_030859955.1 Chloroflexota bacterium | reverse complement strand
CGGCCGCTGCTCGGCCAAGAAGATCCGTGGCGACAAGATCGAAAAAGCCCGCGTCGGCGAAGACATCCACGAATTCGGCCAGGCCGTCACGGGCCACGGCCGGGATCATGTCGCCGGCCACGTGGGCGGCGTAGTCGGCCATCGGTCCTCTCTCCGGCGGCACCGCGTGCGCGCCGAGGAAGGTGCGGATCACCCGCAGGGGCACTCGATTCGCCACGCGCTCGATGATCCGCAGATGACGAAGCTCTTCCTCCAGGGAGAGCCCGTAGCCCGATTTGCACTCGACGGTCGTGGTTCCGGAGGCGAGCGCGGCGCGCAGGCGTCCCTCCACCAGGCGCTCGAGTGAGGCATCGTCGGCCGCGCGCGTGGCACCGACGGTCCGCAAGATGCCCCCATCGGTGTACGGCGCGCCTTCCAGCCGGGCGGAAGCCTCGTCGGATCGATCACCGGCGAAGACCGGATGGGTATGACTGTCGACGAGGCCGGGCGTCACCAGCGCCGAGCCGAGATCGACGCGCTCGCCGTTTGGTGCATCGGTTGGCGGCCCGATCCAGGCGATCCGACCGTCGCGGACGAGGATCGCCCACGGAGAGAGGTCGCCCGGCGCCAGGCGGCCGGTGCCGGTCAGGAGCATGGCCGGAGCGTACCAGCGCGCCGTACACTCGCGAGCATGGCAGCCAAGCCGGCAATCCTGGCGGTCGATGACGACACACCGGTGCTCCGGGCAGTCGAGCGTGATCTGCGCGCTCGCTATGCCGACGACTACCGGATCATCGGCGCGGGGTCCGGGTCTGAAGCGCTCGATGTCGTTCGCGAGCTGACGCGGCACGGCGACCCGGTCGCGCTCTTCGTGGTCGACCAGCGCATGCCGGTGATGACCGGCATCGAGCTGCTTCGCGAGGCACTTCCCCTCCAGCCGGAGGCGAAGCGCGTCCTTCTGACCGCATACGCCGATACCGACGTTGCGATCAGGGCCATCAACGAGATCCGGCTCGACCAGTACCTGATCAAGCCGTGGGACCCTCCGGACGATCGGCTCTATCCGGTTGTCGACGACCTGCTTGCCGATTGGACTGCCAACGTTCGGCCCCCCTTCGAGGGACTGCGGCTGCTGTCGGGTCGCTGGGCTCCGCGTGGCCATGCGCTTCGTGACTTTCTGACTCGCAACCAGGTGCCGTACGTCTGGCTCGACCCTGGTGACGAAGACGGACGGCGCCTGGCCGATTCGCTCGATGGTGGGGCGGATCCGGCCGTGCCCGTCGTCCTGCTTTCGGATGGAACCGTCCTTCGCGATCCGGCCAACCGTGATGTCGCCGAGGCCGTTGGCCTCTCGATCCGCGCCGCTCTCCCGTTCTACGACCTCGTGATCGTCGGAGCCGGTCCGGCGGGGCTGGCTGCCGCGGTATACGGCGCGAGCGAGGGACTCAAGACGCTCCTCGTCGAGCGCGAGGCGCCCGGCGGCCAGGCCGGAACAACGAGCCGCATTGAAAACTATCTCGGGTTTCCGTCGGGCCTGACCGGCGCGGATCTCGCGCGGCGTGCCCTCGCGCAGGCCCGCCGCCTTGGCTCCGAGATTCTCTCCTCGCAGGAGGTGGCGGCCGTTCGCCGCGACGATCCGTACCGCACCATCGTCATCGAAGACGGCGCACAGGTGTCGTGCCAGGCCGTTGTGGTGGCTACCGGCGTGAGCTATCGACGACTCGAGGTGCCCGGCGCGAGTCAGCTGGCTGGAGCGGGCGTCTATTACGGGGCCGCGACGACCGAGGCGATCCTGTACCGCGATGCCGAAGTGGCCGTGATCGGAGCAGGCAATTCGGCCGGCCAGGCTGCGGTGCACCTGTCTCGCTTTGCGTCGCGGGTCCATCTCGTCGTTCGCGGTGACGATCTCAGCGCCGGGATGAGCGCCTATCTGATCGAGCAGATTGGAGCCGTGCCCACGATCGAGGTCCACGCCGGGACTGAGATCAGGTCGCTGGACGGCACGACCCACCTCGAGCATGCCACGTTCGTGAAGGCAGATCAGGAGGTTCAGGTACCCGTCGCCGCGGTGTTCGTGTTCATCGGGCAGCAGCCGCGGACCGCGTGGCTCGACGGCATCGTGGCGCGTGAGGAGCGTGGGTTCGTCCTCACCGGCCGGGAGGTCAAGCCGGCGCACGGATGGAATCTCGACCGTGAGCCGGCTCTCCTGGAATCCAGCATGCCCGGGGTCTTCGTTGCGGGGGACGTGCGACATCGGTCGATCAAGCGCATCGCCAGTGCCGTGGGAGAGGGAGCCATGGCCGTGCAGCTGGTACACCAGTACCTGGCCTCGCTGCGGTGAACCCGATCGAAGCCCTGCGTGCAACGCAGCTTTTTGCGGCCCTCCCCGAGGATGAGCTGCTCGCGCTCGCTGAGCTGTGTGAGCCGGTCATGTTGCCGCCAGGTGAGATCCTCATTGAGGAGGGCACCGACGGCGACGCATTCTTCGTGATCGCCGACGGTGAGCTCGAGGTCACGAAACGCAGCGGTGAAGGTGACCTGCCCCTGGCGCGCCTCGGGGCGGGTGGCATCATCGGCGAGATGGCCGTCATTGAGAAACGGCCGCGCAACGCATCGGTCAGGGCGATCGGTCCCGCGGAAGTGCTCCGTGTTCCGAGCGACGCTCTTCTGCGAGTGCTTGAGCGCCCCGCGTCCTCGCTGGCGATCCTGCGCACCGTCATGCAGCGGCTGCGCTCGACCGAGTCGCTGCTGCGCGAGCGGGAGAAGCTGGCGGGCCTCGGCACGCTGGCGGCGGGCCTGGCGCATGAGCTCAACAACCCGGCTGCCGCGGCCGGGCGCTCGGTGAAGGCGCTCACCCGAGCAATCGAAGCCGCCGAGAACCAGCCGCAGCCGGATCCGCAGCCTCGTCCTCCCGTCGATGCGGCGGCGCCACGATCGGCACTTGAACGAGCGGACCGCATCGAAGACGTCGCGGCCATCAGCAGCGATCACGACGCCGCAGCAGCGCTGGTCGACGCGGGGTGGACGGCTACGTCACTTCGCGCGCAGCCGGAGTCGGTGCGCGAATGGCTGGCCGCGGATGCATCGGTACACCAGCTGCTCGCCGAGCTCGGCATGGCAGTCGACCGGATCAGCGAGATCGTGGCGGCGGTCAAGGGCTATGCCTACCTCGACCAGGCGCCCATGCAGCGTGTTGACATACGCGTGGGGCTGGAGCAGACCCTCGTCATCCTTCGCCACCGACTGCGCGAGATCACCGTCGTCAATGGGCTTGCCGACGACCTTCCCGAGATCGAGGTCCACGGCTCCGAGCTGAATCAGGTATGGACGAATCTCATCGACAACGCGATCGACGCCATGGAGGGCCGCGGGACGCTGACCATTTCGGCTGTTCGGGAGCCGGCGGACGGCGTGCGGGTCTCGATCTGCGATAGCGGCCCTGGAATCGCGGAGGTCATCCGCGGGCGCCTGTTCGAGCCATTCGCCACGACCAAGCCGCCCGGCGAGGGCACCGGACTGGGACTCCATATTTCGCACGACGTGATTGCTCGGCACGGCGGCCGGATCGAGGTCGAATCCAACCCAGGGCATACCTGCTTCGTCGTCATCCTGCCGGCCGGTCGCTCCTGATCGGATCGTACTCGAGCTGACTCTCGCGGTTCCGAGGCGAGCGGATTCGCACGGTGACCAGCAACAGTCCGGCGATGATGAAGGCCACCCCCACCAGCTGGAGGCTCGACGGAGCCTCGGACAGGATCCAGATGCCGAGCAGGACCGATGCGACCGGCTGGATGGTCAGAACGACCGAGGTGATGGCGGCCGGCAGGCGTGGCAGGCTGATGCTGATCAGCAGCCAGCCACCCACCTGGATCCCGAGCGCCAGGATCAGCAGGTACCCGTGCGCCGGCCAGGTCGGAACCAGCTCGAGCTCGCCGAGTGGGATTCCAACCAGGAGGGAGATCACCGCCGTTGACAGCGTTGCGTCGAAGAGAGGGCCGGCGGGCCGCCGGATGTCCGCGTTGGCACCGCGCTGCACGAGGATGAACCCTCCATAGGCGAGTCCCGTGGCCAGGCCAAACACGACCCCCAGCAGCGGATTGGCGCCGAACGCACCGGCCCCGACGACGCCCGAGATGAGAACGACGCCGATGAGGACCATCGGCACGGACACCGCCACCCGTCGTGATGGCCGCTCCTTGAGGAAGAGCCAGGCAGCAAGGGGCACGACCACCACCTGCGTGTTGCCCAGCACGGTGGCCAACCCGGCGCCGACCTGGGTGATGGCGTGGTGCCACAGGATCAGGTCCGCGGCAAAGAAGACGCCGGCAAGCCAGGCAAGTCGCATCTGCCCGGCCGCCCTGGGGCCGTACCGGCGCCGCTCGTACCAGGCGAGCAGGGCAAGCGGGGGAAGTGCGTAGGCGCATCGGAAGAAGGCGGCGGTGGTCGGCGGCACGTCCGCCAGTCGCACCAGCACCGCGGACCCTGCGATGGTCAGCGCGCCGAGGACGGCGGCAAGCACGGGCCGCTGAACCAGGAAGTGGATGGCGCGCACCGGTGAAGCCTAATCGAGGCGCCTGGGTCTTGTGCCGGAGGTCCCATGCGTCGCACACTCAGGGCCAGATGCCCGAGCTGTTGACCGGTACCGTCACGTTTCTCTTCACCGACATCGAGGGATCGACCAGGCTCATTCAGTCTCAGGGCGATGCTTGGCCGTCGATCCTTGCTCGACACCAGGAGCTGCTGCGCGCGGCCTTTGTTCTGGAGGGTGGCGTCGAGGTCGGGACGGAAGGAGACTCATTCTTCGTCGCGTTTCCCACGGCGCCGGGCGGGGTGGCCGCGGCCGTCGCGGCGCAGCGCGCGCTGGACGGGGAGGCCTGGCCGACCGACGCCGCCGTCCGCGTGCGGATGGGCCTGCATACCGGCGAGGCCAGCATCGGGACCGATGGATACGTCGGGCTGCATGTCCATCGGGCCAGCCGCATCGCCAATGCCGCGGGCGGGGGACAGGTGCTGCTCTCGGACGCCACCCGCGCCCTTGTCGGTCGGGGACTCCCCGAGGGGATCGATCTGCGCGACCTCGGGGAGCATCGGCTCAAGGACATTGAGCATCCCGAGCATCTGTGGCAGCTCGTCATCCCCGATCTGCCCGGCGACTTTCCTCCGATCGCGTCACTCGACGCGGTCCCGAACAATCTGCCGACACGCCTGACGACCTTCCTCGGCCGCGAGCGGGAGATCGATGAGATCAGCGGGCTCCTCGAGCGGAGCCGATTGCTGACCCTCACCGGGCCGGGGGGCACCGGCAAGACGCGGCTCAGCCTCGAGGTCGCACGCCGCTCGATGACCAATTATCGTGACGGCGTCTTCTTCGTGGAGCTGGCGCCGATCACCGAGCCGGATCTCGTGCCCGCCACGATCGCGCAGACGCTCGGGCTCCCGGACCGCGGCG
This sequence comes from Chloroflexota bacterium, assembly GCA_030859955.1. Lineage (GTDB taxonomy): Bacteria > Chloroflexota > Limnocylindria > QHBO01 > QHBO01 > JACDBZ01. Next base: position 21,437 of record JALZJE010000161.1, on the reverse strand, counting down.
GCCGCAGCGCCGTTGATCGGCTCGTGGACCATATCGGCGAGCGGCACATGCTCCTGGTGCTCGATAACTTCGAGCAGGTGACCGATGCGGCCATATCGGTAAACGCCCTTCTCGCAGCATGTCCGCACCTGCGCGTGCTCACCAGCAGTCGCAGCATCCTCCACGTGTCGGGCGAGCAGGAGTACTCGGTCCCGCCGCTCGGTCTGCCAGATCCGGCGCACCTCCCGCCGCTCACCCAGCTGTCGCAGTACGAGGCGGTCGCGCTTTTCATCGAGCGGGCGCGTGCCGTCAAGCCTGGATTCGAGATCACGAACGAGAACGCGCCGGCCGTCGCCGAGATCTGCGTGCGTCTCGACGGCCTGCCCCTCGCCATCGAGCTTGCTGCCGCCCGCCTGCGGATCTTCACGCCGCAGGCAATGCTCGATCGGCTCGACCATCGGTTCGGGCTGCTGGCCGGCGGTGCGCGTGACCTGCCGGAGCGGCAGCAGACGCTGCGCGGCGCTATTGCATGGAGCCATGACATGCTCGATGAGCCCGAGCGAGCACTGTTCGCATCTCTCGCCGTCTTCGTCGGCGGCGCCGGGCTGGAGGCGATCGAACGTACCTGCGGTGATGAGGTGGACGGGGAGATGCTCGACGTCCTGGTCTCGCTGGTGGAGAAGAGCCTCGTCCGCCAGTCCGAGGGGATAGACGGCGAGTCCCGCTTCGGCATGCTTGAGACGATCCGCGAGTTCGCCATGGAACAGGCCGTCCAGCGCGCCGGCTGGCCGGCCCTTCGCGCCCGCCATGCTGAATTCTTCACGGTCCTTGCCGAGCGCTCGGCGGCCGAGATCATGGGCTCGGCCAAGCGCGAGTGGCTGGACCGGCTCGAGCAGGACCACGACAACCTGCGCGCTGCCCTGAGCTGGACGGTCGAAACGCGCACCGCCGAGATGGGCATGCGTCTCGGGTCCGCGATCTGGCGCTTCTGGCAGATGCGCGGGTACCTGCCGGAGGGCCTCGAGCGGCTCGAGCAGGTCCTCCGGCTGGAGGAGAGCACCCGGTATCCGGAGCGCCGCGCGGAAGCGTTGAGCGCCGCGGCCGGCATCGCGTACTGGCTGGCAGACAACGATCGATCGCGGCAGCGGTACGCAGAAGAGATCGAGGCGCGCCGTGCCCTCGGGGACCTGCATGGCCTGGCGGCGGCCCTGTACGGAATCTCGTTCACCTGGTCGATCAAAGGCCTGATCGCGCCGTCCGAAGCCGAGGTGGCAGCTGCCTACGTGAACGAGGCCCGCGAGATCTTTCGCGATATCGGGAACGATGCGGGCGTCGGGCGCTGCGACTGGGCGCTCGCGAACATCGCCTGGGGGATCGGCCGCCTCGACGAGTCACACCTTCACGCGATCGACGCGCTGACCGTATTCGAGGCCATTGAAGATCGCTTCATGGTCGGCTGGGCCACCTACACGCTGGCGCTCGAGGAGCTGAGCCGTGACCTGCTCGCCGGAGGCGACACCGAGCGCCGCCGCGAAGCGCACCGCTGGCTGCGGCAGTCCCTCGAGATCTTCGCCGAGGCGCAGGACGTCAGTGGCTACACCCTGGTCCTGGACGCGGTTGCGATCGTGGCTCTGCGCGATGGTCAACGGGAGCGTGCAGCCATCCTCGCCGCCGCCGTCAATCGTCTCGAGCGTGTCAGCGGCACCAGGCTCAACCTGTGGAACCGTGACGTCCTGGCATTCGACCCTGGCGAGCTGAGGTCAGATCCGGAGCTGGCAGAGGCGTGGGCGGCGGGCGAGGCGATGTCAGCCGCGGAGGCGGTGGCCTACGCGCTCGAGGATGATCCGTCGTAGCTCAGGCCGGAGCGGCGAGGTCTCGGCGCGGGAATACGACCAGGGCGTAGGCCACCGGAACGAGCGCAGCCACGAAGACGATGACGAGGTCCACCATGACCGCCTCGCCAGACAGGATGGCGCCGGGATTGAAGTGGTGGAAGAGCGAATACTCCTGCGTCCACTCCGCTTCGACCCAGAGCGACCCGAGGATCTCGAGGAAGTAGTTGACCGCAAGATACGCCAGCGAGAGGCCGATGGCCGGACCGGGACGGTCGAACGTGACCGATGCCGCCAGCCCGAAGGTTGTGAAGGCCGCCCACAGCCCGAAGCCGTTGAGCAGGACGAGCGGCAGCTGCCCCAGGTCGAGCTCATGGGTCAACCCCTGGATGGCCGCCCCACCGATCATGCCGCCGAGGATGGCACTGAGCACGATCAGCACTGTCAGGAGCAGGGCGGCCAGGATGCTGAGGTAGAGCGCCGTGCGCGAGATCGGCCTGGCGAGCAGCACCTCCAGCGTGCCGCGCATGCGTTCCGCAGCGATCGCGGTGGCGGAGGACCCGACCGCGAAGATCCCGAGCATGCCGATCGCCAGCGGATGCTGAATCCCCAGGGTGATCGCGCCCGGCAGCGTGAGAAGCGATCCCGAGCCAAGACTCATGAGCTGACGCGGGAAGGCGCCGGAGTTGGCAAGGTCGCGCATCACGTCGCTGAATGCGTTGTAGAAGACCGGGATGAGCATGCCCCAGCCGATGCCGGCCAGCACCACGATCACGAGGCGCACGCGCTGCCAGCGCAGGGTCTGGCCGAAGAGCCTTCCGCTCATGCCGGCGTCTCCTCCGCGGCGTAGTACTCGAGGAACGCCTCCTCGAGGCTGGCGGGCTCGATGGTCAGATCCTCCAGGTTCGGCGACGCGATCGCCCGCACGAAGCCCGCCACCTCACCCGACAGGGTCCCGATGATCCGGTTGCCCTCGACCTCGGCATCCTCGAGGCCGGGCAGGGAGGTCGGATCGGGGGCGGCGCCCCGCCAGCGGAGCGTCACACGCCTGCGCCGCCGAGCCAGCAGCTCGTCCACGTCGTGGATGGCCATCAGCCGTCCACCGCGGATGATCGCCACCCGGTCGCACAGCCGCTCGACCTCCGACAGGACGTGGGAGCTGAAGAAGACCGTGCGTCCTTCTCGCCGCAGGTCGTCGAGGATTCGGTAGAAGGCCTGCTGCATCAACGGATCGAGACCCTCGGTCGGCTCGTCGAGGATCGCGAGCTCAGGATCATGCTGGAGCGCCTGCACCACGCCGATCTTCTGGCGCATGCCACGCGAGTAGTCGCGCACCTTCCGCTTCAGGACAGATGCGGAGAGCTCCAGCCGCTCGCACAGCTCGCCGCGCCGATATGGCTCGCGGCCCTGCATGTCGACGAGATAGTCGAGCACCTGCTCCCCGGACAGCGAATCGTAGAGCGCGATGCCTCCGGGCAGGTAGCCGGTCAAACGCCGGATCTCGACCGATTCGCGCGCGACGTCCATGCCGAGCACGCTCGCCTCCCCGCTGGTGGCGTGCAGGAAGCCGAGCAGGGTGCGAATCATCGTCGACTTGCCCGCGCCGTTGGGACCGAGGAACCCGAAGATCTCGCCCTGGTGAACGTCCAGGGTGAGGTCGGTGAGCGCCTGCACCGACCCGTAGTGCTTCGTCAGCGCCCGGGTAGCGATGGCTGGGGTCGGAGGCGTGGTCTGCATCGCGCTGATCGTAGCGTCGCCACCCGGTCGTGTTCAGCCGCCACTACCATCCAACGCATGGCGGCGGGTGCCGGGGCTCAATCGACCTCGGCGAGCGCATCGGCGAACAGCTCGTAGGTCTCCTCACTGAACAGGATGAAGCGAGCCGTCTCGACCCGGGTCTCGCCCCGCAGGACGGCGGCGACTGTCTGCACCGCCACCCGCGCCCCATCCGGTGGCGGATAGCCGTAGATGCCCATGCTGATCGCCGGGAAGGCGATGCTGCGCACCCCGAGCTGGTCGGCGAGGCTCAGGCAGGACCGATACGCCGCGGCGAGGAGCTCCGGTTCATCGTGGTCGCCGCCGCTCCAGATGGGGCCGACCGCGTGGAACACCCAGCGCGCCGGCAGCTCGTACGCATCGGTGGCCACCGCGGTGCCGGTCGGCGTTCCGTCCGGATATCGGCGGCGCAGCTCGTCGAGCATGCGGGGGCCGGCCACGCGATGGATGGCGCCGTCGACGCCACCGCCGCCACGGAGTGCCTCGTTCGCCGCGTTTGCGATGGCATCGACCCGTTCCGTCGTGATGTCGCCGCGCACGAGATCGAGGCGCCGCTTTCCGACCAGGATGGTAGCGGTCACCTATTGAAGGTACCCGACCGCTGCTACGTCAGTCCTCGCGGCGTCGCTGCGCAGCCAGGAACCGCCGCGCGTCCTCCATGACGGGGTAGACGAGCCCGATTCGGTCCTCGGCATCGACGAGTCGACGGAGGAGCGCCCGTGCCTCGTAAAGGTCGGCCACCGCCCGGAAGCCTGCTTCCGGATCGGCGCTGGGTAGCCTGATCGTCGCATTGGGCAGAATTTGAAGGGCCATGCTCGCGACCCTACGGGCGGTGCGTCAAGGGAACGTCAGGCCAGTGTCAAGGTCAGCGGGAGACGCGACTCGCCCGCCAGATGGTCCGGATTCCGACCCGCTGGCCATACATCAGGACACCGGCGCTGTAGATACGCGACGCGACGAGGATCGCGGCCGCCAGTGTCGCCGCCAGGAGGACGAGCGCCAGCAGGATCTCGCCGATGCCGACCGAGGTGAGCAGCATCCTGGCGGGCATCAGGTACGGGCTGAAGAAAGGGACAAACGAGAGCCAGCCGACCCAGCCCGCATTCGGATCATTGAGGCCGGTGAAGGAGGCGAAGTAGCCCGCCATCGACAGGAAGATGAGCGGGCCGACCGCCTGCTGGACGTCCTCGATCCGGCTCACCATCGAGCCCGCCGCCGCATACAGGGTCGAGTACAGGATAAAGCCCAGCAGGAAGAAGGCGCCAAACGCCAAGAGCATCCACGCATTCAGCTCGGGGAGGCTGATCGGGGACTGGCCGCTGACTCCCAGTGATTTTGAAATGGGAGCGTTGGCGACGAAGCCGATGATGGCGGCGGCCACGATCGCGAGGTATTGCGTCAGCCCGGCGGCCCCGCTGCCCAGCACCTTGCCGGTCAGGAGCTGTCGCGGTGTCGCAGCGGTGATGAGCAGCTCCATGACACGCCCCGACTTCTCCTCGGCCACGCTCTGCGCCACCCAGTTGCCGTACGTCAGGATCGCCATGAAGGTGAGGATCACCAGTGCATAGGCCAGGATGAACGCGCCGCCGAACGCATTCGGATCGCGGGCGTCTGCGGGATCGACCGGCATCGCCATGAAGCTCGGTGGCTCGAAGATGGCCGCCGCCTCCTGCTGACCGATGCCCGACCGCTCGAGCCGGTCACCGATCGCGATCGCGGTCGCCGCTCCGGTGACGAGCAGCCGCATCCGGTTCGTGGGGCTGGCGCTGCCCAGGTATTCGAAGGCGAGCTCACCCGAACCATCCCGGGTGATCGTGAGGAGCGCATCCAGCTCGCCGTCCCGCACCGCCTGGGCCGCAGCCGCGGGATCGTCGGCCCGCGTCACGCGCGCCCGATGCTGGCTGCCCGTCTCCACCGGTTCTACCGGGTCGGCGCCCGGTTCGGAGCCGACGACCAGCGCCGTCTGAATCGCGAGCATCGGGTCACTCGCCAGGTTGTCCGCCTGGACGTCAACGGCGATCTGGGCAGGATCGTCGGCCCCGACCGCAGCCAGGATGGTCGGGAGCATCATCACGGCGGCGATCGCCAGGGCGAGGAGTGCGGTGGTGATGACGAAGGCGCGTCCTCGCACGCGGATCAGGTACTCCCGCCGCGCGACATGGAGCGCATTCGGGAAGGGGTCGCTCATGCCGCGTGATCCCTGCTGGAGCTCGCCAGGTGCTCCTCCGACTCGTCGATCGCGCGGCGACCAACGTGCTCCACGAAAATCTCCTCAAGGCTCGGCTCGGCGATCTCGAAGCGCGTGACGCGGTCGCCACGCTCCAGCGCGGCTCGCAGGATCGTGCCGGGGTCACGATCGGCCGGAACGTGCAGCTCAACATAATCCTCGCGACGCGTGGTCAGCTCCACGCCCGGAATCTCCTCCAGCCACTCGGTCCCGTGACCGTTGCCATCCGTCGCCAGCCGAACCACCTGGCGGCCCATGGCGCGCTTGACATCGCGGACAGCGCCGCTGACGACGACCCGGCCGCGGTCCACGATGGCGATCGATTCGCACAGTTCCTCGACCTGGTCCATCTGGTGCGTGCTGAAGATGAGCGTCTTGCCGCGCTGTTTCATCTCCAGGAATGCTTCCTTCAGCAATCGCACGTTGACCGGATCGAGCCCGCTGAATGGCTCGTCCATGATCAGCACGTCAGGGTCATGCAGGATCGACGCGATGAACTGGATCTTCTGCTGGTTGCCCTTGGAGAGCGCCTCCACCTTGCGTTCCCGGTAGTCGGGGATGCGGAACCGCTCGAGCCAGTCATCTGTCTCGGCCCGGGCGGTCGCGTCCGACACGCCGTAGAGGGCGGCGAAAAAGCGGAGTTGCTCGCCCACCAGCATCCGCGGATACAGGCCACGCTCTTCCGGCAGATAGCCCCACGTTCGTCGCGGGAGCGTCGTGTTCTCGGCGCCCTGCCAGGTCACGCGGCCGTCATCTGCACGCAGGATGTCGAGCACGATTCGCATGCTCGTTGTCTTGCCAGCCCCGTTCGCCCCCAGGAGCCCGAATATGCGTCCCGGCTCGACGCTGAAGGAGACGCCGTCGAGAGCAACGACGTCCCCGAAGCGCTTGAAAATGGAATCGACGATCAGCGACAAGTGGCTGGCAACTTTTCACGCATTTGCCGGAGTGGAGGACCGATAGCCCTCTCACCCTAGCGGATCGTCACCGATGAGACCCCAAGTCATGAGCCGTCAGGTCTGGCCGGCGGCCAGGTCACCCATGCCTGACTGTGGGCGGACACGAAACAACCCCCGCCGAAGCGGGGGTTGTTTCTCATCGAATCGGCTATGAGTGACATGGATCTCGAGCTCGGAAGACCGATGGACCCTTCAGGCTAGCCGATCAAGCGCAAAGAAATCGGCCGGGCTCAAGAGCCCGGCCGATTGACGTAGAACCCTTAGGTCAGGCGGGAGGGTCGGTGATCGTCAGGTTGAGCCCGCCACCCAGGACGTTGATCTGGATGCCGTTCAAGATGTCGTTGTCTACGACGTTGATCGTCAGGTTATTAAGGCTGTCGTTCAGAATGGGGCTGTTGTTCAGGATGTTGCTGAGCACGTCGACGTCCGCGTTCTGGAGCAGGTTGTTCAGCGAGTTGTTCAGGATGTCGACATCGATCTGGCATACGTTGACGCCAGCGCCGACGTTGGCATTGACGAGCGCGACGAGCGCCGCCGCGCCACCACGGTTGGTGACGTTGCAGTTCGTCGCCGCAGACGCCGGGGCGATGGCCGCGATGCTGAGTGCGCCACCGAGAATGAACGGAAGAATCTTTCGTCGCATGTTGGTGTCTCCAGTGTCTATCTCTCTTGCCGACACCTTTTGGCGCCGAATCTTGGTAGCACCATAGCCAGCGGTCTGGATTCGTTCCATTACGGGAACCCGTAGTCTTTCGGCCGCGGATGACGAGACAGCTCTGCGGGCCAAAAGCGTCCTGATCCGCCGTCGCGACGTCTCGAACGCCGGCGCTCGCGGTCACTCGGGAGAATGCGGGGTACGCTTCCTGCGATCACCGACCAGTTCGGTAGACGACAACTCATGCCGTTACCGGGGCCGATGGAGCATGGCGTGGATCCAGGTTTGGAACGCGTCGTTTCCAGGCATGGAGGGATACCGATGTCGGAGACGGTCTTCGGTCGGGCCACAGAGCTTGAGTCCGTTGAGCAGTTCCTCAATGAGATTCTGATTCGCCCGTCCGTCCTCACCCTCGAGGGCGAGATGGGGGCTGGTAAGACCGCGCTGTGGAAGGCGGCCGTTGCCGCCGGTCGAGGACGGGGCTACCGCGTACTCGCGTGCCACCCCGTGGAGTCGGAGCAATCCCTGGCGTTCGCAGCGCTCGGCGACCTGCTCGAAGGCGTCCTTGATGACCCACGCGTGCGCCTGCCCGCACCCCAGGACCGTGCCATCCGAGTTGCCGTCTTGATGGCGGATCCGGAGAGCAAATCTCCCGATCAACGCGCTGTTTCAGTGGCCACGCTCGGTGCGCTTCGGTCGATCGCAGAACGCGAACCAGTCCTCCTTGCGGTCGACGACCTTCAGTGGATGGATCGGGCGTCGGCGCGCGTGCTCGAGTTCGCCGTTCGCCGGCTCGAATCGGAACGTGTCGGTGTCGTCGCGGCGCTGCGTCCGTCCGGCGATGTGCCGATGCTGCTGGATGGCGGCTTCTCAGGACATCTGGAGCGGCTGGTCCTTGCGCCGCTGGAGGCTGACGCGCTCGACGCGCTCTTCCGAGAGCGCCTGGGCGAAAGCGTAGCGCGACCGACTTTGGTTCAGATTGCCGTGGCGTCAGGAGGCAACCCTCTCTTCGCGCTCGAGCTCGCACGCGGAATCCTGCGCGGCGAGATCCGACCGACGGCCGGGGAGCCGCTTTCGATACCGGGAACGCTCCAACAGTTGCTGCGCCACCGGCTGGCTGATCTGCCGTCCAACGTTCGCGAGCTCCTCGTCATCGCGGCAGCAGTAACCGACCCGACCCTGGGATTGCTTGAGCGCTTCGTCGGACGTCCGGGCAGTGTCTCGGTCAGTGTTGACGTCGCCGTGGAAGCCGGATTGGTGGAACTGGCCGGCGACGCACTTCGATTCACCCATCCACTGTTTGCGTCGACGCTGTATCACACCGTTTCGACGGCTCGCAGGCAGGCACTCCACCGGCGGCTGGCTCAGCTCACCACGGGCACTGCTGAGCGTGCGCGGCATCTCGCGCTCGGGGCAAGGGGTCCCAGTGCGCGAGTCGCGGCGGCACTGGACGAGGCGGCACGCGCAGCCGCTGCGCGAGGGGCTCCAGATGCCGCGGCGGACCTCTTCGAGCAGGCGTACCGGCTTACACCGAGCGGGGATGGTGACGCGCTGAATCGCCGCCATATGGAAGCCGCCGAGAGTCACTTCGCGGCAGGTGACCTCGACCGTGCCCGCCAGATCATGGAGGAGATTGCGGCCGCGCTTGCGCCAGGACCGGCCCGGGCATCGGTCCTTCGCCACCTCGCTAAAGTCCGGTACCGGAACGACAGCTGCTCGGTCGCCGCCGAGCTGTTGACGCGAGCGCTGACCGAAGTGGGTGACCACCCGTCGCTGCGCGCTGCGATCGAGCGTGATCTGGCGTGGGCAGTCATGCAGTGTGGCGACATGCGCGACGCGGCGGAGCACGCCAGCTCTGCACTACGCCTGGTCGAGGCCGGTGACAACGACGAGCTGCGTGCCGAAGTGCTCGCCGCCGATGCGATGGCGGGCTTTCTCCTTGGAAGCGGCTTGCCGGCCGACACCATGCGCAGGGCTTCGAATATGGAAGGGCTTCGGCCGGAGACGCCGATCGAATGGCGGCCAAACATGATGCTCGCGATGATGCTGAAGTGGTCCGACGCCATCCCGGAGGCACGCCGACGCCTGAACGAGCTTCACACACACGCGCTCGATGCCGGGGAAGAGACCTCGCTCCCATTCCTCCTTGCTCAGATGAGTGAGACGGCGACGTGGGAAGGCGACTGGGCCACTGCACTGAGGCATGCGGACGAAGCGCAGAAGGTGGCGCTCCAGACTGGTCAGGGACCGATCAGAGCGGCTGCGCTGTACTCCAAGGGGCTGGTGGAGGCGCACCTCGGCCGTGACGATGAGGCGCGCGCAAGCGCGCAGGCGGGGTTCGAGCTGTCGCAGCGCAGCGGTTCCGTCGTGATGATGATGTTGAACCAGAGCGTCCTCGGCTTGGTGCAGCTCTTCCGCGACGACCCGGTTGGCGCAGACGCCCACCTCGCACCGCTGATTGTATGGCTCGAGGTGGTTGGGATCCGCGAACCCGGGGCCCTCCGGTTCATCCCGGACGAGGTCGAGGCGTTGGTCGGCCTCGGGAATATCGAAAGAGCCGACGCGCTCCTCACCGGGTATGAAGCCGACGCTGTTCGGCTTCAGAGGTCCTGGGCGATGCTCGCTGCGGCGCGGTGTCGTGCCCTGATCACGGCAGCGGCCGGCGACGCGCGCGAGGCTGTCGTCGGTCTCGACGAAGCGCTGAAGGAGCATGGCTCCGCGGTCCAACGGTTTGAACGAGCTCGGGCCTTGTACGTGCTCGGGACAATCCGGCGTCGTACCCGACAGCGGAAGGCCGCCCGTGAATCACTTGAGGCGGCACTCGAACTGTTCGAGACCCTGGGGGCGGAGGCCTGGTCTGCCAAGGCTCGGCGCATGTTGGCAGTGAGTCATGGTGCGTCGGAAAGGCACGAAGACCGCGAGCTCACGCCGGCCGAGCGTCGGGTGGCCGAGCTTGTCGCGTCGGGCGCGACCAACCGCGAGGCGGCCAGCCGGCTCTTCGTGAGTGTCCGCGCGATTGAGCTGCACCTCACAAACACCTACCGGAAGCTCGGGATCAGGTCACGCACGGAGCTGGCCGTGCGCATGGCGGAGAGTCATTCGGCACCGCGCGGAGGCCATGCAATTCGAAGTAAACGAAGGAGCTCGCGCGTCGTAGTGGAACCATAGCGGTACACTCCGTGGCTACGACGCACGCTTGATGACCGCTCTCCGGTCGGGCCCAAGAAGGAAGTGATGATGGTAGAGAACACGCGCGGAGTCCGAGTTGCCGCGCACACTCAGGACGACGACTCGTCGTTGCTGCGCGAACTGGTTGCGCACCTTCGTGACGACCGTACACCACTTCGGGAGGAATGGACCCGTCGCATCACTGAGGCGCAATTACTGAGCGTTATGACGTCGGACGAGATTTTCTCCGAGGTGACTGCGGTCTATGACAACTATGTCGATGCTCTGGAAACGGGAAGCATAGAGGCTCTCGAGGCCTATGCCAAGAATTTATCCGAACGCATCATTCCGCGTGGCGTTGAAACTCACGAGGTTCTCGGCGTCGTTCTTCTGTTGCGCGACGTATTGGCCCGCTCCCTGTTCGAGAAGTACCAGAACGACGCTCCTGTCTTGAGCAGCGTGCTGGACGCGTATGAGCCTGCCGCGAATCGCATCGCCGTCACGGTCGGTGTCAGCTTCGTCCAGGAACGGGAGCGGGTCATCCGCCGACAGCAACTGGCGATTCGGGAACTGTCCACCCCGGTTCTCAAGGTTCGCGACCAGCTGCTCATTCTTCCGATTATCGGAGCGTTGGACGCGGCCCGAGCCAGACAGTTGACTGAGCAGCTACTGAATGGGATCCGCGAGAATCGAGCGAAGGTCGTCGTCATCGACATCACGGGTGTGCCAACGATCGACATGCCGGTCGCGGAACATCTCGTCCAGGCTGTTCGGGCCTCCGCACTCATGGGCGCACGAGTGATCATCACGGGCCTCTCCGCGGACATCGCGCAGACGTTGGTCAATCTCGGTGTGGATCTGAGCATGATGCAGAGCGTTGGCGACCTTCAGGGCGGCATCGAGGAGGCTGAGCGTCAGCTGAGCTATGCCGTCACGAGGACTGGCGACCAGTCCGCTGCCGACGAGGCCTAAGGCTCCAACATGGCCGTCTCCATCCTGAAGCAAGGCGCCTACCTCATCGCTTCGGTGCAGTCGGCCCTCACCGATACCGAAGTTATCGATCTTCGGGACTCGATCTTGGCGAGGGTTGCGAAGTACCGCTCAACCGGCGTGATCGTCGACGTGGCGGCCCTCGACATCATTGACTCATTCGCGGCTCGGTCTCTCTCCACGGTCGCCCGGACGAATCGCCTGCGCGGGGCGAAGACCGTCGTCGTTGGCATCCAGCCCGAGGTTGCTGTGGCGATGAGCCAATTTGGCCTGCGTTTGGATGATGCCTACACCGCCCTGGACCTCGAAGCGGGCATTCAGCTGCTGACCACCTGAGTGGTGACGGAGGTGCGCGACGAGATCCGCGTGCGGGTCGCATCTGACGCGGACACCGTCATCGCGCGCCAAGCGGGTCGCGATGAGGCGCTCCGCCTCGGCTTCTCGCGGACCGATGCCACCTTCATCGCTACGGCTATCTCCGAAATCGCCCGAAACATCACCGTCCATGCCGGTGAGGGCGAGATCACCGTGGGCTGGATCGACGAGGCCGGCCGCCACGGGCTGATCGTGACGGCGCGCGATGAGGGCCCTGGCATCCTGGACGTCCCCGCGGTACTTCGTGATGACTACAGCTCCGACATCGGTCTCGGAATGGGCTTGTGGGGTGCGACGCGCCTCATGGACGAGGTCGCGGTTTCGTCTGAACCGGGGAAGGGCACGACCGTGACGATGAAGAAGTGGCGAGGTACCGATGAGGTTGGGTCACTTCTGGGCACTGAATGACACCCTGCTCTGATCTTGCCGCTCCACGCACGCCCGTCCTGTTCAGGTGTCGGCCAATTTTGGAGCAAAGGCTCGGGCTAAGAGACCGGAACACTGTGGTTTGCCGTAATGGAACGTATCTGTTTCCTTGCTACGGTGGTTCGACAAGGGCACGCTCCCACGTGCCGTGAAACTAGGAATGAATCAATGCGAGCTCATGACGCGACCCAAGTCCGCACAGGCGTTGATGTCTATGGCGCCGACGGCGAGAAGATTGGCACCGTCGCCGACACTTCGAACAACTATTTCGTCATCGAGAAAACCTCCCTGTTCACGACCGACCTCTTCCTGCCGACCTCGACCGTCGCAGCTGTCCTGGACGAGCGCGTCGAGCTAAATCTCACCAAGGAGCAGATCGAGAGGGGCAACTACCATTCGCCGATTGGGTATGGCGCCCCCGGAGGCCAAACGACGCCCCGACGCTCGTAATGGACGGCTGGGCCGTCGTTGTAGTGCTGATCGTCCGCGGCACTCTGTGTATGGAGAGGTCCCGCGCGTCCCCGCGGCCTGAATCGGCTTCGCAGGTGGCATGTGGACTAACTCGGGCCGGCCATCTGCGAGTAGTGATGCGTGTACCGCCCACACGGGACGCAGCGCTTCATCCGATGGCCTTTCCCCTTTGTTCGATGCGCAAGACTCCCCAGAAAGAGCCTCACGCCGCCTGCAGGCGGTGAGCGCGTCTGGCCTCACCCGCCCTAGTCGCGGGCTCTGCTACACTCCGAAATCCGAACCGCCACGCGCCTGGATCGAGCTGCGGCGGTTCTCTGTGTGCATCCCTTGAAGAGAACTGCCCTGATGAAGATTGCCGTCCCACGCGAGACCGCCGAAGGCGAGACGCGCGTCGCATTGACGCCGCTGATCGCCGGGCAGCTGGTCAGCGACGGTGCTGAGGTCCTCGTGCAGAGTGGGGCCGGCGAGGCATCATCCAACACCGATGAGGCGTACCGCGAGGCCGGCGCCACCATCGTCCCGGACGCGCCGGCCCTGTACGGGCAGGCCAACCTCGTTCTCCGCGTCGGCCGCCCCTCGGACGAGGAGGTCGAGATGCTCCGCGACGGTACGATCCTCATCGGCACCCTCGGTACGCTCAGCAGGCCGGAGCTTGCGCAGAAGCTTGCGAAGCAGGGAGTGACCGCCATCAGCATGGACGCCATCCCGCGCATCACCCGCGCGCAGTCGATGGACACGCTGTCGAGCCAGGCCACGGTTGGCGGTTACAAGGCGGTCCTCATCGCCGCCGAACGGCTGCCGAAGTTCATGCCGCTGCTGACCACCGCCGCCGGCACCGTCCGCCCCGCCAAGGGCATCGTGATGGGCGCCGGTGTGGCGGGCTTGATGGCAATCGGAACGGCAAGGCGCCTCGGCGCGGTCGTCGAGGCCACCGACGTTCGCCCCGCGGTGAAGGAGCAGGTCCAGAGCCTGGGCGGCACGTTCCTCGAGGTCGAGATGACCGACGAGGAGAAGGCCAAGGCGGAGACCGCCGGCGGTTACGCCACCGAGATGAGCGACGACTACAAGCGCCGCCAGGCCGAGCTGATCGCCGAACGGGTGAAGGAGGCCGACTTCGTCATCACCACGGCGCTGATTCCCGGGCGTCCAGCACCCAAGCTGGTGACCGACGCCATGGTGGCCAGCATGAAGCCCGGCAGCGTCATCGTCGATATGGCGGCCGAGATGGGCGGTAACGTCGAGGGGACGGAGCCGAACAGGGAGGTCGTCAAACACGGAGTGAAGATCATCGGCCTCACGAACCTGCCAGCCACCATGCCCGGCAGCGCGACGCAGATGTACGCCAAGAACCTCCAGACGCTCATCAAGCACCTCGTCAAAGATGGCGAGATCAACGTTGACCTCGACGACGAGATCACGAGGGGCGCAACCATTACCCATGGCGGAAGGGTCGTGCACGGGGCGACCGCGAAGGCGCTCGGCCTCGAACCAAACGAGAAGGACCAATAGACCGATGGAGCTGTCTGCCTTCGAGCTGCTCTCGGCCCTGTTCATCCTCGTGCTCGCCGCGTTCGTCGGCAACGAGGTCGTGTCGAAGGTGCCGACCATGCTCCACACCCCGCTCATGAGCGGCGCGAATGCGGTCCACGGCGTCATCGTGGTCGGAGCGATGCTCGTCGCCGCCACCGCCGGTGGAACGGTCGCGATCGTCCTGGCCCTGCTCGCCGTGACTCTGGGCACCATCAACGTGGTCGGCGGATTCGTCGTCACCGATCGGATGCTCGAGATGTTCAAGAAGCGTCCCGGTGAGCAGACGCGGGACCGCGGGTAGATGGACACCCTCCAGGTCCTGACCTACATCGTCTGGCTGATCGCCAGCGTCACCTTCATCCTCGCCCTCAAGTTCCTCGCCTCGCCGTCCACGGCTCGGCGCGGTAACCAGCTCGGCGCCGCGGGCATGGCGCTGGTGGTGCTGTGGACGTTCTTCACCACCGACGGGATGCTCGCCAACTGGTGGATCATCGTTGTCGGTGGGGTGATCGGCGCGGCGGCGGGCTACCTCGGCGCGAAGCGAGTCGCGATGACCGCCATGCCGCAGATGGTCGCCATCTTCAACGGTGCGGGTGGCGGTGCCGCGGCGCTGGTGGCGATGGTCGAGTTCCTGCGCGACACCGAACTCCACCCCGGGCAGCTGCTGCCGCTGGCCTTCATCATCGCCACGCTGCTGGGCGCGATCATCGGCTCGGTCAGCCTGACCGGCTCGGTCGTGGCGTTCGGCAAGCTCCAGGGGCTCATCGCCTCCCGGCCAGTCAAATATCCCGGCTCACAATTCGTGACTGCGGCGCTGTTCCTGGCGCTGCTCGCCATCGGCATCTATCTCGCCGCGGTGGAGCCGAGCGTTCCGCTCTTCCTGCTCTTCGTGGTCCTCTCGCTCATCCTGGGCGTGCAGCTCGTGATGCCGATCGGCGGCGCGGATATGCCGGTCGTCGTCTCGCTGCTCAACAGCTACACCGGCATCGCGGTCGCGGCAACCGGCTTCGTGCTGAGCAATTACGCGCTGCTCATCGCCGGAACGCTGGTCGGGGCATCGGGCGCCATCCTCACGCAGCTCATGACCAAGGCGATGAACCGCTCGCTCTTCAACGTCCTGTTCGCCGGCTTCGGCACCGGTGGCGGCACGGTGGCCGCAGGCCCCGAGGGCGAGGAGCAGCTGCGTGAGATCAGCGCTGAGGATGCGGCCGTGCTGATGGCCTACGGCAAGCGCGTGATCATCGTGCCGGGCTACGGCATGGCGGTGGCCCAGGCCCAGGGCCCGGTTCGCGAGCTCATGGACCTGCTCGTGGCGCGGGGCGTTGACGTCCAGTTCGCCATCCATCCGGTCGCCGGTCGCATGCCGGGGCACATGAACGTGCTGCTCGCGGAGGCCAACGTGCCCTACGACCGGCTCAAGGAGATGGACGAGATCAACGAGGACTTCGCCGATACCGACGTCGCGCTGATCATCGGCGCCAACGATGTCGTCAACCCGGCGGCCCGCGAGGAGGGCTCACCGATCTCCGGCATGCCGATCCTCAACGTCGATCACGCACAGAACATCATCGTCCTCAAGCGCGGCCGAGGAGCCGGCTTCGCCGGTATCCCAAACCCGCTGTTCTCCAACGACAAGACGACCATGCTGTTCGGCGACGCGAAGCCGTCCGTCGCCGCCCTCGTTGCCGGAGTGAAGCAGGCCTGACCTTTCGGCCGGTTCTGATAGCGCGGCCGGTTGCGCCGGGAATGACCGTTATTTCAGCGCACGGACGGCCTGAGCGACGACTCTACGCAGCGTCCGCCCTCAAGCCGCGCCGATATTTCGGCCGAAGCCGGCCCAGGCGAGCGGCCGGGCCGGGAACCGAGGAAATTTCGGTCAGCTCCGAGCGCGATGCCCGCGCAGCGGACCGTCCCATGCCAGCCCTGCGCTGAAATTGCGGATAGAGCCCGCCCGCCGGCGGGTGTGCCCTCAATGCGGCTTGGGTGGACCGCTGGATCGATGGCTCCGGAACTCCGTGAGTCGAGACAGGATCCGACCGGTCGACCAGCAGACGTCCGCACAGTCGAGACGCCGCACGCCACTCAGCGCCGGGACGTGCTCCACAGCGCAGCCACGATGAGCGGAAGCTGGAACGGCAGGCGCGCCCATCGGAGCCAGCCGACCGGCACGCCATCGATGGGAACCTGGCTCACAGCCGCGTAGACGTTCGCAGGGAAGACCAGCACGAGGAAGGCCGCCAGGGCAATGCCGGTGGGCCGCCGGAACTGCCGCGGCCCGACGAGGCCGGCCGCCAGGGCCAGTTCCAGGGCGCCGGTGATCGCTACGAGCTCCGCCCGGAAGGGAACAGCTTCGGGCAGGTGCTGCACGTACGGGCGTGGGGCAACGAAATGGGCGACGCCTGAGACGGTCATGACGAGCGCCAGACCGATGCGAACAACGTCGCGCAGCGACACGCTCACTTGCCAGAGCCCGGACTGAATGCCTTGATCAGCTCGGCGGGCACACGGGTCGGGCGGCCATCGGCCAGGGTGACCCAGACCCATTCGCTCGTCACCTCCGCGAGCAGAGCACCGTCGGCCACGCGTCGGAGCTCCGTATGGCGCCGGCCCCGGACGCCGCCGATGCCGAGGACGCGTACCGTCAGCGAGATCTCATCGGCGCGTCGCGCAGGTAGGTGATAGGTGATCTCATGACGGCGCACCAGCCAGGCGCAGCCGCGCGCCAAGCACCACTCGCGGCCGAATCCGATCGCTTCGGCATGCTCGGCGGTGAGCTGTTCGGCCCATTGGAGGTAGACCGCGTTGTTGACGTGGCCGTTCTCGTCAACCTCATACGTACGTACGAGCCATCGCTGGGTGAACTGCATCGGATCGGCGCGTCGCGAATCGGTCACGCCAGCAATGCTACCCGGAGGGCTGTGCGCGGTCCGCGAGCACTATTTCGCTGAACGCTCGGTTGTCACCGATTTGTCCCCTCTTTACCACTGGAGCGCTAGGCTGGTGCCCACATGGGAGGCGGCAAGGGTTACCCTTATGCCTCGCCATAGCGAACGACCTCAGTCGTACCGAGCAGCACCAGCCTGGAGGACCTGAACCCGATGTCGACGTTCGAGACACCCCGAGGAAACGCGCGATGAACATGGGTGCGACTCGCGCCGCGTTATCGCGGCTGCCTCTCCTGATCCTGGCCGCGATCCTGTTCGCGACGACGCTGGTCGTCGGCGCGCAGGTCTCCTCCACTGCGGCGAAAGCGAAGCCGGTCGAGACGCCGGTGACCATTCAATTCCTCAGCGTGTCGGACTGGCACGGCCAGCTCGACCCGCTCGACGTGTTCGGTGTCGGGCGGCGCGGTGGCGCCTCCGTTATCTCGACCTACTGGCAGGCCGATCGCGCGACGAACCCCAACACGGTGATGCTGACCGGCGGGGATGACTTCGGCGCCTCTCCACCGTTGTCGAACTTCTTCGACGAGCGCCCGGCCGTCCTCGCCGAGCGGATGATGGGGATCCAGGTCAGCGCGCTGGGCAATCACAACTTCGATCGCGGTATCTCGCACCTCCAGGAGATGATCGACCTCGCCGGCGCACCAGGCTCGGCTGCGACGCCCGGCAGCGCGTACGAATACGTGGCGGCGAACCTCAGAAACCGCGATGAGAACCTTGACGGTGTCGAGGACTTTACGATCATCGAGGTCGGTGGTGTGAAGGTCGGCGTGGTTGGCATCACCAATCCGGAGGCCCCCGAGCTGGTCTTCCCGGGATCCTTCGCAACCATAGAGCCCACCGATCCGTATCCCGCCGCCAACAAGGCGAAGGCCGCTGCCAGGCGGGCAGGCGCCGAGATTGTCGTCGCCGTCATCCATGCCGGCGTGCGTGGCTTCGACCGCACGACGGGCGAACCGTTCGGCGAACTCATCGATTTCGCCAACAACGTCGGCGGCTTCGACGTGATCTTCGGTGACCACACGGATGTCCAGTATTCGGGGGTCATCAACGACCAGCTGGTGGTCGAGGCGCGGAGCAAGGGACGCACGTATGCGAGGACGGCACTGACGGTTGATCCGCAAAACGGCCGCGTGCTGGACCGGTCCGTGCAGTTCGTGGACCCGATCTGCCTGTCGGTGAACGTGGCGACCGGTGCATGCACGGCCACGCCGCTCGGCGCACCGGACCCCGACATCGAGGCGATGCTCGCCCCATTCCGCGCCGAGCTGATCCCGATCCTCAGCGAGGTGATCGGGCAGTCCACCGTTGCGGTGCCTCGAACGGACAAGTGCGGATCAACGCAGTCGCGACTCTGTGAATCGCTGGTCGGCAACGCGGTGACCGATGCCATGCGCACGACGTATGGAACCGACCTGGCGCTCACGAATTCCGGCGGCCTGCGCTCCGCGCTGACCTGTCCGGCGGCCGGTGGTGGCTCGGGCTTCTGCCCGGTCTCGACGCCCCCGCCGTACCCGATCACCAAGGGCCAGGTGTTGACGCTGCTTCCGTTCGGCAACCAGTCGGTCACGCTCGACCTGACCGGTGCGGAACTCAAGTTGATGCTGGAGAATGGCGTATCGAGGGCCGGTGAGCAGGGAAGGTTCCCGCAGGTGTCCGGCTTCTGCTTCACCTACGACGTGGGGCTGGCCGTGGGGAGCAGGGTGACCGGTGCGGCCTTCCAGGCGGCGGACGGCAGCTGCACCGGGTCGGCGCTCGACCTTTCGGCCGGCGCGACGTACTCGATCACCACGAACGACTTCGTGGCCAGTGGCGGGGACGGGTATCCGAACTTCGCCTCACGGATGGTGACACGGAACATCATGGCCAACGATGTTGTGGATTGGGTGGCGGGCAACACCCCGATCGGCCCGGCAATTCAGGGACGGATCACCTGCACCGGTGCGGGTTGTCCGGCGGT
This sequence comes from Chloroflexota bacterium, assembly GCA_030859955.1. Classification (GTDB taxonomy): domain Bacteria; phylum Chloroflexota; class Limnocylindria; order QHBO01; family QHBO01; genus JACDBZ01. The sequence continues at coordinate 2,147 of JALZJE010000161.1, read as the reverse complement.
GATCGCTCCGTAACGGACCAACCGATCGGGTGGAGAGCCGGGTGCGATCATGCGCCCGGCTCTTCCTCGTTGTCGGACGATGTGGCCTGCCACCGGCGAATTCGGGTATCGGCCAGGGTCTTCGAGCATCGAGCCACCTTGTCCCAGCGGGCGCCAGAATCCGGCGGTGACCCGCCCCGCGTGGCTAACGACGAAGGTGCCCCAGCACGGTGCTTTTCGCTCGCCCCACGGGGTTAATCACCAGCGGGGCCGCGCCTGGTAGCGATTTTCTCGCCCCACGGGTCAGATCGCCAAGGAGATCACGGCTCTGCTCCGCTCGGTGGTCGTAAGCCCCGTCCCACGGGTCGCAGGCGACGAAGGTGGTGAGGGCTTGGCACACGATCTGCGACTGACGTGGACGAGACTCGCATCTGGTGGCTGCGCGGTTAGGACCCGCCGGCGACTTCCTCCAAGGCTGCCCGCGCAAGCGGCTCGTACAGTGGTGAGAAGTGCGGGTTGACTTCGAATGCCTCTGACAAACGAGCCTGGGCCGTGTCTAGATCGCCGCGTGCCTTGGCGATCATGCCCGCGTGGTAGAGGAAGAGCCCGTCCCGCGTTCCGAGGCGGAGGGCCTCTTCGGCGTACTGCTCCGCCTCATCGAGTTGGTCCGCCTTGAAGAGCGCCCAGCCGAGCGCGTCCGCGGCCTTGATGCTCGGCTGGTCCTCGTAGGCGGCGCGCGCAAGATCGACCGCCGCATCGGGGTCGTCGCCGTGGTTCGCGGTGAAGAGCGCAAGATCGAGGTCGGTATTGACGCCGTTCGCTTCGAACAGGGCCTGGATCGCCTCGACCAGCTCGTAGGTGTCGGCCGCAACCTCGGAAAGGCCGGCCGCTTCCTGGGTCTCGCCCAGGGCGATCACGAACTCAGGCAGGGGGATCTGATCAACCGCCCGTTGGTAGAGATCGATCGCCTCGTCGAGCTCTCCTTCGGCGGCCCGGACACGGGCAAGGCCGCTCAATGCCCAGACGAAATCAGGGGAGCTATCGAGGGAGGCCTGGAAGATTGCCTCTGCCGTCTCGAGATCTCCCTTGGCGAAGTGCAGGTTGCCCATCAGGACGCGCACGTACTCGGTGTTCTCGGTCGCCATGCCGCCCGCCCGGTAGGCCGCCTCCATCGCCTCGATCGCCGGGTCGATCTGACCACGCAGCTCGCGTTGATATGAGACTCGGCTGTACGAGGCCAGGTCGGGGCGCAGATCCACCATGGTCTGCACGCTTTCTACGGCTTCCTCGTACATGCCGAGCTCGGTCTGCGCATCGGCGATGAGCCCGTAGGCACCCGGCTGGTTCGGTTCGATGGAGATCGCCTTTTCACCGATCTCGAGCGCTTCGTGAAATTCATGACGCGCCAGCGCCAGCGTTCCCTTGCCGACCAGCGCGCTGACATTCTCGGGGTCGCGTTGCAGTGCCTCGGCAAAGGCCGCCTCTGCCCTGCCGTAGTCGGCGGGATCGCCTACCTCGCGCACATGTTGGACGTAGGCGCTGCCGAGCAGCACGTAGGCATCGACCGTATCCGGGTTCTCCTGCACCAGCGCGTAATACTTGGCGATGTCCTCTTCGGTCGCGCTCATGCTCGCGTCCGGTGCGGCCGATCGTGAGTCTGTGCTCGGCGCAAAGGCGTTCGGGTCGCTGGGTGAGGAAGCGCCAAATCGTCCGGAAAGGGCGAGCGCGCCGATGACCACGAGGACCGCGAGGAAGGGCCAAAGCAGACGTCGCCCGACAGTGGACAGATCATTGGATCTCACTTGCTTGGCCATTTCAGATTACCGCCACGAGCTGCATGAATGCCTGAATGGTGATGACCGTGCCGACCATGAGCACGACCACCGCCGCGGCGAGCGGCAGGTAGCGGGTCAATCGCCTCGCCCGACCGAGCTGTGGCAGGCGTTCGAGCCAGGATCGCGCCTTCACCATCAGGACGCCGACGCTCACGAGCACGGCAGCCATCCCCAGGCCGAAGAACACGATGAGCATCACCCCGTACGCCGGTCGGCCGAGCGACACAGAACCCAGGAGCAGGATCAGAGCGGAGGCGGACGGGACGAGTCCACCGGCGAGCCCGAGCGCAAAGAGGTTGCGCCAGCTCAGCTGCCGGTCGTCTGTCGGGACAT
>JALZJE010000157.1 GCA_030859955.1 Chloroflexota bacterium | reverse complement strand
GGTAGACATCGAGAGCACTCGATCGACGCTGAACATGGCTGAAGCCCGTCGCCGACGGAAGCTCGGGCCAGACGCGACATGTTGCGGCTTCGCTCGTTCGCGTTGATCTCGCTCTGACGTCTTCTGGGGGTTGTCGGGTTCCAGGACCCTCCGTACTGGAGCTCGACGGCCCCCTTTCTCATGTCCCGCCCGGCCTAGCCGCGGTGCGCGGCTGCCGCCTCGAGTGCCAGCTCGGTTGCTTCGCGCGCGGTGCTCGCCAGTCCGATCACCTCGCCGGTGGAGCGCATCTCTGGACCCAGCTCGGCGCGCACGCCGGGGAGTCGCCAGAGCGACCCCACCGGCGCCTTGACCGCCACGCGCGACCCGTCTGTCGCGAGGCCCGGTGACATCCCCGCCTCTGCCAGCGACCGCCCCAAAGCGCAACGCACGGCGACCGCCACCACGTCGAGACCGGTGGCCTTTGCCACGATCGGGACCGTGCGGCTCGCTCGCGGGTTTGCCTCAATGACGGTGATCGTGTCGCGCGACGCGATCATCTGGACATTGAGAATGCCGCGTACCCCGAGGGCCAGCGCGATTCGTCCGGCCGTCTCGGCCGCTCGTTCCTGGAGCTCGCGGGTCACGCGCTGCGGCGGGAGGACAGCCACGCTGTCGCCAGAGTGGACGCCCGGCGGATCCAGCTGCTCGAGGATTCCGGGCACCGCCCAATCTGTCCCGTCGCAGATCGCGTCCACATCGAGCTCGATGCCCATGACCACCTCGTCGACTCGCAGCGGCCAGCCGACGTCGGTCGCCAGGTAGACGCGCACGTCTTCGACGCTGCGGAGCACGGCGATCCCTCGGCCGCCGATCACCCAGGACGGGCGGACGATGACGGGAAAGCCGCCGAGCCCCTCGACCGCGGCCTCGAGGCCGGACGAGTCGGGCGCAAGCGAGCCACGCGGGCCCGCGATCCCCAGGCCGTCGAGGAAGAGGGCGAACCGCTCGCGATCCTCGGTGATCTCGACCGCCTCCGCCGTCAACCCGGCGATCGGCACATCGGCATAGGCGAGATCCTTGGCCAGGTCAATGGCGGTCTGCCCTCCGAAGGTGAGCACGACCATCGGCGGCGTGCCGGTCAGCGCGCGCTCATGATCGATGACATCCAGCACAGATTCCGTGTCGAGCGGCTCGAAGTAGAGGCGTGTGCACGCGTCGTAGTCGGTCGAAACGGTCTCCGGATTGTTGTTGATGACGACAGCATCCAGCCCCATCTCGCGGACCGCCCACGCCGCCCGCACGCTGCAGTAGTCGAACTCGATCCCCTGTCCGATGCGGATCGGCCCCGAGCCCACCACGATCACGCTCTGGCGCTCGGCGGGCGGGGCAACCTCGGCATCGGCGTAACTGGAATAGAAGTACGGAGTCTCGGCCGGAAACTCACCCGCGCAGGTGTCGACGCGCCGGTAGGCGGGATGGATGCCGGAGCGCACCCGCGCCCGACGGACGGCCGCCCAGGGAACGCCAGAAATTGCGGCGATGTCGGCGTCCCCGAAGCCAGCCCGCTTTGCGTCGCTGAGCGACGAGCCGATGAGCGAGCGCTCCGTCTCCGCCAGCTCGGCCAGGCGTTCGGTGAACCAGGGCGCGATCCCGGTCGCGGCCGCCAGCGTCGCGGCATCCGCACGCCCGTGACGCAGGAGGGCGATCATTCGCCACAGGCGCGTGTCGGTCGGCGTCAGGAAGCTCGCAAGGTCATCGGGGGCTCGGTACACGAGGTCCCACGCCGGGTCCTCCCAGAGCCATCCTCCGCCACGCGGCTCGAGGGACCGGATGGCCTTGAGCAGGGCCGGCCCGAACTCGCGATCGATCGCCATCGCCTCGCCGGTGGCCTTCATCTGGATGCCCAGGCTGCGGTCCGCATGCGGGAACTTGTCGAACGGCCAGCGCGGCAGCTTGACGACCACGTAGTCGACGGCAGGCTCGAAGGCGGCGCTGTTCCCGCCGGTCGCCGGGTTGGGCATCTCATCCAGGCGCTTGCCGAGCGCGATGAGCGCGGCGATGCGCGCGATCGGGTAGCCGGTCGCCTTCGATGCCAGCGCCGAGGAGCGCGAGACGCGCGGATTGACCTCGATGACCCGGTAGTCCCGTAGATCCGGCGACACGGCCAGCTGCACGTTGCAGCCGCCCTCGAGCTCGAGCGCGCGGACGATCTTCAGCGCGCATCGGCGCAGGCGCTGCACCAGGGCGTCCGGCAGGGTCTGAATCGGCGCGACCACGATCGAGTCGCCGGTATGGACCCCCATCGGATCCAGGTTCTCCATCCCGCAGATGGCGATGGTCGTGTCGGATGCGTCGCGGAGGATCTCGAACTCGATCTCGTACCAGCCGAGCAGCGAGCGCTCCACGAGCACCTGGCCGATGGGGCTGGCCCTCAGGCCGGCGGCAATCCGCTCGCGAGCCTCCCCGGCCGTGTGGGCGAATCCACCGCCCCCACCGCCGAGGGTGAACGCCGGGCGAATCACGACCGAGGCCTCGAGCTGCCGGTGAAAGCGCATGCCGTCCTCGACGCTCTCCACCACGGCGCTCTCCGGCACCGGTTCGCCGATGCCCATCACGAGGTCGCGGAAGCCACCCCGATCCTCGGCCGCGCGGACTGCGGCCAGCGGCGTGCCGAGCACGCGCACCCCATTCCGATCCAGTACGCCTGCATCGTCGAGCGCAACGGCCAGGTTAAGCCCGGTCTGCCCGCCAAGCGTCGGGAGCAGCGCATCGGGCCGATGCTCCTCGATCACCCGCGTGAGGTACGACAGGTTCAACGGCCCGATCAGCACGGTCCCGCCGACGTCCGGATCGGTCATCACCGTCGCGGGATTGGAGTTGACCAGGATGGTCTCGACGCCCTCACCGCGCAGCGCCAGGCAGGCCTGGACGCCGGCGTAGTCGAACTCCGCAGCCTGGCCGATGAGGATCGGCCCGGAGCCGATGACGAGAACGCGGCGCGACGGGCTCATGCCAGCGCCCGCTCGACGGCCAGGTCGAAGATCCGCGACGCGTCGATGGGACCGGGCGCCCCTTCCGGATGGAACTGCACGGATGCGATCCGCCCGCTGCGGTGCGTCAGACCCTCGACGGTGCCATCGTTCAGATCCCGGTGGCTGACCTCGTAGCCACCCGCCGCGAGCGCCGGCCCGTCGACGACCGCGACCTCGTGGTTGTGCGCGCCGATGTCCACGCGGCCGGTCCGCGTCTCGAGGACGGCGTGGTTTCCTCCGTGATGGCCGACCGGCATGCGGTGCGTACCGGCCCCGGCGGCCAGCGCAAGCAGCTGATGCCCGAGGCAGACGCCGAGGATCGGCGGTCCGCCACGTTCGGCATTGCCGGCCAGCGCACCAGTCGTGGCAATCTGAGGAGCCATGGCCGATGGATCTCCCGGGCCCGGCGACAGGACGATGAGGTCAGGCGAGGTGGCGAGGACGCCGGCCGCATCCGCGTCATGTGGCAGGACCGTGATCTCGAGCCCGCGCGCGGCGAGCGCTGCGAGGAGCGATCGCTTGACACCGAAGTCGACCAGCGTCGTCCGAGCGGTGCGAGCGCCCTGCGGGCCGACCATGTATGGCTCGCGAGTGGCCACGCGGGAAACGTGATCGATCGAGCCCCAGGACGCGATCGCGCCGGCGGCACGGACCGCTTCGGCATCGGTCGCGGAGGCGGATCGGATGACGCCCCTGCGCAGGACCCCGCGCCGCAGCTCGAGCGTCAGCGCGCGGGTGTCGATCCCGGTCAGTGCGGGGATGCGCGCGTCCGCGAGCAGCTGCTCCAGCGAGACGCCGTCCCCGGCCGGTGGTGTCACGAGGCGAGAGCACACGATCGCGCGGGGGTGGACGCGATTCGACTCCAGCTCCGAGGCGGCGATCCGATAGCTGCCGGCCATCGGGTGCGTCAGGACCACGATCTGGCCAGCGTACGAGGGGTCGGTCAGGATCTCACCCCAACCGGTGGCTGCGGTGGTGAAAATGAGGTCGCCCTCGGCGGGGCCGACGTGTCCGCGCAGCACGCCGCGCCACACGCGACCGCCCTCGAGCGCAACCAGGCCGGGCGCCGAACGAGGCACCGACCGCGGATCAGCGGATGGCGCCTCGGAGAGCTGCTCGAGAATCGAGATGGCCTGCACCTGTTGTTCCTTCCCGGCATCACGGTGCCGGCTTAAAGGACCTCCGTGCAGTCTAGACCAACGTGGTTCGATGCCGGGGGCGGAAGCAACCTGCCTCGACCAGGTCGACCCTCCGGAACGGCGAAGATCAGACCGGCGGCACCTCGCGGTTCGCTCGCACCGCATCGGCGGCCAGCGGCAGGCGCCGGCGCACCTCGAGCACGCCTCTCAGGACGAGCAGCGCAATGATCGAGAGCACCAGCAGCACAGGCAGCCAGACGACACCGAACCAGATCAATGCGTTCAGCATCCCCTGGCCGATGCCGACCAGCGACGCGAGCGCGGCATTGAGCTCGGAGCCGGCGTCCCAGGTCTGGGCCACGGCTTCAATGGGTTCCGCGACCGGGATGAGCGACACGGTCAGGGTCGACAGATCCGCGTCACCCTCGATCTCCTGGAGCTGCGCCTCCAACTGCTCGATCTCCCCTCGCACGCCGTCCAGGCGCGACTGCACGGCCAGCACGTCGTCGATTCGCTCGGCCCGCTCGAGAAGGACACGGTACGACGCCTCGGACGCCTCGAGGTTCGCGATTCGGGCCCCGAGATCGATCAGCTGGCGCGTCACGTCCGATTCATGGGTCGCCTCGACCACGACCTCGCCTTCGAGGGCGCGCAGCCGTTCGAGGGCCTCATCGAAGCGTGCGGCCGGCACCCGCAGCGTCAACGTCGCGCCCTCGTCGTTCGACCCTGCCTGTGAGCCGCCGACGTAGCCGCCGAGCTCGAGCACGAATGCGCGGACGCTGCCGACGGCGGCCGACACGTTCGCCACTTCCACGCTGACCTCGCCGGTCTTGATGATTCGCTGCTCGATCGGCGCGGCGTTCCCCTCGCCGCTCGCCGGTCCTCCCCCGGTCGTCGCCTCACCGCTTGACGGGTCCTCCCCGGCACCGGTACCGCCGCCGGCATCGGTGAAGTCGCCGTCTCCGGCGCTCGCAGCAGCCTCGGCCCGCTCCTCCGAGGGGCCCGCGCTCCCACTGCTGCTGCAGCCGGCGACCGCGAGCGTGAGCACCAGGAGCGCGGTAAACCGGCGCATCGGCGTCCATACGTGCATGGCCACATCCTTCCTTCGGTTGCACCGCCTGACGTCGGCGGGCCGGCAACCGTTCCCACCACCAGTACGGCCCTCGGGTAGGATCGGTTCATGGAACAACGAACGGCCGACCTCATGGCCGATGAGGATTCTCGCGCGAACATGGCGGCACACGAGTTCGACCACGAGTTCCTGCGGACACACCTGGGCGAGGAGCGCAAGAAAGCGAGCCTGCTCGGCGAGATTCGCGAGGCGATCTTCGGCGCGCAGGACGGGTTGGTCAGCACGCTCGCCGTCGTCAGCACCGTCGCGGGAGCGACGTCCGACCGCTACCCGATCCTGGTGGCCGGCATCGCATCGGGCCTGGCCGGCATCTTCAGCATGGCGGCCGGCGAGTACATCGGCAGCAAGAGCCAGCGCGAGATCATCGACGCGCAGGTGGTGGACGAGCGCCAGGAGGTCCACCAGCGCCCGGGCGAGGCCGAGGCGGAGATCGCGTTCATGTTCGAGGAGGATGGACTCCCCCACGACCGGGCTCTGGAGGTTGCTCGCGTTATGGCCGAGTACCCCGACGTGCTGCTCAAGACGATGATCGAGAAGGAGCTCGGCCTCACCGTCGAGGAGGGCGGCGGCTCGCCACTCCAGGGTGCGCTCGTCATGGGCGCGGCCTTCGCGCTCGGCACCATCCCACCCATCCTGCCCCACGTGTTCCTCAATGGCGGGATCGCGGTGATGGTCTCCGTGGCAGCCACGCTCGGCGTGCTGTTCGGCATCGGTGCGTTGAAGAGCCGCTGGACGCACCGATCCTGGTGGGCCTCCGGGTTCGAGATCCTGTTGCTCGGCGCGATCGCCGGGATCGTCGGGTACTTCTTCGGCAGCATCCTGCCGATGCTGCTGGGCGCACCGGAGGTCGCCGCCTAGATTCCCTTGAAGACCATGCCGGCGAACAGGACGATCGCCGCGAGGATGAATGACCAGGCACCGATCACCTGCGACGACATGCCTGCCACGCTCGGCAACATGCCGCCGAAGGTGCCCACGAGGCCGATGAGCACAAGGAGCAGGGCGACGATGATCGTCGGCATGCGGGGCGCGAAGTTCATCCGCCCACCCATTGCCTCAGATCCCCGGCAGCAGTGAGCCGATGATGAGCAGCACGTCACCGGCGAACAGGAACAGCCACGCGACCTCCGTCGTCACCTCGAAGTTCGTGCCGAACGTCGACTGCACGATGTCGAGCGCCTGGTTGACGAAGTCGATCGGAAAGACCGTCGCCGAGAGTCCCACCAGGATCAGAACGACCGCAATGACCACGGTCAGCATCTTCGGCGGGTTGGGGCGCAGCATGGCCGGCAGTATACGGACGCGTGATCAGCCGTCGACGATCAGTTCGCCCACCATGCCGTAAGACTCGTGCGCCGGCAGGTGGCAGATGTACAGCAGCGTCCCGGGATCGCCGAAGACGATCGTGGTCTCGACGGTTTCGAGCGCCGGCAGGCTGACCTCCGTGGGCACGCCGGCGTGACCGGGGTGCGTGCCGTCGCGGTGCGCCTCGTGGAATGCCTGGTCGCCGATGAGCCACTCGTGATCGATCGGGTCCCGGTTGACCAGCACGAAGGTGACCGGGACGCCGCGCGGCACGGTCAGCACCGGGGGGTCGAAGGCCGAGTAATGAATCGCGATCGTGATCGTCTGCTCGGCCGGGGCGCAGCCGACGACCGCGGTCGCTGCGAGAAGCAGTGCCGCGGCCGTCGACCCGATGCGGCCGGTCCGGCTCATGCGCCGGCGAGCGGCGGGGTGCGCGAGGCACCTCTGGCCGAACGTTCGTACAGGATGGGCAGCGCGATGACGCTCATGGCGCCGAGCAGCAGGTAGACGGCAACGGGGGGCCGTGGCGCCGGATTGCTTCCGAACGGTGCGTAGCCCGCATCGATCGCCGATGGACGTCCCGCGCCGGACGCGTCGATCGCCAGGTCATAATCGAGCTCGCTCGCCTTCGACGACACGACCACCTTCGTCAGCCACGCCTCGTCGGGGACCCACTCCATGCCGACATCGGATCGCAGGTCATCGAGCAGCGACTCGGTCGCCGCCTCGCTGTGGTCGAGGATGAGGCCCTCCCCCTCGGCGAATGCGCCGGCA
>JALZJE010000153.1 GCA_030859955.1 Chloroflexota bacterium | reverse complement strand
GGTAGACCCAGCCCATCCCGGCGGCCGGCAGAAGCAGCAGACTTACCGCCACGAGCACGATCGTGTACAGGACGATCTGGCGCGCGGTCTCCGCCTCGCCACGCACCACCGGAAGCATCGGCACATTTGCCGCGGCGTAGTCGCCGCGGTAACGCAGCGCCAGCGCCCAGAAATGGGGCGGCGTCCAGTAGAAGACCACCGCGAATAGCACGAGTGCCGGCAGGCCGATCTCGCCGGTGACCGCCGCCCATGCCACCAGGACCGGAACGCATCCGGCCGCGCCCCCGATGACGATGTTCTGCGGCGTCGTCCGCTTGAGCCACATGGTGTAGACAAAGATGTAGAAGCAGGTGGCGCTCAGTGCCAGCACGGCGCTCAGCAGGTTGACCGTGAGGCCCAGGAACGCGAAGGCAACCACGCTCAGACCGATGCCGAACCAGAGCGCCGCAGCCGGATTCACGGCGTGGCGGGGCAACGGCCGGTGACGGGTGCGGCGCATGAGATCGTCGATATCGCGGTCGACGTACATGTTGATCGCGTTGGCGCCGCCGGCGGCCAGGGTTCCCCCCGCGACCACGGAGGCCATCAGCCAGACGGACGGGATGCCGCGTTCGGCGAGGACCATGGTCGGCACGGTGGTGACGAGCAGCAGCTCGATGATCCGCGGCTTCGTCAGCGCGATGTAGGCGCGAACCGTGCTCAGCGGACCCGGCTCGCCGTGGACCGCACGAACCGCAACCTCCGACGGGCGCAGCCGGCGGCTCGACAACCAGAGCCAGACGGCTCCTCCCCAGAGCGCGGCCCCGACCGCGAGGTGCGGAACCACGAAGACGGCGGAAAGGCGCGAGATCACGTTGAGGCCGCCGAGCGCGATCTGGATCACGATGAGCGCCACCAGCCAGCTTGCGAGCGTTCGCGGCAGACGGACGTTCGTTGAACGACGCACGAGGATGGCGCTCCAGATCACCAGCGCTGCGACGACCAGGCTCATGAGCCGATGCGCCAGGTGGATCCCCTGGTCGTTATTGCCCGCAGCCGGCAGGATCGAGCCGTCCATGAGCGGGAAGTCGCCGTACGCGAGCCCCGCACCCTGGCCGGTCACCCAGGACCCCAGGAGCATCTGTGCGAAGACAGCGACCGCGGTGACACCGAGCAGGCGAGTCAGATCGGGCCGGGCGTGTGCGGCCGGCATCGGCCCATGGGTGGCTCGTTCGGCGATGAAGATCACGGCCGCGAACACCACCAGGGCCATCGCGAGGTGAGCGGTGACGAGCTCGGCCGCAAGCCCCTGGAGGACCACGGCGGCGCCGAGCAGGGACTGCACGATGACCAGGACGCCGGCGATCACCGCGGCCACCAGCAGCGGCAGGTCACGGCGGCGGCGCGTGAAGACGGTGATAAGCCCCACGGCGCCGACCAGCGGCCCGACGAACACGGCAGCGGTGAGCCGATGCGAATGCTCGATCCAGGCGTGCAGATCCGCCGGCGGCAGCCAATCGCCGAAGCAGAGCGGCCAATCCGGACAGCCGAGTCCCGAATCGGTGGCGCGCACGAGGCCGCCAATGGCAATCAGGACGAAGGTAGCCGTGGCAGCGGCGACCGCCAGCTTTGCGAATCGGGTCAAATTCGGGTTCCTCTCGCCGCTCGGTGGGGCCTGGCAAGCGGACGTCGCCATGATAGCCGCCGATCGGCCAGCAGTTCAGGGCCGCCTTCGCCCCGCCCGCTACGATTCGAGGCATGAGACACGGTCGGCTGCTCCAGGTCAACATCTCGAACGGCGGCGTCCCCAAGATGGCCGTCCCGGCGGCGCGCATCAACCGCGACGGGGTGAAGGGTGACCGCCAACGTACCGAGACGGTTCACGGCGGGCCCCATCGCGCGGTCTCGATCCTGGGCATCGAGGCGATCCGGCGGATGGCGGCGGAGGGACATCCCATCGCGCCCGGCACGACCGGTGAGAACCTGACGATCGAGGGATTCGACGTGTCGACGCTGGCGGTCGGAACGCGCCTGGCGATCGGTGACGAGGTGATCGTAGAGATCTCGAGGCCGACGAACCCGTGTCGCACCATTCGGCATTCCTTCGCCGACCTGAGATTCGGGCGCCTCTCGATTCAGACGCACCCTGCCGACAGCCGCATGTACGCAAGGGTCGTCCATGAGGGTACGGTCCGGGCCGGGGACGGAATCCGGCTCACGCCGCCGGCGAACGACGATGCCGAACGGCTCTTGATCGCCGATCGCCTCGATGCGGCCGAACGCGAGAGTGCCGTCGCGTTCTGGGCTGCGGCGGCCACCGCCGGCCAAGAGATCGACGTCCTGAATGACGGGGAGATTGCCATCTCCACGTCGCCGACGCTCCCCGGGCCGATCTTCAACTCGGCGCTGGGGTTCGCGAGCCTGCCGAACCTGGTCCCCCGGGCCATCGCCCGATTCGCCGCTGCCAGCGTCACCGGCTGGGTGCTCGCGGACGAACCTCCATGGCCGAACGCCACGAGCGATTCGACCCTGGCCCGATACGCAATCGGCGCCGAAGACGTCCCGGAGACCTCGGACGGCGTCCACGTGCGCGAGCTGGCCCGCGACGAGATCGGTCCTTGGGCGGAGGTCATCGTCACCGCCAGCGAGCTTCCTGAACCCATCGCCATTGCATGGCGAGCACTGGAGCGGCACCTTGCGCCGATGCCGCACCACCATCGGTTCGTCGCCGAGGTCGATGGGGTCGCGGTCGGGGCGGCGAGCCTGCACGTGCATCACCATCTCGGTTGGCTGCGGGCGGGCTCCGTTCTGCCGTCGCACCGCGGCCGCGGTATCCAGCGCGCGCTGATCGGCCATCGCGCCGCGCTGGCGCTGAAGCGCGGTGCTTACCTGGTCGGCGCATCCGCTCTCGAGGGTGGGGCATCGGCGGCCAACCTGGAGCGGCTCGGATTTCGACGGGTGGGAACCAGGCGGAGCTATCGGGCCGAGCGAGCCGACTGAACACGTCGGTCCGCCGCGCGAGCCTGTGGCGCGTGACGAAGCACGGATGGCAGCAGCGGCAGGGTCCGACGAGCGACCCGCGCGATACGCTCGACGCCACCCTCGCGGCCCGGCGACCATGCGATGCCGTAGGGCCGGCGCAGGGTGGCCGGCAGCGTAGACAGGGAGATGAGATGCGCCGCATCCCACGCAACACGCGGAACCCGGGTGATCGGGTAGAGCACGGTCCGCGCAATGCGTCTTGCCTGGGGCGTCACGTGGATCGTGTCATCCGCGATGCGGTCGGCCATCCAGGCGCGGAGCTCGCCGATGGTCGTTGGCAGCAACGCCTCCGGCACCCCGAGCATGATCGCGACCCGGCCGGACTCGTGGTGGTACGCCTGCTCATCCGCATCCGACAACGGAGCAACGAACCGACCGTAGATCCGCAGCGCCGTGTCGACCAGGGTGGCATGCACCCAGAGCAGCGCGTCGGGATCGCGGGCGCTGTAGGCAAGCGCGCCGCCGGGAATCGTCCCGCGCACCGATCGGTGGACGGCGTTCACACGCCGGATTGCGCGCTCCGCGGTGGACCGACTGCCGAAGACCACGTCGAAGCTGCTCTCGAGCGTCCGCAGCAGGCGTCCGAACGGATCGGTCGCGTAGGTGGAGTGCTCGATCACCCCGGCCGCGACACCCGGATGGGCAGCCTGCATGAGGAGCGCGCACGACCCTCCGGCCAGGACAACGAGCTCGCGGTCGATGCGCCACGAGACCGAACCGGGTCCGAACAGTCCGGCCGCCTCATGGGCGGAGCTCATCCGTAGGCCGATGCCGGTGCGCCCCGCGGCCTGCGCGGATCATGGAAGATCACGCGGAAGGCGATGCCAGCCACCACCCCGGCGATGAATCCGCCGATATGGGCCATGTACGCCACTCCCCCGCCGGTCTGCTCCGTGACGGCAAATGCGCCGATGCCATTGATGAACTGGAAGGCAGCCCACAGTCCGATCGCGATGATCGCCGGGACCTTCATCGGGAAGCGGAGCATGAGAATCGTGATGCGGTTGGTCGGGAACATCACGAGATACGCGCCGAGCACCCCGGAGATGGCCCCCGACGCGCCGAGGGTCGGGATGATGGAGCCGGGATCGATCAGGATCTGGGCGAAGCTCGCGATCACCCCCGCGACCAGGTAGAAGGCCAGGTACGGGATGTGCCCGATGCGATGCTCGACGTTGTCGCCGAAGATCCACAGGAAGAGCAGATTGCCGCCGAGGTGCAGCCAGCCCCCGTGCATGAACATGCTGGTCAGCAACGTCGCCCAGATGGGCGTCGGACCGGGCTCCTGCGGGATCTCGACCAACGTGCCGTCGACCGTGATCTCCTCCGCACCGACCAGGTCGACCCCGTTGGTGATCTCGAAGGGGACCGCGCTGTAGCCGTAGGTGAAGTCCTCGCCGCTCAGGCCTCCGGCGCCCTGGAGCAGCAGGAAGACGGCGATGTTGAGACCGATGAACGCCAGGCTCACGAAGGCCGGACCATGCCCACGCTCGTTCTCGTCGCCGATGGGGAACATCCGGCGGATCATAAAGCACGACCCGCGCCATAATCACCCGGTGGAAATCAACGTCAGACCGTTCGAAGGCGACCGTCGGGCGTACGTCGACTCGATCGGGATCGGCTTCGCCGAGCATACGAACGACGAGGCGGCGCCCATCTGGGAAGCGGTCCTCGAGTTCGACCGCGCCATCGCCGCCTACGACGGGGACCGCATCGTCGGCAATGCCGCCGCGATCAGCTTCGGGCTGACCGTGCCGGGCGGCGTGCTGCCCGTGGCGGGCGTCACGACCGTCGGCGTGCATCCAACGCATCGGCGCAGGGGAGCGCTCCGTCAGATGATGCGGCTCCAGTTGGACGACGTGCATCGGCGCGGCGAGCCGTTGGCCGCCCTGTGGGCTTCCGAGGGAAGCATCTACCAGCGCTTCGGCTACGGGCTCGCGTCGCTCAAGGCGAGCGTGAAGGTCGATCGCCATCGCAATGCCTTCCGACTGCCCCACACCTTCAGCGGCCAGACCCGGATGGTCGATGAGGCGGAGGCGCGACTGGCGTTCCCTCCGGTCTACGACGCGGTGCGGCCCCACCGCCCGGGCTTCTTCAGCCACACGCAGGAGTTCTGGAACGCGGAGGTCTTCTACTTTCCGGAGAAGTGGCGGCGGGGTCGAGGTGCGCCGTTCCATGTGCTCCACGAAGTAGCAGGAACCGTGGATGGCTACGCGCGCTACGCCGTCCGCGAGGGCGACGTCAGTGAGATCTCGATCCTGGACTTCATGGCCACCACGCCGGCGGCCCACCTGGATCTGTGGCGATTCCTGCTCGATATCGACCTGATGGGCCGCGTCGAGACGTGGAACGTGGCGGTCGACGACCCGATCCTCCTCTCCGTCGCCGAGCCGAGAAGGCTCCAGATGACCATCGGCGATGCACTCTGGCTACGGATCGTGGATATCTCGTCCGCCCTCGCCGCCCGCCGCTACCGGGGCGATGGACGCCTGGTCCTGGAAGTCGCCGACGAATTCTGTCCGTGGAACGACGGTCGCTGGTCGCTGTCGGTCGAATCCGGCGTGCCGATCGTCGAGCCGACCACCGACACTCCTGACCTCGCGTGCGACGTGACCGACGTGGCGGCCGCCTACCTCGGCGGCTTCAGCTTTGCGCAGTTGGCGGCCGCGGGGCGGATCAGCGAGCTGGCACCGGGCGGCATCGAGCGCGCGGATGCGCTGTTCCGGACCGATCGCGCTCCCTGGTGCCCGCGAACGTTCTAGTGGCTCGCGCCGCAATGGACTTCATGCTTGGCCGCGGCGTACATACGATATACGCGGGGTGGTGGTCGCATTGACGCACCGCGCGATCGCTCAGAGGCACGCAACCGTCAAGGCATTTCCGGCGCGCGACACTAGGGGGCGTGGACCCTGTGCGGCGGGTTGCGGATCCCCACCGCATTCATCGCGGCACCGGCAACCAGCAGCCCAGCCGAGACCAGCATCGCGAGGTGAAATGCATCGGTGGAGGCCTGCCGCGCAGCATCCACCAGGGCCGGATCGGTTCCGTCCGGCGTGCTCGTGAGCGGCTGGATCTGCTCCCGAAGCTGCGGGTCGCTGACGTCGAGGCCCGGCACCAGCCCCGCCAGGCTGGGGTAGAAGGTGGCGGTGATCGCGATGAACAGGATGGCGCTCACCAGCGGCGACCCGACGCGGCTGACCGCGTTGTTGATCGCCGAACCCAACCCGGCGTTCCGGACCGGGATCGAGCTCATCAGCGCGGTCGTCAGCGGAGCGACGAGCATGCTGATCCCGAGCCCGAAGATCGACAGGCCCAGGATCACGTCGGTCAGGGCGGCGCCGGGTGGCACCAGCGTGGATGGATCCGTGAGACTTGCGCGCCATGGCTCGGAGCCGGCGGGTATGCGCGCAAGCCAAAGGAGACCCACCGCCATCACGATCGGTCCGACCGTCATGAACAGGCGCGGACCGAAGCGCGCCGAGAATTGCCCGGCCGGAGTCGAGAGGAAGGTGAGCATCAGCGCGATCGGGATGCCGACAGCGCCTGCGGCCAGCGGTGAGTAGCCGAGCGTGCCCTGGAGGAAGAGCGGCTGGAACGCAAGCGTGACGTACAGCGCACCATAGATGACGAAGGTCGACAGGTTGACGACCGTGAAGTTGCGCGAGCCGAACAGGCTGGGTGGCACCAGCGGGCGCGATCGTGTCAGCATCAGGATCGGGACCGCGACGATGGCCACCGCGCCGACGGCCAGCGCCACCCACGCGGTCGGGTCCTGCCACGCCTGCTCCTGTCCCCGGGTTGCCCCGAAGGCCAGGCCGCCAACGCCGATGGCGATCACTCCCGCCCCGAGCCAGTCGAAGTCACCACGTGCCTCCGCATCACGGGTCTCCGGCACCTTCGCGGTGGCCCACAACGCGATGGCGATGAGCGGAACGTTGATGAGAAAGGCGGCACGCCAGCTGACGGATTGGACCAGGAAGCCGCCGAGGAGCGGGCCGACAATCGACGTGGCCGACGTGCCGGCAGCCCAGAGGCCGATGGCGCGGCCGCGCTCCTCGCCCTCGAACGCCGCGGTGATGATCGAGAGGCTGCCCGGAACGAGGAGCGCACCGAACGCGGCCTGGACGATGCGGGCGAGGATGAGAAGCTCCATCGTCGGCGCCAGGCCACAGCCGACGGACGCCGCGCCGAAGCCCACGAGCCCGATCCGGAACATTCGGCGGCGCCCGAAGAAGTCGTTCAGCGCGCCAGCCAGGATGAGCAGCGCCGAGAGGACGACGAAGTAGGCACTGTTGACGTACGTCAACCCCTCGAGGCGGGCCACGAACGTGGTGGGCAGCTCACGGCCGATGGAATCGAGCGCGACGTTGACGATCGTGCCATCCAGGAAGACGATCGCCGAGCCCAGGATGGTCGCGACGAGGACGGCGTTGCGCTGGCTCACCGGCGCATCGTACGTCACGCTCGATTGTCCATAGGCGCGCGGAGGCGTACGGTGCACCGATGAGCAGTGCGGCGCTGGATCGGCTCCTGGCGATCCTGATCGTCGTGCAATTGACGAGTGGGCTACTGACCCTGCGCGCCGGCGTTCCGGCGACGGCACCACTGTTCTGGTTGCACGGCCTGATGGGTGGTGCGTTGCTGGTGGCCGCCATCGAGAAACTGCGGCGAAGCATCGGTCCGGCAATCCGCCACCGCAGGTGGCGTCGCCTCGCGGTGGGAGCCGTGTTGACACTCCTGGTGGCGGCGGCACTCGCCGGCGGCTTCACCTGGGTTGCCAGCGGACGGATCTGGGCAATCGGTCCGTGGACGATTCTCACGCTGCACGTGTGGGCAGCGCTGGCGATCGTCCCGATCGTGCTGGTCCACCTGCTTCCGCGCCGATGGCGGCTGCTACGCCCGCGCGGGCTTCGCGGTCGGCCCAGCATCAGCCGCCGGACCGTGCTCGCCATCGGTGGCGTCATGGCGCTCGGCACCGTCGCGTGGGGTGCCGCGAATGTGCTCGACGTGGCACGCGGCGGCCTTCGACGATTCACCGGCTCGCGCTGGCTGCCCGAGGGCGGCATCCCGCCTCCAACAACCTTCTACGGCGAAGGGACGCCGCCCACCGACGAGGAGTCGTGGCGCCTTTCGGTCACGGGGCGGGTCGCGCGGGAGCTGAGCCTCGATCTCGCGGGACTGGCCGCGCTGGACACGGTCGATCGCGACGCGACCCTCGACTGCACGTCCGGCTGGGTGATGACGACCGCATGGCGCGGGACGCCGTTGGCATCGGTCCTCGAAGCCGCCGGCGCCGAATCGGGCGGATCACGCGTGACGGTGCGGAGCGTCACGGGCTGGATCGTCGCCCTCAATCGCGATGAAATCGACGGGTGCCTGTTGGCCACGCACGTGGCCGGCGAGCCTCTCCCGGCCGCGAATGGCGCGCCCTGCCGCCTGGTGGTCCCCACGCGGCGCGGCCTCGATTGGATCAAGTGGGTGAGTGAGATCCGCGTCGGCTGACGACGAACACCGGCGAGCCTACTGAATTGGCTCGAAGCGGGCGGTGAAGTGGCGCAGCGACGATGGCTGCTCGACGATGCGCATTCCACCGAGCTCGCCGGCACGCTCCGCCACCCAGCGGATGACCTCGATCACGTAGTCGACGTGGGATTGGGTATAGACCCTGCGTGGAATCGCAAGCCGCACAAGTTCCATCGAGGCAGGCTCCTCCGAGCCATCGGGACGGAGCCCGAACATCACCGTCCCGATCTCGCAGCCGCGGATGCCACCCTCACGGTAGAGGGCACAGGCCAGCGCCTGGCCCGGATACTCCAGTGCCGGGATATGCGGCAGGAGGCCGGCAGCGTCGATGTAGACCGCGTGGCCGCCGATCGGTTGAACGCACGGCACCCCCGACTCGACGAGCGCGTCGCCGAGATACGCCGTCGACCGAACCCGGTAGCGCAGATAGTCCTCGTCAACCACCTCGCGCAGCCCGGCGGCCATCGCCTCGAGGTCGCGACCGGCCAGGCCGCCGTAGGTCGGGAAGCCCTCCGTCAGGATGAGGAGGTTGCGGCACTGCTCGGCCCATCGGTCGTCATTGAGCGCCAGCCAGCCGCCGATGTTGGCGAGCGCGTCCTTCTTGCCGGACATCGTCATGCCATCGGCCAATGCCGCCATCTCGCGCACGATATCGGGCACGGTCGCATCGGCGTATCCGTCCTCCCGGTCCTTGATGAACCAGGCGTTCTCCGCGAAGCGGCATGCGTCGAGGAACAGCGGGAGGTCGTATCGGTCGCACACCTCGCGCACCGCGCGCAGGTTGGCGAGGCTGACCGGCTGGCCGCCGCCCGAGTTGTTCGTGATCGTGACGAAGACGACCGGAACGTTCTCGGGCCCTCGTTCGCGGATGAGGGCGTCGAGCGCCTCGGTGTCCATGTTGCCCTTGAACGGATGGATGGTGGACGGCTCGCGGCCCTCGGAGATGACACAGTCGACCGCCTCGGCGCCGCTGAACTCGACGTTGGCGCGGGTCGTGTCGAAGTGCGTGTTCGATGGAATGACCTTGCCCGCCCCGCCGATCACGCTGAACAGGATCTTCTCGGCCGCGCGTCCCTGGTGGGTCGGGATGATGTGCCGGAAGGGCCATAGCTCGGTGACGGCCTCGAGAAACCGGAACCAGGAAGGTGAACCCGCATACGACTCGTCGCCACGCTGGATGCCGGCCCATTGCTCCGCGCTCATGGCGCCGGTACCGGAATCGGTCAGCAGGTCGATCAACACGTCGTCGGCATGGAGATTGAACAGGTTGTAGCCCGCCTCGGCAAGCTTCGCGGCACGCTGCTCGACGCTCGTGAGCCTGATGGGCTCGACGCTCTTAATCCGGAACGGCTCGATGATCGTGCGGAATCGGTCCATCGACAGCGATGGTAGTACTGATTCGATACGCGCAGCCTCCCGTACACGTGGCATGACCACCGACCGCGTGCCCCACCTCGACCGCGCCCGCGAATCCGTCTGGGACTACCCGCGCCCGCCTGCGGTCGTACCGTCCGAGCGTCTGGTGCGCATCGAACAGGGCGGCACCACCGTCGCGGAGTCACGACGCGCCATCCGCGTGCTCGAGACCGCTGGGGCTCCGGTGTGGTACCTGCCGCCGGAGGACGTGCGGCACGACCTCCTGCGTCAAGCGCCGGGCCGTCGAACGCTGTGCGAATGGAAGGGTCTGGCGACATACCTCGATGTCGTCGTGGGCGATCGCGTTTCCCGCGAGGCGGCATGGACCTATCCGCGTCCCTCCCCGGGCTACGAGGCCATAGCCGGATACATCGCCTTCTACGCGTCGCGCGTCGATTCCGCCACCGTCGACGGTGAGCAGGTACGCCCGCAGCCTGGCGGCTTCTACGGCGGCTGGATCACCGACGATGTGATCGGCCCCTACAAGGGCGACCCTGGCACAGAGGGCTGGTAGGCCGGGCACGAGGAGCGGAGACGCTTAACCAGCGAGCTGCATCACCGCGATCGCCACGACATACCCGATGAGAAGCAGCCCGCCCACGGCGAGGTTGAGATTCACGTTGGTACCCATCACGGCCATGAGCGTGTACGGGCTGTCGTAGTGGACCTTGAGACCGGCGTGGACCCGCAGCGCGAGCGGAACCGCCACCAGCGCGATCAGCGTTGGCCACGGCAGCAGGCCGCCGACGACTCCTCCGGCGATGACCGCGAACGCCGCCAGGGCGACCACCAGATAACCCGTACGAATCACCTCCGGACTGAACCGGGTGGGCAGCGTCCGCTTTCCCGCCTCGGCGTCCGACCGACGGTCCGGGATCTCGTTGACGAACAGGATCAACGCGATGAGGGCACCCGGCACGAGCGAAAGGACGAACGGCTCCCAGGTCAGGCGGCCTGTCTGCACGACGTAGGCGCCGAGCAGCATGATCGGCCCGAATCCGACCGCGACCGCGATCTCGCCGAGCCCCCGGTAAACGAGCTTCAGCGGCGGCGCCGTGTACGCCACCCCGACGAAGATGCCAGCGAGGCCGATCCAGAGCAGCGTCAGCGAACCGGTGACGGCCACCAGCAGCAGTCCGATGGCGCCCGCCACCGCGAACAGCGCGATCGCCAGCCACGACAGGCCGCGGATGGATACAAGATCGTAGACGGCCACCCGCGAGCCACCCGAGAACTGGGTGGGCGTGGTGTTCGCTTCATCGGCGCCGGAGAGCGTGTCGAAGATGTCGTTCGTGACATTGATGGCCAGGTGCGCGAATGAGCCGCCGATGAGGGTCAGCAGCGCGGTCCACCACGTGAACGCGCCATGGCTGGCCGCCACGGCGATGCCGAGCAGCACCGGCACGGCGGTAGCGGACAGGAAGGGCAGCCGAGTGGTGCGCAGCGCCAGCCAGAAGAGGCTGAGACGGGGGCGAATGGTCCGCCCCTTCTCCTTCGACAGGGCGGCGAGGTAACGTCGGGACTGCGGGACGGATCGCTCCGAATACTCGAAGAACGGCGTCTCGTTCTCGTCCCAGCCCCAGGCGCGCGTCGGCGTTAGCGTCACGCCATCCGAGGTCCGTCCCCAGACCTGGAGATAGCGACGCTGGTCGTAGCCGATGCCGGGCTGCGGCCGGATGTGGCTGCCGGTGACGTTGATCTCGCGGTCCATTGGGATCTGCATGCCAACCAGCGGGGCCAGGAGGATCGTGCCGGTGTCGGTCTCGGTCTCGAAGGTGGTTGCCACGCTGGTCGGGTAGCCGCTCTCGTCGATCCAGCTGACGACCACGTGCGGGTAGGTCGCCAATCGTTCGAGGTCGGCGGGGGTGGAATCGTGCGCGGGCACCGAACCCGAGCGGATGGCGGTGCTCATGCGGCCTCCTGGCGAGGTGCGAGCGTCTCGACGGGGGCGCGATCAGTCCTGCCGCCTTCCCAGTAAAGGGCGCGCTCCGGCGTGATCTCGATGACCGCGCGCTCGAAGAACAGCGGCAGGGCGACGCGAGCCTTCAGGAAGTCGTCGATCGCCGGCTCCTTCGCGCGCCACAGACTCAGGACGAGTCGCTCCCAATCAGAATGCGGGTCGTCCTCGATGATGAGGGCGGTGCCCTGGATGGTGGCCCTGTCGAGGTCGCCCTTCATGGCCACCGGGTCCGTCAATGCCAGCGCCACGCGCGCATCTCGCTTGATGTGCTCGAGCTTCTTGCTGAACAGCGTCGAGGAATGAAGATAGATCTTCTTGCCGTCGTAGAGCGGAATGAGCGGGTGCGTGACCGGTCGCCCGTTGCGCCCCACGACGGTCAGCTCAGCGACCAGTGCCACCGCCAGGAGTCGCTCGATCGGTTCGGGTAGCCATCCCATCGGGATCTCCAACATCTGTGAAACGTGTTACCTCAGTCTAGCACATTAGCTTGGACCGCTCGGATGAGCACTACACTGCGTTCGCCATACCCGACATCGATCGATCCAGCCTGACCTGCCTGGTCCGCCACCCTGATGGCAGTGTCGAAGCGCTCGAAGCGGGTCGAGAGGACGCGATCGGTCGGTGGCTGACGAAACCGATGGCACGCTGGTCTGGGTGAGCACGACCGCGCCAACTGACGAGGTGATCGAGGTCCTGCGCCGCGAGTTTTGACCTCCACCCGCTGGCGGTCGAGGACGTGCGTAAGCAGGGCCAGCGCCCCAAGCTGGATGAGTACCGGGACCTCTACTACCACCTGGTGCGCGTCCTTGACCAGCTCGACATCTATCGCGAGCTGCTCGCGACGGTGGTGGACGCTCGTCTCACCGTCGCGAGCAACGGCCTGAACGCGATCATGAAGCGGCTCACGGCGTTCACCGTGATCCTGATGGTTCCAACGCTGATCGCAGGAATCTATGGCATGAACTTCGTCCTCATGCCAGAGCTCGACTGGGTGCTCGGCTATCCCTTCGCGCTGGTCCTCATGGTGCTCGCCGTGGTCCTCGCCATCACCATCTTCCGGAACCGCGGCTGATTCTGAACTCGGCATGCGCCCTGCATCGCGGGCGGACATGAGCATCCAGCAGCCACCCAACGACGAGATTCCTCCGACGCCGCCACAGGACGAGGACGAACCCCCACCCGTCGAGACGCCGGACGAACCGGCGCAGCGCGCGCCCGGCGCCGATCAATCCCCCGTCGGCGCTCCGCGCGACGAGCCGGACATCGGCCTGGATTGAGCCGCTCGGACCGATCGTCAGTCATATGAAGCGACGGGGGAGGCCCGGCCTTTCGGGGCTTCTCCCGAAGATAGAAATCGGAACCCGGGTTCAGCGACCGCGCTTCGGCTGGAAGGCGACCCGCATCACTGAAGGGTCGTGATCGCTCGCTTGGTCAGCGAATTCCGCGTTCACGTGGACGACGTCGTACGTCGGCTCCAATTCCAACAGCGAGGTGCTGACGATGATCTGATCGAGCACCTGGCTGTTGCCATCAAAGACGTACGAGTAGCGCTCCTCGGGTGCTAACACGTCGAAGAGCGTGCCCATCACCGCGTCCTCGCCAGTTTCATCGGTCTGGCCGCTGCCATCAGCATCGGGCATGCCCTGTCCTGGATCGAGCGCTACGCGATCGCCTGTGATGATCTCGACGGTCTCCGAGAAGTCGAAGTCGTTGATGTCACCGAGGACGATCACATGTGCGTCCTCATCGATTGCTCGGATCTCGTCCACGAAGTCGTTGATCGCCTGGGCCTGCGCGTGCCGCCAGCCGTCCTCGGGGTCGCCAGACTCGAATTCGGTCAGGCGGAATGGCGGCTGGAAGTGACCAAAGAGCGGGCGATCGTCACCCTTCGAGCTGAAGTGGTTGGCGATCACGAAGATCGTCTCGCCGCGGAAACGGAATTCGCCGGCAAGCGACTTCCGCGTGTCTGCGAACGCCTTCTCGCCGCCGATGTCGGCGTCAAGGACGCGACCCGGGCTGATCGTGAGCTGGGCGCCCTTGCCATTGGGGGTCGGATCGACGTCGGTATCGGTCACCGCATCGCCACCAGGCCGGTCGACGAACTCCAGGCCTCGTTCAGTGTGGAACAAGAACCCGACCCGAATGTTGCCGCCGGGCTGCCCGCCGTCCTCATTGTTCTGCGGGTCGATCTGGCGGTAGTCATACAGCGGCCCGCCAGCCGCGGCGATCGCGCTGATCAGCCGTTGCCAGCTAAGGTCGGCTGCGGCGACGCCGCTGTTCGCTGGTCCCGTGTTGTCCTGCATCTCCTCGATCGCGATGAGGTCCGGCGAGCGCAAGTTTTCGACGATTTGCCCTGCGAGTTCGTTGACCTTGGCGTCGCTGCTCACAGCCGAGAGGTTCTCAACATTGAAGGTAGCGACCGCCAGCTCGGTCGGGTTCGTGGCGGCCGTCACCTCGCGGGCGAGCCCGTTATCGATGCGCTCGGGGTCGGCGGTGACGAGAAGCTTGAAGTTGCCGAAGCCGTAGTCAAGGACGCCGATCGGATCGTCAGCGAACTCGTCGCCGACATTGACGCTCGGCGTGTCGGCGAGGACATCGTCGAGGATGAGCCGCTCAGGGTTGAAATCTCCCGGCCGATAGTCGCCGGCCTGCCCCAGCTTCCTGACGAGGATGCCGCCCCGCGGAGTGCGCACTCCCGCATTGGTCTGCAGCTGACTGACGATGGCAATCTCGCCAAAGCGATTGGTGGCACCCACCGCAACCGCATCTGCAACCTGAATGCGCATGCCTTCGAGGCTTTCCCAAAAGTCGATGCCATCACTCTCCGGGTCATACACGGCATTCGCGGCCTCGACAGAATCGGTCGAGTCGTCGTCGATGACCAGGTTTGGCGGCATCCGGTCGATGCCGATCACCGTCACCGGCAACGGGGCAGCGTTTCCGAGCAGGGTGAGGGCCGTGAAGCTCCGGAGCTGCGTTGTCGTGAGGTTCCTGAACCCGCCGCTGCCGCCGGAGCGGAACTCGTCGACCTCCCCGTCGACGGCGACGTGCGCACCGACAGCCGGTTTCGCTTCGCGCCCGCGAAAGACGAAGATGCCATCCGAGGTCGCATCATCATCGTCCGGTGTCGGATCGGTCATCCAGAACCCGTTGCTGCGGACGGCGGTGACGACACCCTCGACGCCAAAGACGTCGTCGCCATCCAGCTCGGAGAAGTGCGTCGCACCCTGGATCTCCCAGATCTGTGTAGCCGAGGAGATCGCTCCGGTCGGTGCGGGAACGATCAGCGGCAAGATGGCTCCGAGCGCAAGCGCCAGGGTCATCCACAGCGCGAGCCCGCGCTGCAACGGCATTTGGGGGTTAGACGGCACGGGCAGGGAAGCCTCCAGCTGAGCGAACCGGTCGCTCGAACGACCGGCGGAATGATTGGTGCGAACAGCCTACGCTGATCTGACCTGTTCGGAATCACAGTTTGGTAAACGACACATGAAACTGTCGGCGCAATCGATGAACGCGGAAGGCTGGCCCGGACTGTGCGACGGATGCGAACACGGTCATCGCATCGAGACGGTTCGCGGAACCACGTATTGGCGCTGCCGCATGTCTGAAGTCGACCCGCGCTTCGCCCGCTATCCAGCTCTGCCCGTGCTGCGATGCATCGGGTTCAAACGCGTCGATTGCTCGCCATCCAGCGCATCCGACGCCAGCGGTGCATGACGTCACCAGCTTCAATGCCGCGCACAGCGCGGTGGTCAACCCCGTGCTACGCTGCCCTGCGCCCGATCGGGCGAGATTCACAGGAGGGACTCCAGGGGATGTCACGCAGGGTAACCATGGCCGCAGCGCTGATCGCAGCGCTCGTGCTCGCGACTCCGGTAGCGGCAGTCGCCCCGGTGCGGTCGAACGCCGACTCCACGCGCACGTCGACAACTGACACCGCTTACGCACTCGTCCAACTCACGCTCGCGCCGCTTGCCACGGCAAGCGCCAGCAAGCCAGCCCCTGGAAAGAAGATCGATTTCAATCGGTCGGAGACGAAGAACTACCGCTCGCAGCTTTCCGCTCAGCGGAACGAGTTCAAGACGTGGCTGCGCACCAACCTGCCCAACGCTCGGGTCACCGGCGAGTACGACATTGCACTCAACGGACTCGGTGTGAAGCTGAACGGCCACACGCTCGCGCAGCTGAAGACTTCGCCGCTCGTCGTGCGGGCCGAATACCAGAACCTCTACTACCCACTCGCTGATGGCGACCCGGACCTCGCGCTCATCGATGCGCTCCAGGCATGGAACCGAGCCGGTGGGGCGGCAAATGCGGGTCGAGGCGTCAAGGTCGCCATCGTCGACAGCGGCATCGATCAGACACATCCGTGCTTCAGTGATGCCGGCTATCCTGCCCAACCTCGAATCGGCGTCCAGCAATTCACGAACAACAAGGTGATCGCGGCCAAAGTCTTCAACAACAAGGCCGGCAGCCGCGCATACACCCCCGAGGCGATTGACAGCCACGGCACGCACGTGGCGGGAACCGTGGCGTGCAACTACCACACGCCGGCCACGGTCGATGGCGTTGACATCCCCTATGACATGTCCGGCGTGGCACCCGCTGCGCTCCTCGGCAACTACAACGTGTTCCCGAGTGATGTTGGCAGCGCGCGGTCAGAGGACATCATGAATGCTCTCCACGCCGCATATGCCGATGGCTTCGATGTTGCGAACATGAGCCTGGGCGGCGGTTCGTCCGGAAAGCAGGACCTCCTGAGCATGGCGGTCGATAACCTCGATCGTGCGAACATGGTGGTCGCCGTCTCGGCAGGCAACAGTGGCCCCGGCCACTTCACCGTCGGTTCGCCGGGCATCGCACCGCGTGCGCTGACCGCCGGCGCCAGCACGGTCCCGCACTTCGTGGGTGCCCCGGTCACGGTCGCCGGTGCCGGAACCTTCGGAGCCGCATCCGGCGACTTCGCCACCGTCAGCTCGAGCCTGACGGCACCGTTGGGCGTGGTGGCCGGTACGACGAACGGCCTCAGCACGGCATGCACGGGCCTGGCGTCCGGAAGCCTTGCCGCCAAGGTCGCGCTGATCTCCCGCGGCGCCTGCTCCTTCTCGACGAAGATTCGGCACGCCGAGGCTGCCGGGGCGGTCGCCGTACTCGTCGCCAATAATGTCGCGGGCGATCCGACGGCCATGGGCAGTGATGGGACGGCGAATCAACCAACCGTTCCGGCGTACATGGTGGGTCTCCAGACCGGCAAGCTGTTCGCAACAAAGAATGGGGCGTCGACCACCATCTCGGCCCAGCTCAGCTACTTCACGACACCCAATGACGACATCATGGCCGGCTTCAGCAGCCAGGGCCCGACCGACGTGGACTTCCGCGTCAAGCCGGACGTGGTTGCGCCCGGCGTGAACGTCCTCAGCTCGGTACCGGCCAATGCGTGCGATGAAGCACCGTGCTTCGCCTTCTTCCAGGGCACCTCGATGGCAGCCCCGCACCTCGCGGGCTCGGCCGCCGTCGTGCGGGCACAGCATCCGACGTGGAGTGCGGCCCAGGTCCGCTCGGCGATCGTCAACACCGCCGAACGCGGCGTGCTGACGGCATACACCGATGGGACGACCGTGGTGAACGATGTCCAGATCCAGGGCGCCGGTCGTGAGAACTTGAACAATGCGGTGGCAGCGAGGGTCGCGATCGACCCGGTCAGCGTCAGCTTCGGAGCGATTCCGGCCGGCGCAGGTCAGACCAAGACCTTCAAGGTCACCCTGAAGGCATTAGGCGCCGGTGGAACGTATCCGCTGGCGATCGCCAACACCACCGGCACCGGTATCACCTACTCGGTGAGCCCGGCGAACGTGACGCTGGCAACAAATGGCTCGGCTACGGCCACGGTGACGATGACCGCGACCAAGGCAGCAAGCCGTGGTGACCACCAGGCGTGGCTCAACGTCGGCACGGGTGACCCGGCCGGCGCAGTCGCCCACGCCGCGGTGTACACCTTCGTCAAGTAAACCTGCGCGCTCAGGCGCGCGAGGAAAACCTCGTGAGGGCTCGGGCAACCGGGCCCTCACGAGGTAACTGCGAAACAACCACCGCCAGGAGGCGTCATGCAGCACATGACCACCAGCCGAGGCGCCTATGGCGCACTGCTCGCTCTCTTCCTCGCCGCATGCTCAGCGCCGGGAGCCGAGGAACAGACCGCGACAGACGCGCCAAACCGCCAGCCGTTCACCACCGTTGCACCGAGCAGCACCATGCCCGAAGGGACCGATGACATGAGCGGCAACGTGCCGGCCGACATCCTCCAGGCAATCAGCCAGGACGCCGCGACGGTCACCGCGACTGACGTTGCGGATCTGGAGATCGTCATGGCCAAGGCGGTCACCTGGAATGACGGCTCTCTCGGATGCCCGGAGCCCGGCATGATGTACACGCAGGCTCTTGTTGATGGATACCAGGTCGTCGTCCGAGCGGCGGACCAGGAGCTCGACTACCGCATCGGTCGGGACGGCGCGTTCATGATTTGCGAGGACGGAACGGATTCACCGGGGAGTTCTGACAGCTGAGTTGGCGCTAGACGCAGGATGGCGGACAGAGAAATGCCCTTGCCGGCGGACCGGCAGGGGCCTTCACTTGTCAGGGCGTCAGTCAACTTATTGTCCCCTCACGTCGGGCCTCCGGAAGTCAAGAGCCTCGTGAGGAGCCGGGACAGGAGAACCGCCGACACTGAGTGGCGGTCGAGTGCAGGGACGTACTCGGTGAATACCGCGCCGGCGAGCCTCGGGCCGATTCCGGACAGCAGTTCCCACGCCTCGACGTAGCTGAGCCCGCCCGGCGCAAGCGCGGACACGGCGGGAAAGACCGATGGATCCAGCCCGTCACAGTCGAAGCTGACGAAGACCGATGCATCGGTGGGGATCTGCTCCAGCAGCCATGCCACGCCATGCTGCGGAAGCTCCCGCGCGGTCACGAGCACGTTGCCGGCAGCCCGTGCATCGCTCACGTCGGAGGCGCGGGCCGAACCGACGCCTCGCAGACCGACCTGGAGAATCCACTCCACGTGTTCCATCGCGGACGCTCGGCGCATCGGCGAGGAGTAACCCTCCCGCACGCCATCGACCTCGTCCCGGAAATCGAGGTGCGCGTCGACCTGGAGAACGGTGAGAGGTGGTCGGCCGGCTACGCGCGCAGGATCGGAATCGGCACAGAGTCATCGCCGCCGATGCAGACCGGAATGGCGCCGCGGTCAAGGATGGCCCCCACGGCAGTGGTGGTGCGGCGACTGTTCCCGGGCCCGTCGGACGGATCACCCGGCACGTCGCCGGCATCGACGGTGGGGCGCAGATGCATCGGCGCATTTGCGTCAAAGTCCCAATGGTCGGGAAACCGTGCCAGTCGCGTCGCTTGACGCCGAACTGCTGACGGTGCTTCCCGGCAACCGGCCGTCGCACCCGGCCGTGGATACGGCCAGCCGAAGGGGACGCCCAGGATGGCGAAGTGGGCGTCGAGCCTCGTCAGATCGGTCTCGATCGGCACGCCAAGGAATCCCAATTCCGGCTCGTCATTCCGCATCGCCTGAGCGTACAGGGTGGGTTCAGGGCGCGGGGTTCGTCCGCGCTGGCTTCGAGGCGCACGACCGGCAGCGTCCGACCAGCGTGACATGACCGATCTCGATCTCGAAGCCGTCAACCCGACGGAACGCGCCCTCGATGGCCGCGGCCCGAGAAGGGTCGAGCTCCCAGGAGGTGCCGCACTCCGCGCAATGCAGATGCCCGTGCTCCCGCTGTGGCCGAACGTGGAACTCTTCGCGCCCGTCGGCGCCGTGACCGTGGCGCACCAGTCCGAGCTCCTCCAGCACGTCGAGCGTTCGATACACCGTGGATGGCGTCGTGGAAGCCTGTTGCTGGCGACAACGCTCCACGAGCTCTGCACCGGTGATGTGCCCGTCCGTCCCCTTCAGCACCTCGATCACCGTGCGCCGCTGCGGCGTCCAGCGAAGTCCACGCTCGTGCAGCTGATCTGCCACGGAGTCCCATGGGATCGCGACAGGTCGCTTCGTGTCCATTGCCCGATAGTCTATGCTGTTCACGCTTATTGCAAACAGTTGCAATAGAAGTTCTGGAGACGCCGATGACGCAGATGCTCGCCCTCGCCGGGTTTGGATTCCTGCTCGGGATGCGCCACGCAACCGATGCGGATCACGTCATCGCCGTGACGACGATCCTGAACCGCAGCAAGCGGTTCCTGGATACCACCCTGATCGGCGCCCTGTGGGGCCTCGGTCACACGATCACGGTGGTCATCGTCGGCGTGCTGATCATCGTGTTCAACGTGGTCATCCCTCCCCCGGTCGGCCTGGCGATGGAGTTTGTGGTCGCGCTGATGCTCATTGGCCTCGGGATCCTGAACCTTACCGGCGGACTGCGCTCGCTCACCGAGCGACTGACGCCGCCCGCGCCGATGCATGCCCACGACCACGCACACCGCGGTGCCTCACATGGGCACCTGCACGGGCACGGCGAGGACCGCGGCCTGGTCGCCACCTTCGGCCGCTACCAGCTCATTCGACCGGTGGTGGTCGGACTCGTCCACGGACTGGCGGGATCGGCCGCGGTCGCGTTGCTCGTCCTCGCAACCATCCAGGACACCGGGACCGCCGTCGCCTACCTGGTGATCTTCTGCGTGGGCGTCGCCGCGGGCATGACCATCCTCACGACCATCATCGGCCTGCCATTCATGCTCGCCGGCGCGCGCTCCGCGCAGATCAACCGCTGGCTGACGATCGCCTCGGGCATCCTCTCGCTCGGGTTCGGGCTGTTGCTCGCCTACGAGATCGGGTTCATCGGCGGCCTCTTCACCGGCGATTTCAACTGGGAGCCCGCGTAGGGGCGCTTGGTCCCCGCCCGCGCTGGTTCCCGACCCTTGGGTCAGCATTGACCGATATTTCTGCGGGTACAAGGCGTGAGCGCGGTTCTCGCACAGGCTCCACTCTGGACTCGCGCCGAAATGTCGGTCATTCCCGGCCAAATGGGGCGTCCGGGCCGGCTCTGACCGATATTTCACAGGAGACCGTGCTCATGCCCGCCCAGACGCCATCGTCAGGCCATGGGCGTACTGAAACTTCGGCTGCAGCCCGCGCGGAGGATGGCCGTCCCTTACACGTCCCGGCGATCAATCTCGGACGCCCTCCGCCCCGGGGTAGCTGATCGCGAGCGGCTTTCCGGGCAGCGGTCCAACGCACGAATCACACGATCTGCAACCAGGTGGACCGCCCGCTATTCGATGTGCTATTTCACCTAGAGAGTGGAACCGAGCCGATCATCGTCACGATTGGAGCAACGGAAACCCGAGCCCTTACCGTGTGCACGTACTGATCCGGACCTTCGGGCTACCCGGCGGGGGCAAATAGGTATGCCGCGGGTGGATGTATTGGCGAGGATGTCCCCGACAATTCGTCGGAGGCATACGGGAGGGACGCGCGTGCAGCGATCGTCCCCGGTGCAGCCATCAGAAGCATGAATCGGTGACTGCCCGCCCGATAGAGTCATGACCCGCATACCGGCCGGTGCCGAGGTCCGGGGCCGTGGCCGGGGCGGAGCCGCCGCGAGCTAGACGAAGCGGAGCTCGTCGGCCTCTGGACGGTCGACGGCGCGGGCACAGGTCGGGCACCACAGGCGCGCCTCGACGGGCGTGCCGCACAGCGCGTGACGCATCGGTTCAGCGGATGCGGATCCTCGAGACCCCCAGTCTGCAAGGAGGCGCAGGACGCCGGCCAGCTCGAGCCCCTCATCGGTCAGGGCATACGTGAAGCGTGGTGGGCGCTCCGAATAGGGCGTCGCGCGCACGATGCGCTCCCCCTCGAGGCGCTTGAGACGCTCGGACAGGATGTTCGGCGCCAGGCCACTGATCGACTCGGAGAGCTCGCCGAACCGGCGCGGACCGTCCAGCAAAGCCTCGATGAGCAACAGGCTCCATCGATCACCCACACGCTCGAGCGCGGCGGCCAGGGGGGTCTGGGCGGGAGGCATGGCGCGATCGTAGGGCATCGGCCTTGACAGCGGCTGTCGGAGGAGTAACTTGCTCATTGCAAGTCACATCCTACAAGTGGAGAACACGACAATGACAGCACTGGCAGACCTGGGCCGGGAGATCGGCGAGATTGCGGAACGCGTCGGGCCGTCGGTGGTCGGCATCGGCAACCGATGGCGTGGCGGCTCAGGCGTGGTGATCGGCGAGGACCGGATCCTGACCAACGCGCACAACCTGCACGGAGACGAAGTGAACGTGACGTTCGCCGATGGACACAACGCCGAGGCGAAGGCCGTCGGCATCGACGCCGATGGCGACCTGGCAGTCCTGGAGGCGTCAACCGAGGGCGCAACCGCCCTGGCGCTGGGTACCGATGCACCCGGGATCGGCGGCGCCGTCGTCGCCCTCGGCAATCCGAACGGGCACGGCCCGCGGGTCACCTTCGGCTTCGTCAGCGGCACCGGCCGATCGTTCCGCGGACCGCGAGGACGCCGCGTGGCGGGAGCGATCGAGCACACCGCTCCCCTCATGCCCGGCTCGTCCGGCGGTCCGCTCGTGGATCTGGACGGACGGCTCATCGGCATCAACACCAACCGGCTGGGGCATGGCTTCTACCTCGCCGTCGCCGCCGATGCCGCGCTGGCCGAGCGGGTCAGTGCGCTCGGTCGAGGCGACTCCCCGACCCGGCGTCGGCTCGGGGTTGGCCTGGCCCCGTCGCATGTCGCCCGCCAGCTCCGACGCTCGGTCGGTCTGCCGGAGCGTGACGGGCTCCTCGTGCGAGAGGTGGAGGATGACTCCCCTGCTGCGAAGGCCGGCCTCACCGAGGGAGACCTGATCGTGGCTGTGGCCGGGACCCCCGTCACCAGCGCCGATGACCTCTTCGAGGCATTGGCCGGCGAGGGCGCACTCGAGATGACGATCGTGCGCGGCGCCGATGAGCAGAAGGTGACGGTGGCGGCGTGATGGCCCTCGATGAACGCGTCACCGAGACGCTCAAGCGCGGCGAGACCATGGACATCACCACCACCGGCCGGAAGTCGGGTGAGCCGCGGCGGATCGAGCTCGTGTACCACAACGTGGATGGGCACATCCTGATCAGCGGGCAACCCGGCTGGCCGCGCAGTTGGCTGGCCAATCTGGCAGCGCACCCGAGCTTCACCTTCCACCTCAAGGGCAGCGTGCAGGCTGACCTGCCCGCAACGGCGCGCGTCATCACCGAGACGGCCGAACGCGAGCACTTCCTGAAGCCGATCGCGGCCGGCTGGCGGATCGACCACGCGCTCATGGTCACCTCTGCCCCGCTGGTGGAGGTCACCTTCGACGATTGACGGTGCGGCGATCGCCGGTCGGCCGCTCGGACGGGGCAGTCGCCGGAGTGGGTGATGGGCGTACGCTGGGGCGGTGAGCAGAGAGCGCCGCGGGATGTTCGATCTGGCGGTCATCGGCGGCGGTCCGGCAGGGGTCACCGCGGCGCTGCGGGCCGCCGAGCTGGGCGCGCGGGTCGCGCTCGTGGAGAGAGATCGGCCGGGCGGGACATGCACCGATGATGGGTGCGCGCCGACACGCGTCCTCGCCAAGGCCGCTCGGCTGATCCGCGACACGGAGCAGCTCGACGATTACGGGCTGAGCGGCCAACGCCCGAAGCTGAATCTGCCCGCGTTGCTCGTGGCCGCCCAACGCACGGTCTACGCGCTGCACGAGAAGAAGCAGCTCGTCGGGCAACTCGAACACGCGGCGGTGACGCTTGTGGGTGGCCGCGGGCCGGCGTCGTTCACCAATCCGCACACGGTTGTGATCCCCGATGGCTCAACGATCCGCGCCGAACGATTCGTGATCGCCTGCGGTGGCCATCCTCGCCGGCTTCCCTTCCCGGGCAGCGAGTTAGCCCTGACGCACGGCGACGTATGGGGACTGCCCCGATTGCCCGCCTCGCTCGCGATCGTCGGCGCCGCGGCCACCGGGGCGCAGCTCGCGTCTGTGTTCGCTGCCTTCGGCTCGCGCGTTACCCTCCTGGAGCTCGCTCGGCGCGTCCTGCCCGGGGAAGATCCAGAAATCTCGGCCGCTCTCGAGGCGAGCTTTGCGGCCAACGGGATCGCGATGCTCGTCGGAATCGAGGGCGTGGGGGCAATCGAGCGAGCGGGTCGCACCCTGCGCCTGTCGTATCGGCACCGTGAGGCGAGCGCGGCGCTCGACGTGGACGCCGTCATGCTCGCCGTTGGCTGGCCGGGCAACCTCGCGGGCCTCGGCCTCGAGCACGCCGGCGTGAGCACCGAGCGCGGCTACGTCACCGTTGACGACGAGCTTCGCACCTCGGCACCGCACATCTGGGCAGCGGGTGACATCACGGGACGCATGATGCTCGTGCAGAGCGCCACGTACGAGGGTCGCGTGGCGGCTGAGAATGCGTTCGGGTCAACGGGTGCACCACTGCGCCACACCATCGTCGCGCACGGAGGCTTCACCGATCCCGAATACGGGAGCGTCGGCTTGACCGAAGCAGCGGCATTGGCCGAGGGAACGGCGGTCGTCATCGGTCGGGTGCCATACGCCGATCTCGACAGGGCCGTGATCGATCGGCGCACCGAAGGTTTCTGCAAGCTGGTCGTGGATGCCGAGACGCACCGCGTGATCGGCGCGCACGTCATCGGCGAGCAGGCCGTCGAGGTCGTCCAGATCGCTGCCGCCGCGATGACGGCTGAGATGCCGGTCGAACGCCTGGCCGAGATCGAATTCGCCTATCCGACGTTCACCTCGATTGTCGGCCTTGCTGCCCGGCAGGTCGTGCACGCGCTGCGCCTGGGTGCCGATGCTGCCGCCTGGGAGGCAATGGGCCGCCCACGCCAGGCCGAATGGGAGGGACGCGCACGGTAGCCTCCCTCACCAGTCGACGAGCCGCCAGACTTCCGGCGTCGGCTCGCGCGACGCAATGCCGAGGCCGCCGAGCTCGGCAAGAATGGTGGCCGATAGGGTGACCTCGGCGATTGGTACGGCGGGCCTCCGCGATCGCAGGCAGGATCGAATCGCCGATGGCATCGACCGGCCGGCGGCAGATCACGACAAGCACGTGGTTGTCGGCGGCATGTCGCGAGATCTGGACGACCAGCGAGGGAGTGTCAGGGCGTTCTACGCGCCACTGGCCGGCATTCGGCCCGGCGAAGTCGCACTGCTCTCGGTCGGGGCCGGCGGGCCCGTGAAGCTGCATACCGGGGTGATGGTCACCTACGCCGATGATGAGTCCTTCACCCTGATGACGCCGGAGGGCCACGTGCTGGCCGCGTGGATCACCTTCTCAGCCCGCCGCGATCAGGATGGCACGGTGATCGCGCAGGCCCAGGCCCTGGAGCGAACCAACGATCCGCTCTTCGAGCTCGGCTATCTGCTGCCCATCGCGCGACGCATGAACGATCGCTTCTGGGAACAGACGCTCGAGGCGGTGGCTGGCCACCACGGGGTGGAGGCCACCTGTCAGACCACCGTGGTTTGCGTGGACCGCCGGCGACAGTGGCGGTACGCCGGCAACATTCGCCACAGCGTGGCATTTCGCTCTGCGCTCCATACCGCCAAGGCCCCGTTGCGCTGGCTTCGGCGCAGCTCCTGAGCCACACGCAAGTCACAAGTCCGCGCCCTACCATTCCTCGCATGCATAAGGCAGCGAGAGAGCGACGTGCGATGAGGGGGCCGGTTCGCACGGGCGCCGCCGCTGAGTCCGATGCCGTGGTGGTCGGTGGCGGCCCGAACGGGCTTGCGGCGGCAATCGTCCTTGCCCGCGCGGGACGCAGTGTGCGACTGCTAGAGGCGCGCGACACGCTCGGCGGCGGCTGTCGCTCGGCGGAGCTCACGCTCCCCGGGGTTATCCACGATGTCTGTAGTGCGGTCCATCCGCTCGCCCGCTCCTCCCCGCTCTTCCGGGAGCTGAACCTGGACCACCACGGGCTGGACTGGATCGACCCGCCGATTCAACTCGCTCACCCGCTCGATGATGGTTCGGCGGCGCTCGTCCACCGGGACATTGGCGAAACGATGGCCTCCTTCGCCGACGACCACGACGCGCGGACCTACCGGGCCTGGATCGAACCGCTGGTCCACGATTGGGAACTCATCGTGAGCTCCCTGCTGGGACCGATCCGGCCCGTGGCCATGGCGCGGCACCCATTCGCGCTGGCCCGCTTCGGGCTTCCGGCGCTGGCGCCAGCCGCTACCCTGGCGCGCCGCTTCCGGTCACCAGCCGCTCGGGCGCTGGTCGCCGGCGCCGGCGCGCATTCCTTCCTGCCGTTATCGGCACCGATGACCGGTGGCCTCGGCATGGCGTTGCTCGTGAGCGCGCATGCCGTGGGCTGGCCGATCCCGCGCGGCGGCTCGCAGCGCATCACCGATGCGCTGGCATCGGTCCTTCGCCAGCTTGGTGGCCAGATCGAGACCGATGTGCCGGTGCAGGATCTGGGCGCGCTCCCCCCGTACCGGGCGGCGCTCCTGGACCTGACCCCGCGACAGATCCTGTCGGTCGCCGGCGACAAGTTCGGAGGCATCTACGCAGCTCAATTACGTCGCTACCGCTACGGCCCGGCGGCCTTCAAATTGGACCTGGTTCTGGATGGGCCTATTCCGTGGCGCGATCCGACCATCGGGTCAGCCGGAACGGTGCACCTCGGTGGACGGCTGGAGGAGGTGACGGCGTCCGAGGACGCCGTCGCGCGGGGCCGCGTGCATGAACGTCCGTTCGTGCTGCTCAGCCAGCCGTCGGCATTCGACGCGACGCGAGCGCCGGCCGGTCAGCATGCCGTCTGGGCCTACTGCCACGTGCCGAACGCCTGGGACGGAGACGCGAGCGAGGCGATCCTGCGCCAGGTCGAGCGATTTGCCCCGGGCGTGCGCGATCGGATCATCGGGCAGGCGGTGCTGAACCCTTCCAGCCTTGAGACCTACAACGCAAACTACGTCGGCGGGGACATCAACGGCGGCCTCCAGCATTGGGCGCAGTTCTTCACCCGTCCGGCGGTCCGTTGGGATCCCTATTCGACGCCAGACCGCGGAATTTTCATCTGCTCGTCCTCCACTCCGCCCGGCGGGGGTGTCCACGGCCTGTGCGGCCTCCATGCCGCCCGTTCAGCCCTGCGCGGGGTCCTCCGCTGAAAGTGTGAGCCCGCCGCGGGCGCCGATAGATGAGGCAGCCCGGCACCTGAATGGGCCGCTGGGTGCGTTGGTGCCCGGTATGTCGGGTTACGGGGCACAGGAGGCGGTGTCGGCGTGCGCGGCTGCCCGATAGATCGGCGCTTTGGCGGCGAGCATGCGCGGGGCCGATAGATGAGGCAGTCCGGCACCCGGATTGGCCGCTGGGTGCGCGGCTGCCCGA
>JALZJE010000133.1 GCA_030859955.1 Chloroflexota bacterium | reverse complement strand
CGATCGTCACCCCGATGGCTCGATCGAGGTCATCGACTACAAGACCGGCAAGACCAAGTCGCAGGCCGACTGCGAGGCGGACGACCAGCTCTCGACCTATGCGCTGGCGCTGGCGCGCGGGGCGGTGAGCGATCCCATCACTGGGGAGCCGTTGCCTGCTGCGTCCCGGCTAACGCTCTACTTCACCGAGTCGGACACAGCGCGCTCCACCACGCGGAGTCCCGAGCAGTTGGAGGAGTTCGCCGAGAAGCTGGTGGCCGTGACGCGGCGCATCCGGGGCGGGGACTTCGCGGCGACGCCGGGCTTCAAGACGTGCGAATGGTGCGACTACCGCCGCATCTGCCCCAGCCGCTGGGGCGAGGAGTGAGGGCTCCAAGGCGATCGTGGATCCAGCGCCGTCGACGCGGTGTCGTCCCTATCCGTGAGTCGGGTCGGGGCATCAGTACACCTCGTCGTGAGTGCCGAGGTTCACCAGGAAGCAGACATCACCGTCCCATCGGAAGAGTACGCGCAGGTCATCGTCCACGCTGAAGGCCCAGTAGTCGGACAGGTCGCCCTTCAGCTTGTGGTTGCGCAGGAGCGGGTCTGTCGGGTCCGTGGCGAACCGTCGCAGAGCGGCCCGCAGCAACTCGTCGCGGGGTGGCCGAAGCTTGCGCGCCCGTCGAAGGAAGCGGGACGAGGCAGTGACGCGCATGCCAGCCGGCGGTCAGCGCCGGAGGTCGTCCAGTAGGGCCTCCACATCGGCGTACGTGGCCGCGTCACCCGCCCGGTACTCGGCTTCCGCCTCGCGCACTTCGCGAAGGAAGAGTTGCCGCCGTGCGAGCCGAAGCTCCTCCCTTTCCGCGTCATAACGATCGGCATCGATCAGGTAAGCCGCCTTCTGTGAGCGCTGGAGTACCGCGATGGGCTCCTCCGAGCCTTTGAGCTCATCAAGGATCTGAGCCGTCCGCTGCCGCAGGTCGGTGACACCGATACTCTTCATCGTACGGTACAAAGTACTGTCGGAAGTACGTTGAGTCAAGGACAGGAGGAGCGCCGTCGACGCGGTGTTCGTCCTGTTCGTGAGTCGGGTCGGGGCATCGATGCCCTGAGCCGACTCAGCGCGAGCAGTCGATGTCTTCGCTGGCGCGACATGTGACCACGGCCCTCGTCGTATCGTCTGCGAGTGGATGGGCACGTGTTCCTGGAAACCGAACGGCTGATCCTGCGCCGCTTGACGGGGGCGGATGCGGACCAGCTCTTCGCGTTGGACGACGACCCGCAGGTCATGGGCTACATCAACGGCGGGCTGCCGGCATCGCTCGAGGAGATCGAGCGAGAAGACCTGCCCCACTTCCTGCGGCAGTACGAGACCCTCCCCGGCTGGGGCTTCTGGGCTGCGATCGAGCGGTCGACGGGTGCCTTCCTGGGCTGGTTCCACCTCCGTCCCGACAAGGGCGCTCCTCCCAATGAGCCGGACCTGGGTTACCGACTCCACCGCTCGGCTTGGGGCCAGGGCTACGCCACCGAGGGTTCGCGCGCTCTCATCGACAAGGCCTTCCGGGACCTGGGCGCCCGCAGGGTGGTGGCCAACGCGATGGTCGTCAACGAAGCGTCGTGGCGCGTCATGGAGAAGAGCGGTATGCGCCGCGTGCGCATCTTCCATGGGGACTGGCCGGTGAGGATCGAGGGCGACGAGCACGGCGACGTCGAGTACGCCATCACGCGCGAGGAGTGGGAGGCCGATGAGTCGAGCTGATGGCACGGCGCCGGAAGCTCGGCATCCAGCCGGGCGACCGGCTCTCGGTCGAAGTGACGGAAGATGCGCTCGTCCTGCGGGTACGGCCCGCGCGCCCGTCCGCTCGACTGCGCGGTCTCGGACGCGTTGACGTCGCGGTCATTCGGCAGGCACCAGCGGGTCGGCATCGACTCGAACGTCCTGATCTACCTCCTGGAGGGGTCATCGCCGCTCGCCGACACGGCCGGCGCGCTGCTCGATGCTCTCGCCGCCGAGGAAGCGACGGGCGTGCTCTCCGCTCTGGCCGTGGCCGAGGTCGCGACCGGGCCGGCGCGACTTGGGGATGCGGCCATGGTCCAGCGCTACGCGGATGAGCTGACGTCGCTGGAGAACGTCCAAGTCGTGGCGATGGACACTGGCGTGGCGGTGGAGGCCGCGCTGGTCCGGGCGGGACCGCTGACGCTCGCGGACGTCATCCACCTCGCCACCGCACGCCTGGGAGGGGCGACCGCCTTCGTCACGAACGACCGCTGGGTCCGCTCCATCGACCGGCTCGAGGTGCTCTACCTGGACGAGCTCGACGCGGCTGACATCGACCCGCGCCAGTAGATCCGCTTTCCTGCTTGACGACCGCCTTGGCCCACGATATCGTCTAGGAATGCTATCAGTGGATAGCGAACAGGGAATGATCGTCGATGCCGGTCCCCTCATCTACCTCGCCAAGATCGATGCGCTTGACATCTTCCGACCTGAGCGTCCCGGTGGACTCACTGAGGGCGTGCGGCGCGAGACGCTGGTGCCTCAGGCGACCTACCGCTTCCCAGAGATCGTGGCCATCGAGCGCGCACTCGCCGTGGGGCAGCTCCGGCTACTGCCGATGCATGCGGACGAGCAGGAGGCCGCGGCGGACCTCGAACGGCGCATCCCTGGCCTCGGCACGGGCGAGCGCGAGTCGATCGCCGTCGCCCAGGGTCGAACGTGGAGCGCGTTGCTCTTTGATAGGCGAGCAGCGCGCATTGCGCGATCCATGGGCATCCAGGCGGTCACCCCGATCGAGATCCTTCTGGCCCGAACGGTCGGTGACGACCTCCTGGCGCGCCGGATCAGACGCCTCGCCGGACTCACCGACATGCGCATCGACGCACTGGAACAGATCCTGGAACGCGTGAAGGAGCGGTCACGGTGGTGACGACGGAACGGCTGCAGGTCAACATCAGGCTCGAGCGCGATCTCCTCGAGGAACTCGACGAGATGGCCGAGGCGGAGTCGCTCGACCGGACCGAGCTCGCTCGTCGACTGTTGCGCCAAGGCGTGAAGCGCGAGCGCATAGTGACCGCCCTGCGCCGCTACAAGGAAGGGGAGGTTTCCGCGGCGCGCGCCGCCGAGCTGGCGCGCATCTCGCTGTACGAGATGCTCGACCGCATCCACGAGGCGGGCATCCCGTACGAGATGGACCCTGGGGATCTCGAGCGGATCACCGCGATCGTCGCTCCGCCCTCGGCCGCTACCGCCGTGCGCGAGACGGCATCCGAGTACGGGTCTCGTCCACGGTCCGACACGGAGGGCGGGGTCGACGCGCTTCGGCAGCAGTTCAGGCCGGAGCGGGTGCGATGGCTCTTCGTGGGAGAGTCGTCACCAGCGGCAGGCACGCACTTCTACCGGGCCGACTCGAACCTCTTCCGCGCGACCCAGGAG
>JALZJE010000117.1 GCA_030859955.1 Chloroflexota bacterium | reverse complement strand
TCTCAGGTATGAGCGGCCACGCTTCGTAGTCGAGACCATCTTGGTCGGCCGGAGCGAACGACCACATCGGCGCTGTCGGCTCGACGGTGTCCCAGCCTTCGCCGCCCAGCTTCACCGATGACGCCGCCGCGTACTTCTGTGCTCGTGTGCCGCGCATCTCTCGATACCGGACACGGGCCGGTGCGGCGTGCTCCGCACCGCGACGCACGAGGACGGTCAGCGCGACGCCCTGCTGCACGTCGGGGAACACCTTCTCATCGACGATGCCCTTGACCCACAGGCGCTGGTTGCCCTGGAGGTTCAAGACCCAGATCTCGTCGAAGGCGTCCATCAATGCCTTGCGGATACCGCGATGGATGCGCCCGTTGATGAAGCCGTGGTTGGTGACGAAGGCCACGATGCCGTGCCCGGCGCCGCCCGGCTGCTCCACGACCTTCCAGACCGCCCAGCGCAGGAACTTCAGGTAGTCGTCGTTGAGCGCGATCTGCGCGTCGGGGATGCGCTGGCTGCCCGGCTGCCCATCGACCGTCTTCCAGGCGGCGAACAGCCGCTCGATCTCCGGTTGCTTGTTGTGGCTGGTGGCTGACCAGGGCGGATTCCCGATCACCACGAGGATCTTCTCCTCCGCCTTGACGCGCTCGGCCGCGGCTGCCTCCTCGATCAGGCCCGGCACGAAGAACGCCAGGAGGCCGCCGTCATCCGCACGGGCGACCGGGTCGCCCAGGGTGTTGGTCAGGTAGACCGGAGCCCGTCGATCGAGGAATCGGACGTGATGGTCGCGCGCGAAGAGCGCCAGCTTGACGTGGGAGATGGTGTACGGCGCGGGCAGCAGCTCGAAGCCGTAGAAGTCGCGCAGGACGTGGTCTTCAAGCACCGTGCGGATGGCGCCGGGACCCAGGGAGGACGCGACCTCATCGACCACCGACTGCGCCGCTGCCAGCACGAACGTCCCGGTGCCGACCGCCGGATCCAGCAGTCGAACACCCTTGTCGGCCAGCCCCAGCGGCCGCCCGAAGGCCGACTTCAGCGTCTCGTGGACGGCTCGCACGAGGTAGTCGACCAGCGGGCGGGGCGTGTAGTAGACGCCCTTGCGGATCCGTTCGACCTTGTCGTAGGCCGCCAGGAAGTGCTCGTAGAAGTAGAGGATGGGGTCGGGCTTGCCGGCGCTGGGGTGGCCGATGGAGCGGATGATGCCGTCCGGCGTGGAGGCCAGGAGGTGGAGCGAGTCGGTCAGCCAGATGCCCAGCACATCGGGCAGCCGGCCGGCCGCGCGGAGCGGCTCGATGGCGGAGCGCAGGATCGGCACATCCTCCGGGATGGCTCGCCAGGCGGCGTCGAGGTCGCGGACCGGTCCCGATTCGAGTCGGGCGAGGAAGAGCGCGTAGGTCAGCGTCTGGGCGTATGTGTCGGCGAAGTCGTCCGCCTCCATGTCGGACATGAGGCTGCGGCGGTAGAACTCCCAAAGGCGGCGAAGTGCGTCC
This sequence comes from Chloroflexota bacterium, assembly GCA_030859955.1. Classification (GTDB taxonomy): domain Bacteria; phylum Chloroflexota; class Limnocylindria; order QHBO01; family QHBO01; genus JACDBZ01. The sequence goes on along the minus strand of JALZJE010000117.1, from coordinate 714 downwards.
CCCTCTGGCGCGTTGGGCACGAGGAGCGCCCGGATCGCGTCACGCATCAGCGTGGCTCGCTTGGCCAGGCCGTCCGCCAGTTGCTCGGCGGAGGTGGCAGAGGGTGCGCTGGCCGTGAAGAACGCCCCGAGGACGTGGCTGAGCTGCGTGAGCACCTGCTGGGAGACGGTGTGCGAGCCGGCGGCAAGGTGCCCGGGTGTCTCGACCAGCGTGACCTCGAGCCGGCCGACGTCGGGGCGGAAGACGGCGAAGCGGATGAAGTCCGTGACCAGCAGGTTGTCGAGGCTGGCTCGGTAGCGCTCGACCTGCTCGCTCTCGAGGGTCCTGGCGAAGTCTGTGGCGCTGCCCGGGATCTTGGTCTCGCCGTAGCCGATCGGCGCGCCGGTCGAGTTGACCACCTGGAGATCGGGCTGCCCCACATCGGCCATGCGCAGCTCAGCGTGGACGTTCACCGCCCCGATGCCGAGTTCCGTGGCAGCGGCTTTCAGGAACTGGACGAGCGGCTCTCGCCGCGTGTGCTCAGTGGCGCCCGGGACAAGGGCCACGTCGCGCAGGGCCGCGAGGTACGTCCGGACGGAAACTCGGCTTACCTGCACGCGGCCAGCGTATCGTGCCAGTGGCAGTCGCGAAGTCACGGAACCGTTGGTCCCTGTCCGTGCGGTCACTCGCCAGGCGGCTCAAAAGCGACCTACCTTGCTGTCTAGCCAGTTGCAC
>JALZJE010000101.1 GCA_030859955.1 Chloroflexota bacterium | reverse complement strand
CCCTGGAACCGATCATCGAACTCGCCACGCAACTCCCGCGTGACGTCCGTCGTCCGTGCCGCCGCGATTTCCATGCCGGTAGATCCTGCTGCTTCAGTCATGGCTTCGATGTCACCACGCGGCCGATCGTTGCACCGCACGACGCTTGCTCGATTCCTGACAGAACCCTCGCGCCCGACGATCAGGGGGCAGAAGTGGCTCGTCTGGAGGGGCTCGGAGCGCATCGCGCCGACATCGGCCAGAAAGAGGTCAGCTGGGTGGTCATGGAGGACGTGGAGGGCAACCACTTTTTGCGTCCTGAAATCCCTTACAAAGCAAGGCGCGACGTGAGGATCGGTTTTGTTGCTGGCTTCGGACCCATCATCCGCGAGGCCGATGCGGCTCATGCCTTCTGGCGCGATGGCCTCGGGATCGAATTCGAGCAGCCCGCGCCTGGCTACTTCACCAACGACAGCCTGGAAGGCGTGAAGGCGTTCGCCATGTGGCCGCTGTCTCAGGCCGCCGAGGCGACCTTCGGGGCGCCCGAGTGGCCCGAAGGCCTTGCCACACCCCAGGCTTGGATGGAGCTCGACGTTGAGTCAGCCGAAGCGGTCTCCGCCGCGATCGCCGAGATGGCCAGCGCGGGTCATCGGGTGTTGCGCGAGGCTCACGAGGAGCCCTGGGGTCAGACGACAGCCCGTCTGCTCAGCCCCGAGGGACTGCTCGTCGGGATTACCTTCACGCCGTGGATGCACGATCGAGCGGACGACCAGATCACCGAGTCGTAGAGAAATCACGGCATGGATCCAAGCTCACGCACGGAAGAGACCGGGTTACCTTGACGCTTATCATCAGCTGCTCGCAGCGCGGTCGGCTGCCTTTCTCGCTCGCTTTGTTGCCTGGTACTCGGCGAGCGCCGCAGCTGAGTCGACATCGCCGAGGGTCGGGTGCGTCGGCAGTTCCTTCTCGTCGCCCGGAAGGCGAACATCGAGAAGCTTGACCAGTACCGCGAACAGTGATGCGACCTTCATGTCGCCGAATCCGGGCAATGCGGCAATGCGTTTCTTGAGGTCGCGCGCGTTGGACGCATCGGTCCACAGTTGCGCAGCGTCGCCGGCGTAGGCGTCCGCCACGTACGCCGCGAGCTCCTGGACTCGTCGGCCCATGACGCCCGGGAATCGGTGAATGGCCGGCGGACCCTTCGCCGCCACCACCATCTCCTCGGGATCGAGGACGGCCAACTTCCTGGCGTCGAGCGTTCCGAGACGCTCGAGCAGCACCTTCGGGCCGGAGAAGGCCTTCTGAACTGGCACCTGCTGGTCGAGCGCGAATCCGATGAGCAGCGCCATCGGCTCGGTGACGAGCAGCCGATCGGCCTCCTCGTCGCCTGTGAAGTAGAGGCGGTCGGTCTTCATCGAGGAATGGTACGCCAGGCCGCATTCGTGTTGAGAACCGGTTCAGGGATTGCGTTTGTGCGCGCCGATGTCAATCCGGCCGGCGGTAGGATGGTCCGTCTCGCGGTCAGGCAGGTACGGAGGAACGGATGCGCACGCTCATCAAGGGTGGAACGATCGTCAACGCCGATGCCACCACGCAGGCGGACGTGCTGGTCGACGGGGAGCGGATTGCTCTCATCGGCACGGAGCTTGGGGTCGAGGCTGACCGGAACGTCGACGCCACCGGCAAGTGGGTCATCCCCGGTGCCATCGATGTGCACACGCATATGGAGCTGCCATTCGGCGGGACCGCGGCCAAGGATACCTTCGAGACCGGCACGCGCGCGGCGGCCTTCGGCGGGACGACGACGATCATCGATTTTGCGGTGCAGTCCAAGGGCCAGGCGCTGCGCGAGGGCCTCGATACATGGCACGCCAAGGCGGAAGGCAATGCCTGCATCGACTACGGATTCCACATGATCATGTCGGACGTCACCGACGAGACCCTCGCCGAGATGGATATCCTGGTCGACGAGGGCGTTACCGACTTCAAGCTCTTCACCGCCTACCCCGGCGTCTTCTACTCCGATGACGGCGCCATCTTTCGGGCCATGCAGCAGACGGGCAAGAACGGCGGCCTGATCCTCATGCATGCGGAGAACGGGCTGGCGATCGACGTGGTGGCGGCCCAGAACGTCGAGGCGGGCAACACCGATCCGTATTACCACGGCACCTCTCGCTCGCCGGTCATGGAGGGCGAGGCAACCAACCGCGTCATCCGCCTGGCGCAGGTGGCCGGCGTGCCGGTCTACATCGTCCACCTCAGCGCGATCGAGGCGCTCAACGAGGTTCGACGCGCGCGAAACGAGGGCCTGCCCGCCTACGCCGAAACCTGTCCTCAATACCTCTTTCTCACGCTCGACGATATGGGCAACGGCTTCGAGGGCGCCAAGTTCGTGTGCTCGCCGCCCCTGCGTCCAGCGGAGCATGCCGCCGAGCTCTGGAAGGGACTCGCCAAGGATGATCTCCAGGTCGTCTCGACCGACCACTGCCCGTTTGACTTTCACGGCCAAAAGGAGCTTGGAGAGGGCGACTTTCGGAAGGTCCCGAACGGCCTGCCCGGCGTCGAGGACCGCGTGAACCTGCTGCATTCCGGCGGCGTGGCCGACGGCTACCTGACCCCAAACCGATGGGTCGAAGTCATCAGCGCCGCCCCGGCTCGCATGTTCGGACTCTCCGGACGCAAGGGCGTCATCGCGGCCGGGGCAGATGCGGACGTCGTCATCTACGACCCCGCCGCCAGGCACACGATCAGCGCACACACGCATCACATGGATGTCGACTACTCATGCTACGAGGGGCGCGAGGTGATCGGTCGGGCCGAGATCGTCCTTTCCCGCGGCAAGGTGATCGTGGACGGCGATGAATGGCTGGGTGCCGCCGGCGACGGTCGCTTCCTGAAGCGCGCGCCGACGGGGTCGCTCCTGAGCCAGACCTGACCGCGCGGCGGGCGATTTGCCGTGGGACGGCTATTCTGCTCGGGCTGCATTCCCATAGGAGAGCACTCTTGAAGCGCACTTCGATCCCGCTCATCGCGCTGCTGGCCCTTGTCGTCGCTGCCTGCTCGAGCGGTGAGGCGAGCCAAACAGCGTCGGCAACTCCGCCCCCCGCGACCGAAGAGCCGACGGCATCCCCCGAGCCCACCGAGACGTCCGAGCCCAGCCAGGAACCCGCGGCGTCCGGATCGGCGGGTGCGATTCCGTCGGTCGATGCGAATGGTGACCCGGATCTCGCGGGCCGCTTCCCGGACACCGTGGGTGGTGCGCCGCTCCAGGTCCTCAGCTTCCGCGGCGATGATCCGATGATGGCCGGCAACATGGGCGAGTCCTTCCAGGAGTTCCTCGACGCGACCGATGCCGACATCGAGGATGTCTCGGTTGCCGTCGGTGGCTCGCCGGCGGGTGACGAAGCGTTCAGGGTTGTGGCCTTCCGCGTGATGGGCGTCGGGGAGGACGCGCTGGAGGAGGAGTTTCTGGCGGCCAGCGAGGGTGCTGGAGACGTCTCCGGCCTGGAGGAATCCTCGGTCGGCGGCAAGGACGTCTGGACGGCCCCGGATCCCACCGGTGAGACCGGGGGGTCCGCATTCATCTACGTGAAGGACGACACGGTTTACTTTCTGACCGGCACCGAGGAACAGGCCGCCGAGATCCTGGCGGCGCTCCCGTAATGGCTCCGGGCGCTGCCATCTTCCTCAACGAGGGGGCTGGCAGCGCACGGACAAGCGACGTCCGCCGCGCGGTCGAGCTGGCGCGCCGCGCGCTCGACGCCGATCTGCACGTCACCGCCACGCGGAACGCCGATGAGCTCGGCGCGTGGCTTACCGAACGAATCTCCGGCTATGGGACCGCGGTCATTGCCGGTGGTGACGGCTCCCTTGGCGTGGCCTACAACGTTGCGGCGGGGCGTCCGGGACTTACCCTCGGCTATCTCCCGGCCGGTTTCGGCAATGCGACGCGCCATCTGCTGCGCCTGCCGCGGACCCCGGAGGCGCTCGTTGCGGTTTTGGTGCGCGGGGATGCGCGCCCGGTCGATCTCGTGGCGGTGGACGGCCGCCTCGCGCTCTTCGCCGGCGCTGGATGGGACGCCAGGGTCGCGGGCCGGTACGCGAGCGCGGGGGCGCGTCGCCTTCCCGGCTGGGCGTGGGCCGTTGCTCGATCGATCCCTGACCTGTGGCGACGGCCACGAGTGGAGGTTCGTGCCGACGGCTGGCTGGCCCACCGCGGACCGATGGAATTGATGGTCATCGGCACCACGCCCTTCTATGGTCGTGGCCTGCGGGTGAACCCCGGCGCGCGCCCTGACGCGGGAACGATGGCGCTGCGCGTCTACCCCGGGCCGGTGGCGCGCCTTGCGGTGGAGGCGGCCCGCTGGATTCTGCACCTTGCGCCGCATGCAGAGCGCATCGATGCGCGACGTGTCGAGCTTCGATCGCTGGACGGTACGCCGATCCCGGTGCAGCGGGACGGTGACCTGGTCGCGGCACGCGCGGCGTGGACGTTCGAGATCCGCCCGGCCGCCGTTCGGCTCATCGGCCGCTGGGCCTGAGAATCAGGGGGCGGGCTCCGCGATCACGATGAACTCGCCGTAGTTACGGTTGAATCCCTGGCTGGTCTGGAGCGTCAGCCGTTCGGTCGGCGTCGGCAACGTCCAGCTCAGGTCACATTCCGTTGCGTTCGCGAGAACAGGCGGCAGCCCGGCCGGCTTGGGAACCGCCGGATCGGGACACGGAACGTTCGGCACGATGCGCGTGATTCGATAGTAAAGCTGCTGCCCATCCGACATGGTCACGATGACCTTCTGACCGATCTGCGCGCCCCACAGCGGCTTGAAGAGCTCCGGCATTGCGTGGGCGAAGATATATGAGTTTGTGCCGCGGCCCGGCTGTGAGCTCGACCGCAGGATGTAGGCGCCCGACATCGGAGGAAAGTCCTCGACCCCCGCGTCCCCGGCCATGGCGAGCGGAATGTTGATGCCCAGCGCGGGCACCTGAATTCGCTGACTACTCCACCCCGAGGAGTTGACCGGTGGGACGGCAGCCTGAGGTGGCACGGGAGCCTGAGGTTGGACGGCAGCCTGTGGCCGATCGACAAAACGGCCGACCGTCTCCACGGACCGCGCCCGTGGTTGCAATGGCGTCGCCAGAAGCTCCGTCGGCAGTCCCTGCGGAGTTGGGCCGATGGCAATCTGCGAAGGCATCTCGGTGGCCGCTGCAGCCGGAGTGGGCGGAATCACCAACGAGATCGGCCGTGACTCGGCGGCTTCGGCGTTGAGGGTGACGACGGCCAAGGTCACGGCGGCCGCTGTGGCGACGCCGAGCACGAACCGCTTCCCCCTCATTGGCATGGTGGGCATGATGCAAGTATGCGGCCATGTCGCTCGGTCGCAACACTCGGGTCAGAGCTGACGAATGGCATTCAGTGCCGCGAAGGCCGCACGTCGCATCCGCTGTGGCCCCGAGCCGTGGATGCGGAGCTCGACGGGAGGCATCGGCACGCGGCCGCTCAGCGCGACACGCACCCGGCTGCGGCCATTGGCATCCTGCGCCAGGAGCGAGACCTGGAGCACCGCGTCGCCCACCGGTGGACCAGAGGGCGTCCCCATGTCGAGCACGCCGCCGAGGTAGCGCGCCGCACCTTCCCGCTCGGCCGCGATGCTGAGGATTGCCAGAAGCGCGCCTTCCGTATCCGATTCCCAGCTCGCCAAGGTCTTTACGCCCAGCGTGCCCAGTCGGGCAAGAGCCGCCGACGCGAGATCGTCGTCATCGGTCCCGTAGGCGTCATCGCCCAGGGCCGCCTGTGCGCGTTCGACGCAGTGATCGAGGACTGTCGCATCGCCTCGGGTGGAGAACCGCGCGTGGACGCCGTCGTCGCGGGCATAGATACCTGCATTGACATCCGCGGGCGGATCGGTGAGCAGAGACGCCAGGCGTTCCGCCATGGCAGACTCGCCGATGCCGAACGCCTTGACGGATCGGATCGCGATCGGCGGAAGCGCGAAGCGGGCGGCCAACCTGGGTCGGACCTGCTCGCTCCACATTCGCCGCATCTCCGACGGCACCCCGGGCATCAGCACCACGATCCGGCCGTCGCGTTCCACCCACCAGCCCGGCGCCGACCCGATCGGATTGGGAAGGGAGGTTGCGGACGGCACCAGCATGGCCTGTCGCCGGTTCGCGGAGGGCATCGGTCCGAAGGCGCGAAAGCGTTCCTCGAGCGCCTGGAGCAGCGCCGGGTCATCGGTGAGCTCCTCGTGAAGCGCGTCGGCGAGGCCTTCGCGGGTCAGATCGTCGTGCGTCGGTCCCAGGCCCCCGGTCGCCACCACGACGGACGATCGTTCACGCGCCTCGCTGAATGCGTCGGCCAGGATTTCCCGGTTGTCGGGAACCATGCGGACGGACTCGAGCGGCAGGCCGAGCGCCGCTAGCTCTCGGCCCAGGAACGCGGCGTTGGTGTCCACCGTCTCGCCCAGCAGCAGCTCGGCGCCGACGGACAGCAGCTCAACGGTGGTCATGCGGCCCGAGTGTAGACTGCGATTCAGCTCACATTTGCCTCCGATCAGATCCTCGAAGGAGCCCAGCCTTGACCGATCCCGCCCTGACCGTCGGGGGAGTGCTGACCGAAGACCTGCGCCAATGGCTCACGAGCAGCCTGCGCTTTCCGGTCCTGGCGGTGCTGACCGGAGACGGCGCGCCGAACCAGTCGGTGATGTGGTTCGATCTCGATCCCGAGAACCCGGACACGATCCTGATGAATACGAAGGTCGGTCGCGCAAAAGAGCGGTTCCTGCGAAACGACCCGCGCGTCGGCTTGTGCTTCGAGGACGAGCTGACGTGGGTCGCACTCCAGGGTCGCGCGGAGCTGGACGATGATCGCGAACGATCGCTGGCCGACATCATGGCCCTGGCGCGCCGATACGGCAGCAGTGGCGACGAGTTTTCGGGGCAGGAGCGAACGACCATCCGGATGCGGGTGGAGAAGGTCATTCGCCATGACTGACGCCCGCCGGTCGCGCATGGGAGCGGTCCCTCCGCCGTTGACGCACCGATATTCCGGTCTGAACCGGCCCGGACGGCGTACCACGCCGGGATCGACCGATATATCGGTTGCTCATGAGCGTGAGCGCCGCCCTCGAGCGGCCTTCGTGCCAGCCGGACACCGATTCTTCGGCCGAAACCCGCGCGAGCAGCAACCCGGGCCGGGAATGACCGATATTTCGGTCCTGCGGTGATCGTCTCCATCAATCCGGCCACGGAGGAGAAGCTCACCGAGTTTGAGCCGTGGTCAAACGGCCAGGTGGACACGACCATCGAACGGGTCGCGTACGCTCAGCGCATCTGGCGGGCGATGAACATGGAGCAGCGAGCGGTCCCGATGCGCCGGGTCGCGCAGCTGCTTCGGGAGCGGGCAGGCCGCTACGGCGCCCTCATCACCTCAGAGATGGGCAAGCCGATCGTCGAGGCCGAGGCTGAGGTCGCCAAATGCGCGCTCGCCTGCGACCACTACGCCGATCACGCCGCCGAGTACCTGGCCGATGCCCCGGTCGCCACCGAGTCACTCGAGAGCTACGTCGCGTACGAGCCGCTTGGCGTCGTCCTGGCCATCATGCCGTGGAATTTCCCGTTCTGGCAGGTCTTCCGCGCCGGTGCGCCGACCCTGATGGCGGGCAACGGGATCGTCCTCAAGCACGCCTCCAACGTGCCGCAATCGGCCCTGGCCTGTGAAGAGGTCCTGCGCGACGCCGGCTTCCCGCAGGACCTGCTTCGAACCGTCCTGATCGAAGGAGGGGGCACCGAGCGCCTGATCGACGACGTGCGGATCGCGGCGGTGACCCTCACCGGCTCATCCGAGGTCGGGGCGCGGATCGCGTCGCTGGCGGCGGCTCGGCTCAAGAAGCAGGTACTCGAGCTCGGCGGATCGGACCCGTTCATCGTCCTCGCCGATGCTGACCTCGCCTATGCAGCGCGCACCGCCGCCCGCGCGCGCAACCAGAACAACGGTCAGAGCTGTATCGCGGCCAAGCGCTTCATCGTGGAGGAAACGGTAGCCGATGAGTTCGGCGCGCTCTTCAGCGCTGCGGTCAGCGCGCTTTCCGTGGGCGACCCGACGTCGCGCGACACGAACGTTGGGCCGCTGGCGCGCGCCGACCTGCGCGACACCCTCGAGCGCCAGGTGGCGACGTCCCGGGACATGGGGGCGGAGGCGATCGTCGGGGGCGAGCGGGTCAACGGTCGCGGCTTCTTCTATGCACCGACCATCCTGGACGGGGTGACGGACGCGATGCCCGCGTTCCGCGAGGAGACCTTCGGACCCGTTGCGGCACTCGTCCGCGCCCGCGACGTCGAGCACGCGATCGAGCTTGCCAACGACACCGAATACGGGCTTGGAGCGGCAGTCTGGACGCGTGACCTGGAGGCGGCCAAGGGCGTCGCTCGGCGCATCGAGGCGGGGTCGGTCTTCGTCAACGGCCTCGTCGCCTCCGACCCGCGCATGCCGATGGGCGGCGTCAAGCGCAGCGGATACGGCCGCGAGCTGGGCCGCCATGGGATCTGGGAGTTCACGAATATCCAGACAGTGCGCATCGGTCCTGCGGAGGCTCCGATCGTCTAGGGCCACCGCCGCGTACCATTGCTCCATGCAAGATGATTCAAGACCGTCCGACGCGCCGATCAAGTTCGGCGCCAACTCCTGGAACCAATATTCCGACTGGGCATCGCTGCGGGAGGCGGGCATCCGCGCCGACCGCCTCGGCTTCGATTCGATCTGGACATGGGATCACCTTCATCCGATCGTGGGTTCCCACGAAGGACCGATCTTCGAGGGCTGGCTGACCCTGGCGGCGTGGGCCGAGCGCACGGAGCGCGCCACCATCGGCCTCATGGTCGGCGCCAATACGTTCCGAAATCCAGCCCTGGTCGCGAAGATGGCCACCACCCTCGACCACATCAGCAACGGTCGTGCGGTGCTCGGCATCGGCGGCGCATGGTTCGAGACCGAGCACAGGGCACTCGGCATCGAGTTCGGTGGCTCGCCCGGCGAGCGGCTCCGCTGGCTCGAGGAGGCGGTTGGCATCATGCGGGGCATGCTCCACGGCGAGGAGCCGTCGGGCGATCGCTTCTACAACGCCCGCGACGTGCGGAACGACCCGGCACCGGTCCAGGATCGGCTGCCGATCCTCATTGGGGGCGGAGGCGAGAAGAAGACGCTGCGGATCGTCGCCCGCCACGCCGATGCCTGCAACCTCGGTGGCGGCTTCGAGACGGTGAGGCGCAAGGACGAGATCCTGCGCCGCCATTGCGAGGAGGTCGGCCGCGATGAGTCGGAGATCGAGCGCACCGTCGGCATCGGCACCTGCATCATTCGCGACGATCCCGCCGAGGCGCAGCGCGTCTTCAAGGCGATGTTCGAGCGCAACGGCAAGGCGGACCTGTGGAAGGACCAGCTCGTCGGGACACCGGAGATGGTCGCGGAGAGGCTGCGGCCCTTCCTCGGGATCGGCTTCAGGCACTTCATCGTCGGGTTCCCGTCGCCGTACGACGCCGAGACGATGGAACGCATGATGACAGAGGTCAAGCCCGCGCTCGTCGGCGCGTAGGGGCAGCGCACAACTGCGCCCCGCGGCCAAACTAGTTGGCCCTGTGACCGACGACTGCATCTTGTTCGGCCATGTGGCCAACCGGATTAGCGGAGCGACCGAGGACTGACTCGATTCGGACAGACATCGGTCGTAACGCCAAGCCGGTTGGCGCCGAACCAGCGCGGGGTTCGTTTCGGACGACCGTCGGTCGTAACGCCAATCTGGTTGGCGCCGAGCCAGCGCGCGTGACCCGCGGTACGCTGAGCACATGAAGGTCACGCTGCTTGCCGGCGGGACCGGCGGGGCCAAGCTCGCTCATGGGTTCGCGATGCTCGGTGAGCGCGTCGCGCTGACGGTGATCGTCAACGTCGGAGACGATGTGGAGATACACGGGCTGCATGTCAGCCCGGACATCGACGCGGTGCTGTACACCCTGGCCGGCCTCATCGACGAAGGGCGCGGATGGGGGATTCGCGGCGACACCCATACCGGGCACGCCATGCTCGAGCGTCTCGGCGCGCCCACGTGGTTCACGCTCGGTGATGCCGACCTCGCCACGAACGTCGAGCGCACCCGGCGACTGCGTGCGGGAGAACGCCTGACCGATGCCACCGCCGCGATGGCGTCCGCGCTCGGGATCGGCGCCCGCATCCTGCCGTCAACGGATGACCGCTATCGCACCACCCTGGAGACCGATGAAGGACCGCTCGACTTCCAGGACTACTTCGTTCGACGCAGACAGGAGCCGGAGGTTCGGGCGGTGCGGTTCGAAGGCGCCGCGCGGCCAACAGACGCGGTCCTGGAGTCGATCGGAAGTGCCGACCTGGTGGTTCTCGGTCCCTCCAATCCCTTCGTCAGCATCGGTCCGACGCTGAAGCTGCCCGGCGTTCGCAATGCACTCACGGCCACCAGCGCGCCAAGGGTCGCGGTCAGCCCGATCGTCGGAGGACGAGCCCTGAAGGGCCCGGCGGATCGGATGCTGACCTCCATGGGCCATGAGCCGACGGCCCTCGGGGTCGCCCGCCTGTATGCCGGCGAGGTCGATCGATTCGTCCTCGACGAGACCGATGCGTCGCTCGCGCCGGAGATCGAGGCGCTCGGCATGGCGGCGGACGTGCTGCCGTCGGTGATGCGCAGCGATGCCGATCGCATGGAGCTCGCCGCCGCGCTCCTGGGTCGAGGCTGAGACGCGACCTCCATCGGAGATCGCGATATGCTCATGCGGTGACATCGACGCGGATCATCATCCCGCACCGGGGGCTCGAGGCGGCCAAGACACGCCTCGCCTCCAGCCTTTCGCCCGAGGAGCGGATCATGCTGGTCAGTCAGCTGCTCCAGCGCGTCCTGAAGGTGACCCATGAGATGTGTGACGACGTCGTCGTGATCTCACCGTCGCGAGCCCTTGCGGAGATCGTGGAGCCGTCCGGGGCACGCCTCGTGGTGCAGCGCGGGATGGGTCTCAACGAGGGGCTCGAACAGGCCAGGTTCGATGCGCTGGTCGAGGACGTCGGGACCCTCATCATTCTCCACGGGGACCTGCCGAACCTCCAGGCGGGCGATGTTTCCGTGCTGGCCGCTGCCCTGCCGGATGGCGACGCACCCGCCGTGGCCATTGCCCCCGACCGCGCCGGGACCGGCACCAACGGGCTTGCGCTGCGGCCCCCGGGCGTCATCCGCTTCCGGTTCGGGCTCGGCAGCTTCGCCGCGCATCTCGAGGAGGTTCAGCTGGCGGGCGTGCCGCTGGTGGCCGTCAATCGCGCGGGGATCGCGTTCGACCTGGATACGCCTGAGGATCTCACTCGCTGGTTCGAGCTCGGCGACGCGGCGTGACGTCGCGCATCGAGCTCATTGGCCTCGACGGCATCCCGGAGGTCGCGCCGGGCGACGACCTGGCGGCCCTGATTGCAGAAGCGGCGGCAGGCTCCCGCGTCTCACTCGCCGGCACCGACGTGCTGGTGGTGACGCAGAAGGTCGTCTCGAAGGCGGAGGGCCGGCTGGTCGAGCTTGCGTCGGTCGAACCGTCAGAGCTCGCGCGCTCCTGGGCGTCGCGGTGGCGCAAGGACGCGCGCCAGGTGGAGCTGGTGCTGCGCGAATCCGCATCGATCGTGCGCATGGGCCCGGGCGGCCTGATCATCAGCCGTACGCGCCACGGCCTGGTGTGCGC
>JALZJE010000065.1 GCA_030859955.1 Chloroflexota bacterium | reverse complement strand
GGGTGAGTAGCCCCGCGAGTCGGCGGCACACTCGATGCTCGCCTGCCCGCCGCCGACGGGAGCCGCGGCGGCGGAAGATCTCTGCCCGCCGACGCTGCCTGGCCGGCGGGCAGCGCCCTGCGTCAGGGCCGCTCGGGCACGGCCGACGGCGTCACCGGCGGAGTGACCTCGTTTGCCATCGTCGGCACGACGTGCGTCTGCACGGTGTTCGTGCGCCTGGCGCGCTGCTGCTTCAGCGCGGCCAGGCCGGCACCCGCGCCGACGAGCGCCAAGCCGGCGCCGGCCTTCCTTCCCACGAGCAAGCCCACGACGACAGAGCCGATCGCGACTCCCAGCGGGTTGTCCTTCGCGACACCCACGACCTGCTGAGCGCCACCCTTGAGATCGTCGGTGCTCAGCGTCTTCTCGGACACCTTGCCCTTAGCCGTATCGACCTTGTCCTTGACCGCGCCGACCCTGTCGTTCACAGCCTCCTTGGTGCGCGAGGACACGTCGGCCTTGTAGCCGATCGCGTCGATGGTCTCGGACATCTCGTCTCGCTGGCGCTCTATGTCCTGGCGGATGGCTTCTGGGTCTTGGCCCATTGCACGTCCTCCTTCACGGTGTCGATGGTCTGTTCAGGGGCCGGGGGACCGGCATCTTGGAGCTTCTCCTTGCCCTGCAAGGCCAGGACGCCGGCCACAGCCGCCCACAGGAGCGTCACGATCAGCGCCGCCAGCCAATTGGCCAGGGCACCGTCGAGCAGCAAGATGAGAAAGGCCGTCAGCGAGCCCAGCGCCATGAGCCCCGCCACCGCGCCGCCACTCAACAGGCCCGCGCCCTTGCCGGCCTCCTTGCCCTTCTGAGCCATCTCCGCCTTGGCGAGATCGAGCTCCATCTTGACCAGCGCCGTCGTCTCACTGGACAGCCGCTTGAGCAGCTCCCCGATGGGCTCCTCGCGCAGATCACCAGGGCCAGGGCCGCGCGGATCACCCCGGTTGCCGAACTGATCGGACATCAGATGCTCTCCTGGGTGGACGTCATGTCTTGCGTGTGCTCCTGACTGGCTTGGTGTTCTGGATCGTCGCTACCCGCGACACGCTGATGGCACTCAGCCTTCTCAGGCGGTCTTGGGGCGCTTCTTCTCCTTGGGCGCGTTGCGCTCGGGAAGCTGGAGCTCCCTCTCGGCACGCATATCGCCCCCCCGGAGCTGCTCGCTACGCGCGCGCTCCGCGTTGAGCTCGTTGCCCAGCAGGATCGCGATGTTCGTGATCCACAACCACACCAGGAAGCTGATGATGCCCCCCAGTGTGCCGTACGTCTTGCCGTAAGAGCCGAAGTTCGCGACGTAGAACGCGAACAGCATCGAAGCGATGATCCAGACCACGACGGCGAGCGCGCTGCCGGCGGTGATGAACTTGAAGCCGGGGAGCTTCGCGTTCGGCGCGGCGAAGTAGAGCACGGAGATCATCAGCCCGACGATGAGAAGCAGCACCGGCCACTTGGCGATGTCCCACACCGTGACGGCGGTCGAGCCGACGCCGATCGCGTTGCCGACCGCCTCGGCCAGCGGCCCGGTGACGATCACGGCAACCGCCGCGATCACCAGCAGCATGATCATCACGAGCGTGACGCCGATCTGCAGCGGGCGCAGCTTGAAGAAGCCACGTCCCTCGTCGACCTCGTACTGCTGGTTGGAGGCGCGGATGAACGCCCCGACGTAGCCCGAGGCCGCGTTGAGCGCGAGCACGATGCCGACGATGGCAAAGATCCCCGACTTGCCCTTGCTCGCGGTGACCTCCTGGATGGGACCTTGAAGCGACTTGACCGCCGTCGGACTGACCTGCTTGACGACGTCAGTCAGGGTCTGGGTGACCGTGGCCGGATCGGCGACCAGGCCGACTATCGAGACCATCGCGATCAGCGCCGGAAACAGCGCCAGCACTCCGTAGTACGTCAGCGCCGCCGCCCAGTCGGTGCCGTGATCCTCGGAGAACTCCCGGAAGGTCCGCTTGAGCGTCGCCACCGTGGTGGTCTCCGGGCTGTGCCCCCTGCGTTCAAGTTGAGCCATGCGTTGCCGTCCCTTCTTTCTCTTGGTCCTCCGGCCGCCTCTCATCATCAGAGGGCGACGCGAGCTTGTCTGCCCGGCGACAACCGCGCTGTCGTGAAGATCGGCGCCCCTCGCGAAGTACGCGCATATCTGTCAGTTCCCGTCTCCCGTACCTGAATCGCCGCTGCCGGTCAGAAAGTCGCGGGCCTTCTCGAGCGGGCCATGCGCCGCATCGGGCAATCGCTCGGTGATGCGCTCGACGTCTTCCTTGAGCCCCTCCACGGTCCCGTGGAGAGCGACGATCTCACCGCCGAGCTTCTCCACGTTGTCGTTCAGGACGGTCTCGTGGCGCTCGAGCGCCTCCATCGTCTCCTGAACGGCGGCGAGCCTCTGGACGAGCGCGTGTTGAAGGCGGTCGAGCGCTGGCAGCAGCGCGTCGAGCGGCTCGGCCTGAGTGCTGATTCGCGCGACCGTGGCGGGCATCGGCTCGACCTGCACCTTGATCTCCTTCGTCAGCGGCACGAGCTCTGCAAGCGGCTCGGTCTGCTCACGCACGGCGGTGAGCTCTGTACGAATATCGGCGAGAACATCAACTGCCCCGGCCAGCGCCTCGAGCGCGCGCCCGGGTACGCGCAAAGGCGCCATCAGAACCGCGAGCAGACCGCTGCCGCGATCGGGTGCCGCGTCTGAGGTCGCGGTGCTATCGGCCATGGCCGGCCCGGCTACCACGGGGCGGGGAAGATCGAGGGGGATCTCGTGGGATCTCAGGGCCGTTCGTTCCGCGCGACATCCTCTTCTCGGCGAAGCTCCTCGTGGTGCTGGTGAACGTCGAGGCCATGTCTGTTCTCACCGCACGGCGTCGATCAGCAACTCGCCCTTCTGCTCTTTGAGCGTGAGGCGCCCTCTCAGCTTCTTCCCGCTGGCGGAGACCTCCGCAGCGCCGGCTTTGCCGGTCGTGGGCTTGGGGATCTCGAACTGAAAGGGATACTCCCCGGTGCCGGCCTTGATCTGCCGCTCACAGGTCTTCTCGGCCCCGTCCGACCGGCCCGTGGTGGACTGGAGCAAGCGGGGCGTCATCAGGCCGCAATAGGTCTTGCCGTCCTTGTTGACCGTCGCAGCGATCCAGTCACGGACAACCTTGTCGCCGCGCTGGGTGACTGATTCTGCCTTCCCGCAAGCCGTGAGCGTCAGCGTGGCGGCGGCAAGGGCGGGAAGCATGATGCGCGTGCTCATCTTGGAAGATCCTGTCGTCAAGGCAGCGGACGGCGCTTTCAGTCTCGCGATCAACGCGTGCGGTGCCCGCCGCTGATTCGTGGAAGTGGGACAGTGCGGGACAGAACGTACCACTGTTTCCGCGCCACGAGAACCCCAGCCGCGACGAGGCGCTAGGTGATCGCCAGGACGGCGATGGTTCCGTCGTCTTCGAGTGGTTCGCGCCAGCAGTCGGTCACGGCCTGCAAGACGGCCATGGCGGTGGCGGCGGCGGTTGGGTTCTCGATGCCGGCGATCGCGCTTCTGATCCCGTCGACGCCGAAGCGTCCGCCGTCCTCGGTGCGCCGCTCGCTGATGCCGTCGGTGACGAGGATGAGGCGCTCGTCGGATCGCAGCCGATGTTCGGTGGCGGTGAAGGTCGGGTCGGGACCCTGGGCGCCGAGGGCCGGGTGAAGTGGGCTGTGCAGCTCGCCGAGGTTGCCTTCGGCGTCGGCGAGGTAGGCGGGCGGGTGGCCGCAGTTGACCCAGGTCAGCGTCTGGGTGGCCGCATGCCAGCGGGCGACGAGCGCGCTGACGTAGAAATCGGGGTTGTCGAGGCGCCGGACCGTCTCGTGCATCGCCAGCAGCGCCTGTTCGAGGGTGTGGCCGCTGCGCCGCGCGGCGCGCAGGGCGCCGAGCGCGGCGGCACCGAGCCCGGCGGCGG
>JALZJE010000056.1 GCA_030859955.1 Chloroflexota bacterium | reverse complement strand
GTCGGCCGTGTGGCGCGCCGCGCGCTCGGCGCAGGGTCGCGACGAGCTGTGCGAACGGGCGCGCGGGGGCCTGCGCGTCGGGCCCGCGCGCCCGTCGCGGGCGTTCGCGAACCAACAGAAAGCAGGGCAGCGCGAAGACGAGGAACAGCGCCGCCGCCGGCAGGAACGAACGCTGCGCCTGTCCGTCCTCGACGAACGATCCGATCGCGAACAGCGCGGTCAGGCTGCCGAGGTAGCCGACGGCGACGCCGATGCCGGAGACGCGGCTGCGCCGCGCCTCCGGGGCGACGACGCTCAGCAGCGGGTGGTACTGCGCGTCGGCGCTGTTGAACGCGAACGTCGCGATGCCGCCCATCACCAGCGCCAGCAGGATCGAGTCGATGACGCTGAGCAGCCCGGTGGCGAGGACGCTGAGCAGGGTGAACGCGACCAGGATCGGCTTGTGGCGGCCGAGGCGGTCGGCCAGCGCGCCGAGCAGCGGCAGCGCGAGGACGAGCGCGACCGACACCGCCGCGACCATCAGCCCGACGTAGATGTCCGGCTGGCCCCGCTCCTCGATGATCCAGTCGTTGTAGTAGCGGGTCACGACTACGAACGAGAAGATCGTGTTGGCGAAGTCGTAGACGATCCATCCGATCACCGGCAGGCTCAGCAGACGCCAGCGGTGGTCTTCGTCCACGGAGCGCAGGCTATGGGGTCTGCAACGACATCCGCCCGGGCGTTCGGCCCGGGCGGATGCTTCGATCAACTGTGCGACTGGGTTAGGCGGTGGCGGGCCGAGGCGCTCCTCCTTCGAGGTCGACGTCGGGGACGAGGCGCTTGAGCCAGCGCGGCGCCCATCACGCCTTATCGCCGAGCAGCTCCATGATCGCGGGGAGGAGGATCATCCGCACGATCGTGGCGTCGATGACGATCGCGGTGGCCAGGCCGATGCCGATGAGCTTGAGGAAGACCTCGGGGCTCAGGGCGAAGGCGGCGAAGACCGCGACCATGATCGCCGCTGCCGCGGTGATCACCTTGGCGGTGCGGGCCACCGCGGCCACGACGGCCATGCGGGCATCGCCGCCCTTGGCCAGCTCCTCCTTGATGCGGGACATGAGGAACACCTCGTAGTCCATCGACAGCCCGAACAGACCGCGAACATCATCACTGGGATGAACGGCGGTACCGGCAGGTCGGTGTCGATGCCGACCAGTTGCCCGGCCCATCCGCCCTCGGCGACGAGGGAGACGACGCCGTAGGCGGCCCCGATGGATATCAGGTTGAGCACGCCTGCCTTCAGGGCCACGACCGGAGCACGGAAGGCGAACAGCAGCAGCAGGAACGACAGGTGGATGACCCCTCCGATGAACAGGGGGAGCCGGCTGGCCGTGGCGCTGCTCTGGTCCACGGTGTCCGCCGTGGCGCCGCCGAGGTCGACATCGAGCCCTGTGGTGGCCAGCGGTCCGTCACGGAGGCGTTCGATGAGCGTCTTGGTGGCGTCGTCCTGCGGTGAGGTGGTGGGGGTGATGGCCACCAGGTTGGTTGTGCCCGACTGACTGGGCTGCGGCTCACCGACCGTCTTGACGCCCTGCACCTGCCCGATCTGCTCGGTCAGTGTGCCCAGGCGCGCCTGGGCCGCGGCGTCGGGTGTGTCGACGACCGCCACGAGCGGACCATTGGCGCCGGGACCGAAGCCCTCGGAGACCATGTTCGTAGGCCACCCGGGTGGTCGTGTCAGCGGCTTCGTTGCCCGCGTCGGGGAAGCCGAACCGGATTCCCGTCAGCGGTGCGGTCATCGCCAGCAGGAGCGCCAGCGAAGCGAAGGCGGCCAGCTTCGGCCGGCGCTGCACGCCACGCGCCCAGCGCGCGGCCCGGCTACGGTCGGGGTCCGCCGCCACGCGGCCCAGGCCGGGGATCTTGAGGGCGTTGACCTTATTTCCGGCGAAGCCGAGCAGTGCCGGCAGCAACGTCAGGTCGGCCGCGAGGACCATCAGCACGGCCAGGCTGGCAGCCAGCGCCACCCCGTAGAGGTACGGCAGGCCCATCGGAACAGCCCGAGCATCGAGACGACCACCGTGGCGCCGGCGATGACGACCGACCGACCCGCGGTGCCCATCGCCTGGACCGTGGCTTCGTGGGGGACAGGCCCTCGGCCAGCGCTGCCCGGTGGCGGGTGAGGATCAGCAGCGCGTAGTCGATCCCGACGCCGAGGCCGATCATGATAGCGACTTGCGCCGCCCAGTCGGGAGTGTCGAGAAGCGCGGCCAGGACACCACCGAGCATGACGCTGGCGCCGACGCCGAACAGAGCCGCAACAGCGGAAGCCCGGCCGCGAGCGCCCCTCCGAACGTGACCAGCAGCACGAGCGCGGCCACGCCGATTCCGATCAGCTCCGACGAGGACCCGCCCTCGGCGACCTGGCCGATGTCGGCGCCCCCGATGGCCACGGTCTGCGAGGAGTCCGACATGCCTTCAGCCATCGAGAGCAGCGATTCGCCCGTAGGTGACCGGGACCGAGTCCCCCTGGCGGTCGAGCGGCACGCTGACGACCGCGGTGCGCTCGTCGGGACTGACTTCGGCGTCTTTGGCCGTGACGCCGCCCGTCAGGCCCTCCAGCTCGCCGGCCTCGGCGAGCAGCTCGTCGACGGGCTCGGTGACCTTCTGGTCGGTGACCGGGCCGTCGGCGGAGGAGTACACGACGTCGACCGTCTCGGAGGAGCGGCCACCGTACTCCGCTGCCAACGTCTCGGAAGCGGCCTTGGACTCGGACCCTGGAGTGGCGTAGTTGACGCCGTACTCGCCGCCCAGCGTCATCGACGCCACGACGGTGAGGGCCAGGACCGCCACCCATCCACTCAGGGCGGATGATGAACATGGCGTTGTCGATGTAGGAGTACGACCACGGTCCGCTATTCCAAAGCCTCACGGGGGGCAAGTGTGGTGGTGGCCAGCAGCACCGCGGCCGCAGCCGCGAACACGGCGGCGAAGCCGATGTGGTCGGCGACCGCACCCAAGATGGGGGGTCCTAACAGGAACCCGAGGCCGTTCATCGCCATGGCGGCCGCCAGGCCGGCGGACGGCCGCTGCCTGAACACCTGCCCGCTCCAGAT
>JALZJE010000046.1 GCA_030859955.1 Chloroflexota bacterium | reverse complement strand
GACCTGCCCCGCATCGCCGGCGAGCTGCGTGCCGGCGCCATCTCGCTCATCGATCGTGTTGGCGGCGCGGGGACCGGTAATGAGATCGTCGATACGCTGACCTCCGGCGCGCAGGATTCACTTCCGGCACTCGGCTCGCTGGTGAGCGTCCCGCTGACGCTGGCCTCGATCCTGACGAATGCCCTCGTCGTGATCTTCCTCTCGGCGCTGATGCTCATCGAGCGCGATCGGGTCCGTGGCTGGACCATGGAGTTCGTGCAGGAGCCTGATCGGGAGGCGGTGATGGGTGTTTCGCGTAACGCACTCTTGAAATTGGGCGCCTACGTCCGCGGTCAGCTGGTCGTCATGGCGATCATCGGGGCGGGATCGGGGGCCGGGATGCTGGTGCTTGGCGTCCCGTTCGCCGTGCCGCTGGGTGCCCTGAGCTTCATCACCGCGGCCATCCCCCTGGCCGGAGCCTTCATTGCGGGTGGCCCGATCGTCCTCGTCGCCCTCACCGTCTCTCCGATCACGGCGCTGCTCATGCTGGCGTGGATCGTCGTCCTCCAGCAGCTCGAGGGCTCGGTGATCACCCCGTACATCCAGGGCAAGGTCGTCAACCTCTCCGCGATCGCCGTCCTGCTGGGCGTGGTTGCGGGCACATCGCTCGCCGGTATCGTCGGCGGCATCATCGCCATCCCGCTCGTCGCCGTGGCCGATGTCGTGCTCCGCGATATCGTCTTCCCGCTTCGCCGCCGCGGCGACGACCGCCGACGGCCCGCCATCCCCGAGCCGCCTGCGTTGTAAGCCGGCGATAAGCGGCGGGTAAGCCCGGTCCGGCATGATCGGCTCATGGACGCGCTGCGAATGGGGTCGGTGTTTCGCGCCGTTCGCATCCGGAAGCGCTGGCGCCAATCGGACCTCGCCGCGGCAGCGGGAATCTCGGCCGCCTCGATTTCTCGGATCGAACGCGGTCAGGTGGACTCGGTCTCCGTGGGTGCGCTTCTCCGAATTGCGTCGGTCCTGGAGATTCGGCTTGACTGGGTGGCCCGCTGGCGTGGTGGGGAACTGGACCGAATGCTCAATGCCGGTCACTCGGCTATGCACGAGGCTGCAGCCTCTGAGCTGGCCGGCACCGCGTGGCTCCGTGTGGCCGAGTCGACGTTCTCGATCTATGGAGAGCGTGGAATCATCGACATCCTGTGCTTTCACCCGCCGACCGGTTCTCTGCTCGTGATCGAGCTCAAGACGGAGCTGGTGGACGTCCAGGCACTGATCGGCGCGGTGGATCGCTACCGACGGCTTTCTCCGCACATCGCTCGAGATCGGGGATGGCCAGTCACGTCGGTGAGCAGCTGGGTCGTTCTGCGCGATACGCCGTCGAACCATCGGCGTTTATCCGCCCACGCCACCGTGCTGCGCAACGCCTTCCCGGTGGATGGCCGGCGCATGCGCGGCTGGCTGCGCCGCCCTGATGGTCCCGTGGCAGCGCTCTCGTTCCTATCGGATTTTCATGCCCGGAGTAGTAACGGCACTACCTCGGGCGTGCAGCGCGTACGGGCGTCGGGCACGAGCGTGAAGGGGCTGCCCTAACGCTCCCTACGTTCAGGCGGCGGTAATGAGCCAGGAATCGGGATGCCGATTCGCCGCTAGCTCTCTGCCGGTGAAAACCTGATAGGAAAGCGTCCCGCGCCGCGTCCCGCGCCAACGTCGCGCGCCAACGCCCGACCGTCACCGGTCCAGGAAGCGGCGCAGGAAGTGGGTGGTCTCCTCGTGGCGCGGGTCGTTGAGGACCTGCTCCGGGGGCCCCTGCTCGATGATGACACCGTCCTCCATGAACACGACCCGATCGGCGGCCTCCTGGGCAAAGTGCATCTCGTGGGTGACGACGACCATGGTCGTGCCGCTGTGCGCAAGGTCCTCCATGACCCGCAGCACCTCGCCGATGAGCTCCGGGTCCAGCGCCGACGTCGGCTCGTCGAAGAGCAGGACCTTGGGCTCCATGCAGAGGGCGCGCGCGATCGCGACGCGCTGCTTCTGACCGCCCGAGAGTCGGGCGGGGTATTCGTCCCGCTTGTCGACCAGGCCCACGACTTCCAGGAAGTACTCGGCCCGCTCGGTGGCATGCGAGCGTGGTTGGCCCAGGACCCGCATCGGCGCCTCGATGCAGTTCGCGAGCACGCTCATGTGCGGGAACAGGTTGAACTCCTGGAAGAGCATCCCGGCCCGAAGGCGCATCTGCCTAATCTGCTCCTGGTGCTTGCGGCTGCGCGCTCGCAGTGGATTCGCGTCGAGGCGCAGGCCATCAATCTCAACTGATCCGACCGTCGGCTCCTCGAGGAAGTTGATGCAGCGCAGCAGCGTCGTCTTTCCGGAGCCCGATCGGCCGATGATCATGACGGCCTCGCGCTGGCGAACCTCCATGTTTAAGCCGCGCAGCACGTGGTTATCGCCGAAGTACTTCTCCAGCCCCTCCACCCGCACGATCACCTCGCCGATGTGCGAAGGCAATTTCGTGCCCTTTTCGTAGCCGCTGCTCCCGGAGGCGGGGCGCGCGCCGAGATCGGGGAGACTCGGCTCGGTCATCGGTCGCCCCTGGCCATGCGCGTCTCAAGGCGACCCTGGAAGAAGCTGAAGACGATCGTCAACGCCCAGTACACCAGTGCAGCGACGATGAACGCCTCCAGGACGTTGAACCTCGGTCGCCCGGCGTTCTCCGCCCGCCACAGCAGCTCCTGGACGCCGATGATCGAGACGAGCGCGGAGTCCTTGATCATGACGATGAACTCGTTGCCGATGGCCGGCGTGACGACTCGGATCGCCTGCGGAAGCACGATTCGCCGGAAGATCTTCCGCTCCGGCATGCCGAGCGCCTGGGCGGCCTCCCGCTGGCCGCGCGGCACCGCCTGGATGCCCGCTCGGAAAATCTCGGTCATGTACGCGCCGTAGTTGAAGCCGAGGGCGATGATGCCGGCCGGGATGGCATCCAGGATGAGCACCGGCGAGATGGCCGGAAATGCGAAGTAGATGATGTAGATCTGGACCAGAAGCGGCGTGCCGCGCACGAGCGAGACGTAGAACGATGAGATCGCATAGGCGACCGGATTCTCCGAGATGCGTCCGAGTGCCCCGAAGATCGCCAGGACCACCGCGAGCACGATGGAGAGGACGCACACCAGGATGGTGATGCCACTGCCGCCCAGGATGTAGGGCGCCCATTCGCCGATGAAGTCGAAGTCGGTGTTGCCGGTGGACGCGAAGGCGCCGACGATGCCGGCGAGAATGGCGAACCAGACACCGACAAAGATCAGCCGCGATCGGCGTCGATGACCTGCCCGGGCCTTCTCGATATCGACCAGGACCTGTGCTCGATGCGGTTCGCTGATGCCTGCGGCCATGTGACCTCCGGGATGTCGTGAGCGGGGACGCGATGCGTCCCCGCTCAGAATCGCTGGATCGAGCGGATGGCTACTCGGTCGTCAGGTCCAGCCCGTCGAACCAGGTCTCGCTGAAGCCGCTCAGCGTGCCGTCCTCGTGCATCTCGCCGACGATCCGGTCGAGCTCGGCGAGGAGTGACTCGTGCCCTTCGGCGGACAGGTCCACGGCCACGGCCAGCGGCT
>JALZJE010000012.1 GCA_030859955.1 Chloroflexota bacterium | reverse complement strand
CCGCCCCGCCCGATTCTCTCCTCGAGGTGGTAGCGACCGTTGATCCGGCGACCGGCATCGGCGTCGGGCAGTACAGATGGTCCGGGCATGTGTCCAGGAGAAGCAGGTGCCGTACCACCTGCCGTGGCGGCTGATTGGAGGCTCCGCGCAAGCGGGATCGGACGCCCGGGACTATCCTTGATCCTGGCGCGCGGGCTTGAGCGCCACTTCAGAGGAACTCACCGGCATGACGGCATCGCCTGCTGAGGAGCTGACCGCGCGCAACCCGCCTCCCGACCTCAGCAGCGCCTGGCGCGCATCCTCGCGCCATCGAGGAAGGCGGCGAGATGATCGTGATGAGCCTCATCACGAGATTCGTATTCCGCACATGGCAAGAACGAGGCTGAGCGAGATGGTCAGCCGGTTGCGGGACGAGTGATGGCTGGACGCACGCCGACCAGGTGCTCCGATCCCCGCAGCCAGCGCAACGGCAGGAGAGCGATCAGCAGCAGGCCGGCCGACACGAGCAACAGGCCGTCGACCCCGAGCCACACGGCAGCGCCCCCGCCGGCGAGCGAGCCGATCACCTGCCCGACCGCCAGGAAGACCGAGTAGAGGCCCATGATCACGCCGCGGTCATCCGGGTGCTCCTCGCTGATGTCGGCGAGCATGCCGAGCGCGGCCGGTGTCGCCCCCGCGAGCACGAACAGCCCGCCTGCGGCGACGAGCGCGAGGCCGATCCTGGCCACGACGCCCCAGCTTTCCGAATGGTTCAGGGCCACGGTCGCGGCGACCATCAGCAGGCCGCCGGCGATCCCGATCGCCATGATCGTCGTGCGCCGATAGCGCTTGAACCGGTTGCCCCAGTAGAACAGGCCCGCAAAAAAGACGACCATCGCGACGGCGAGGCCGATGCTGACCTGGATCGGCGCAAAGCCTCCCATCAGCAGCTGGTCCTCGAAGCCCGGCCGCCGATCGTCGACGAGCTGGAAGATCGATTGGCTGGTCCAGGCACCGAGGAACGCGTTCACCGCGATCCACGTCGGTGCCAGCAGCCACACGGATCGGCTTGTCAGGACCTCGCGGTAGCGGGCAAGGCTGAAGCCGTGCGCGACGCCCGTCACGCCGTCCGCACCGGTCTCACCCCCTCCACGGTGCTTGTCGGCCGGCGTGCCCGCCCGGGACTCGGTGACACCATATCGGTAGATGAGGAAGCTGATCCCGTACAGCACGGCATTGAGATAGAACGCGTTGCGGTCGAGAAGCTCCCAGAGTCCCCCGGCTGCCACGAGGCCAAGGCCGATGCCCGCCAGTGTGGCGGCCTCGAAATTTGCCACGGTCCGGCCCCGAAGAGCCTCGTCATGCGACGTCGCGAGGGCAATGAAGCCCAGGATGGACGGGATCGACGCCGCCGCTGCCGCACCCTCCAGCCAGCGTGTCGCGCCGAGCAGGACCATGTCCGTGGTAAGCGCGGTCATCACCACCGCCACGGCGCCGAAGATCGGCCCAAGCTGCATGACCGGGCGTGACCCGAGCCGGTCGGACAGCATTCCGAACAGTGGAGACAGGACGAGCTCGGCGACGTAGAACGCTGCTGCAAGCAGGCCAAGCTCGAAGGCGGTGACCTCACGTCCCGCACCGAACGCGTCGAGCTCGGCGAGGTAGTAGACGAGCAGTGCCCCGGTCAGGCCTGTACTGAAGCGCAGGGTAAATGTGCCGATGAGAACGGCATTGATCGAGCGACGCATCGGCTTAGGAGCGCGTCTGAGGCCGGCGAAGTGGGGATGGTCGGGTCATCAGCGCGCAGTATGCCGAGGCGGCGGAAATCGCGCCACGCGACTCTGCGATGCCACCCCACGGCTCGTGGTCCGCGATCAGCGCGCCTGTTGCGCCGTCAGACGATGCGTCTCGCGCGTGCGTGGGGTGCTACACGCCGGTTGCCGCCAGTTGGTGTGTCTCGCGCGTGAATGCGGCTGCCGCACGCCGGTTGATGCTTCTCGCGCGTGGATGGGGATACCGCACCCCAGCGCCCCGTCAAACATGCATCCTCAGAGTAGCTTCAGGACGGAGTGACGGCCTCGGCGGTCACTCGCGCCCAAGGGCCATTCACGAGGCGACTGTCTGACGGTAGAACGCCGCCGCTCCCACCCAACGATTCGGCAGGAGAATGCCGTGACGAGGCACGCGGCGGACCAGCCGAAAGATGCCCTGAAACGCCGTTTCAGCAGGTGACTCGTCAGGCGGGGGTGGCGTTACCCAGGGTGGCGAGGCCGAACGCTTCCTCGAGCGCCTCGACGGGCCGGAAACCGACGGCGGCCTTCGGCGGCTCCCCGGGTGCGAAGAGGGCAACGGTCGGGATGCTCATGATTCCGTACTTCATGGCCGTCTGTGGATTCGCGTCGACATCGAGCTTGCGGACCTCTACGGTTCCCGCGTACTTGGTCGCAAGCTTCTCGATCTCGGGCGCGACCATGCGGCACGGTCCACACCACTCTGCCCAGAAGTCGACCACGACCGGCTTGTCACTCTGGAGCACCTCGGCGTCGAATGTGGCGTCGGTGACTTCTTGAACGTTTGCGGACATCGGTATCTCTCCTCTGGAATGGCGCGGCCGTCAGCCGGCCACGATCTGTAGCAATCGGTAGGCATCGAGGACGCGATCGTCCACGAGCCGATAAAGCACGGTATTTCCGACGCGGCGGCTGGCGACGAGGCCTGCCGTGCGCAGCACGTTCAGGTGCTGACTCATGTTCGGCACCTGGCAGCCGACGTCACGCGAGAGATCGCTGACGCTGCGCTCGCCCTCGGCAAGCTGCTCGAGCACGCAGAGCCGTTTTGGGTCTGCCATTGCACGAGCGATGCCCGCGGCGCGCACCCGGCCCTGGTCGGAGGCGGTCGTTGATACCATCACGTGGGCGAAGTATGACAGAACTTGCGCAATAACGCAATCTCGCCGAGTCAGCGTTGGTGGTCACCATCGCGACACGAGAGTTGTCACAACGCGATCGCATGCTGCGCTCATGAACATTCTTCTCGACTGCGCCTGGTGCGGCGACGAGGTCGTCTTTTCGGTCAACGAGACCGATGATGAGCTCGTGTGCGGCGCCTGCAACACCCACATGGCGTTTGCGCCCGACCCGACCACCACCTTCGCGCTGCTGTACGGGCCGGCCCAGGCGGCCTGAGGGTTCAGCGGCGAGTCAGGCCTCGGTGATCTCGATGGTGTCGATGCGGTCGCCCGGGTTGCGGTCGCGCCCTGGATCGCGTTCGCGCAGCGCCTGGACCACGTCCATCCCCTCGATGACGCGACCGAAGACGCTGTGCCGATTGTCGAGATGCGGCGTCGCCGCAAGGGTGATGAAGAATTGGCTGCCGTTCGTGCCTGCGCCGGCATTGGCCATGGAGAGGGTGCCGGCGCCATCGTGACGCAGGGACGGATGGAACTCGTCGCCGAACTGGTAGCCCGGACCTCCGGTCCCGGTGCCGGTGGGATCGCCGCCCTGCGCCATGAATCCGCTGATCACGCGGTGGAAGGTCGTGCCGTCGTAGAAGCCGGCGCGCGCGAGGTTGATGAAGTTTTCGACGGTCCGAGGGGCGCGATCGGCATACAGCTCGACCTTGATGTCGCCCTTCTCGGTCTTGAGATCCGCCGTGTACTTCTTCGTGAGGTCGAGGTCACCGGACGGTGAGCTGGGTCGGTCGGCCATCGGTTCTCCTGGGTGTGGATGCGGACTCGGATGCTACCGGACAATCCACCGCTGGTCCCAGTCGTCAGTGCTCGACGTCGATCACCAGGCGCGCCGTGCCATCGTCAGTGAGCTGGATGACCCGCACGCAGGCCTCGGCAGCGAGTCCCAGGTACCAGGTGCTCTGCGCCTCGAAGTCGCCGCCCTCCACGAGGTCGACCAGCATCGGGTACGCGGGGTCCAGGTCGGTCGGTCCCTCGTAGCTGCTCGTGCCGTCGGCTGTCTGTTTCGTTCCGCCGCGCATGGTAAGGCGGAGGAAGCTCGCGCCATCGACCTCGATCGGCAGGCCTGAGGCGTCGTGCGTGAATGGTGGCGTCGCGCGATCCAGCGTGACCTCCGGCAGGCCATCGGCGAATTCGAAGACGACGCGGTCGTGATCCGAATGAGTCCCGACCCGGACATCGGTGATGTTTGCCAGGGCCGTGGTGGCATCGGTGACCACCGGGAGGTCGCAGCTGAAGGTTCCGACCTGGGCGGATGGGACCGGGTCGCTGCTCGGAGCCGCGGATGCGCCCAATGCGCTCGAGGGGGTAGGTGAGCCGAGGGATGCGCTGCTCAAACTGGCAACGTCGCCGGCGCAGCCGGTGATCGCAAGGATGCCAATGAAGATGGCGGCTGAAGGGATGCGCATGGTGGTGTGTTCTCCGTGGCGACCGGTTGGCGAGGCACAGGACGCTCGACGGGCGCGCAACGTTACGCCGACCCACGGCTAGACTTGCGGGGAGATGACGGACACCGAACGAGCGTTGTCGCCGGGGCTCAAGGGCGTCTTGGCCGGCGAAACCGAGCTGGCCAGCGTGGATGGCGACAACGGCCGGCTTCAGTACCGGGGCTATCCGATCGGCGAGCTCGTCGAGCGTGGCTCGTACGCACAGGTCGCCGAGCTCCTGTGGACCGGCGCCTGGCATGGCGATGCGCAGCTGACCTGCTCCGCCCTTCCTGATGAGATCGTCGCGGTCCTGCGACTGATGCCACCATCGGCCAACGCGATGGACGCACTGCGGACGGCGGTCTCGGCCTGGGGCGCTGTCACCGGCAGCCTCTGGCCTCCCACCGTCGATCAGGCCCGGGCGCTGACTTCGCTCGCGCCGTCGGCCCTGGCGGCATTCGCCCGGTTGCGGGACGGCCTGGATCCCATCGAGCCCGACCCATCGCTCGGCCTGGCAGCCGGATTCCTCTACCAGCTGCGGGGCGAACACCCGGAGCCCGCCGCCGCCCGGGCCCTCGATGCCTACTTCATCGTCGGCGCGGAGCACGGATTCAACGCCTCCACGTTCGCGGCGCGGGTCATCATCTCGACGCATTCGGACCTCGCCAGCGCCGTCGCCGGCGCCATCGGAGCGCTCAAGGGCCCCTGGCACGGCGGCGCGCCGGCCGAGGTGGTGGATCAGCTTCACGAGATGGGCTCCGTCGACCAGGCGGAGGCATGGATCCGAGCCACCCTCGAACGCGGGGAGAGGCTGATGGGCTTCGGGCATCGGGTCTACCGGGCCTACGATCCGCGAGCCGCGGCGCTGCGCTCGGTGGCCGAGAGCCAGGCGGGTGTGACCGACTGGCTGGACAAAGCGGTCGCGGTCGAGGAGATCGCGCTGCGCGTCCTTGCCGACTTCAAGCCCGACTATCCGATCAAGACGAACGTCGAGTACTACGCCGCCGCCGTGCTCCAGGGTGTCGGGCTGCCTCCCAATCTCTTCCCCGCGACGTTCGCCCTGGCGCGCCACGCCGGATGGACCGCACACTGCCTGGAGCAGGCGGCGGTCAACGTGCTCATTCGCCCTGATGTTCGCTATGTCGGTCCCTCAGAGCGCGCACTGCCCCGGTAGGGCAGCCGCTCATTCGCGGTACCGATCGTGCACGGAGGAGCGCCATGGAAGGCAAGCGTCGGACGGTCGATCGACTGGGAGGCCTCGAGGGCGCCGATGCGGCCGCGCTCGGCACGGATGCGCCCCCGCAGTCGGCGCCTCCGGGCGCCCAGGTCCACGCCGAGGAACAGCTGGTTCCCGGCGCCGGATTCGACCGCGTCCGTCGAGACCAGGCGAAGCCGTGGTTCACGTCCCTCGCAGCCGGGAGCAGCCAGGCGGGCGTGGCCAACGATCCGGCCGACGCTCAGGAGCCGGAATTTCCGACCGATCCGGAGGATCCTCGCTAGCGTCACAATGGCGCGGTGACTCTCGCGAAATCGTCGCGGCCGTCGACCGCCGCGGTCGTGATCGCGCTGCTCATCGTCTACGTGGTCTGGGGCTCCACCTACCTCGCCATTGCGGTGATGATCGAGACCCTGCCGCCGCTCCTGTCGGCCGGTGTTCGTTATGTGGTGGCGGGTCTCCTGATGCTCGGTGCGCTCACCGCCCACGCTCGCTTCCGGCGCAGCGATGCGCCGGCTGAGCGGCCGACGGCGATCCATTGGCGTTCCGCGTTCGTCATCGGCTCCCTCCTGTTGCTCGGTGGTAACGGGGGCGTGGTGCTTGCCGAGCTGTTCATCCCATCCGGCATCGCAGCCGTGCTGGTCGCGACGATGCCAATCTGGCTGGCGGTGTTCGATGCGCTCCTGAGCCGGCGCCGGCCAAGCGCGCTCGTCATCGGCGGACTGATCGCCGGAATCGTGGGGGTCGCCATCCTGCTCGCGCCCGTCAAGGGGATCGCGGACCTGAATCCGTTGGGCATCGGCCTGGTCATCGGTGCCACGATCTCGTGGGCCGCCGGGTCCCTGTACGCGCGCCGCGCGCCGCTCCCGAGCTCGCAGCTGCTCAGCACGGGCATGGAGATGCTGGCAGGCGGCATCGTGCTGTTCGCGGCGGGCATCGTGATCGGTGAGATCGGACGCACGGACGTGGAAACATTCTCGGTCCGCTCGCTCGTCGCGGTGGCGTACCTCATCGTCTTCGGATCGCTCGTGGCCTTCACCGCCTATACCTGGCTCCTGGCCAACGTCCCGGTTTCGACCGTGGGCACCTACGCGTACGTCAACCCGATCGTCGCGGTGGCGCTCGGCGCCGTGATCCTCTCGGAACCGATCACCCCGCGGACGCTGATCGCGACCGCAATCATCATCGGCGCCGTGGTGGCAATGGTCTCCGGTCGCCCCCGGGAGGCAGAGCACGCCGGGCCGGTGCCGGAGGCCGCCCGCCTGGAGCGCGGCTGACGGATTGGAATTCGCTCACCGCGTGAGGCCGGACGCCTCGTAGATTCGGTTGAGGACGTAGGTCCCATCGGTCTCAGGGTCCGTGAGGTTGGTCTGGGCCTGCTCGAGCATGATGTACGGGTGCATGCGGGCCTGTGCAAGCTTCGTCCCGCGGAATGCCAGCTCGAGCAGCACGCCTTCCTGCGTCTGTTGGCTCCACTCCTGGCCGAACAGGAAGTTGCCGTGGCTGACCATGGTGACTCGGTCAACACCGTCGTCGGTCGGCGTGATCTCGATGGGTCCGGACCAGTGGGTGCCATGGCCGATCACGTGGTCGCAGCCGGCATCGAAGAAGAACGCCTGCTGCCGACGCATATCGCCGAGGAACTGGGCGTGGTACTCGCCGCCGCCCCACCATTGCGGCACGCAGAACACCAGATCGGCCTCTGCCCGAGCGCGGGAAACTGCCTCGACGACGTTCTCGTCACGCAGCCACAGGACGCCGGGCTGGCCGGGCCCGGCCTCCAGCGAGCCGGGGATTTCGTTGAAGGCGACGAACCCGAATGTCATCTCGTTCACGTCGACGAAGGCAGGATCGAGTGCCGCGTCGAGGTCCGGGCCGGCGCCGGTGATCGGGATGCCCGCCGCCTCGAACTGCTCGAGTGTCTCGAGGAACCCGGGGGTGCCTCGGTCGAACAGGTGGTTCGCGGCCAGCGTGGCGACGTCCACCCCATATGTGTCCCGCAGGCGCGGAAGCACCTCGGGATCGATGCTGAAGACCACGCCATCGTTGACGGTGAAGTCATCGACCACCGGGCATTCGAAGTCGTCGAGGGTGATGTCCGCCCCGCTGACGAGCTCCGCCACGGCACCCTCGTTCCCGGTCGGAACCGCATCCACGATGTTGAAGCCGTTGCCGACGAACCCCTCCGGCACCGGGTTCGGGTAGACGGCGTTGTATGCCGCGGTGCCGCCGCCGAAGACCCAGTCCCAACCACGTCCCTGCGTGATCGCCGCGAACGCGACGCCACGATCCGGGCATGAGTCGCCGAGGCTCATCAGCGTGCGAATCTCAGAGGGGTCGTACGCCCAGCCGTCCGGCGGACCTTCGATAACGGTGGTGAACGGATACGGCTTCGAGCGTGCGTCAGCATTGCCGAAGAGGTCCGCGCCATCGACCGGCAGGACCTTGATCGTGGGCACCACGAGCCCGGCCGGGAGCAGTGCCAGCTCGTCCGGGTTCGCGATGAGATGCGGCACGATATCGGCTGCGTCCAGGCAGCGCGGCACCGGGTTGATAGCGGTGAACAGGTCGCACGCCTGGATCAGGCTGTCTGCCTCGACCGCGGCCTTCACCTCGGCGGCGGTGACTGACGCCGTTGCACTCGTGTAGCCCGTCACCACGGCGAGCGGAACCTCGACGCGGGGGGCCTGGGTGGGTGTGGGTTCGGTGGTCGGCGTCGACGTCGGGCTCGCGGTGGCGGATGCCACGCTCGAGGAACTGGCATTCGAGGACCGCGGCACGGACGCGGACGGGGAGGGCGGCGCGCTGGTACAGGCCACCAGGAAGAGAACGAGAGCGGGAAGGGCAGCCAGGCGGTCGGAGACAGACATCGTCGGGGATGGTACCGGTTGCCCACGACCTGGACCGATTGACGCCATCCACATCGCTGGGCGAGGGTCTATCATCGTCGGCCCATGACAGCTGAGCAGCCCCCATCCGCGCTGGATTTCGGATCGGGGACGTCCGAGGACCACCATGACGGGATTCGCTGGGTCGACTACGCGAACATCAGCTGGAACCCGGTCTTCTGCAAGCGTTGCGACATCTGCGTCGAGATCTGCCCGAAGAACACCCTCGTCCTGCGCAACGACGCCATCATCGAGGAGGACAACTGCATCCTCTGCGGGCTGTGTGAGCGCTACTGCCCCGACCTGGCGATCGAGATGATCCCGTCAGCCGTGGTAGCGCATTCCACCAAGGACCGATGACGCGCAAGCTGACGCAGGGCAACGAGGCCGTCTTCCGCGGGGCGCTGGCCGCAGGGGCCAGCTATTACGCCGGATACCCGATCAGCCCGTCCACCGAAATCCTGAACGTCGCATCGGGCCACGCGGCTGACCATCCGGAGTTCCGATTCCTCCAGGCCGAGGATGAGATCGCGAGCGCCAACGCAATCATCGGTGCCTCGCTGGCCGGCGCCAAGTCGTTCACCGCCACCTCCGGTCCGGGCTTCAGCCTCATGCAGGAGGCCGTGGGCTACGCGCAGAAGGTCGGGGTGCCGTGCGTGTTCGTGAACGTGATGCGGGTCGGTCCCGCCACGGGGATGCCGACCATGCCGGGGCAGGGCGACATCATGCAGGTCAAGTGGGGGAGCACCGGTGACTACACGCCCATCGCGTTCTATCCAAACGGCGTCGAGGAGGCATTTCGGCTGACGATCGACGCGTTCAACGCCGCCGAAGAGTCCCGCTCACCGGTGGTCGTGCTGTCCGACACATTCGTGGCGCACCTCAACGAGGTGGTCGACCTCGACGAGCTCGCGGCCTCTGCCCCCATCGTTCCGCGCGAGTTGCCGGCCCTGGGCGATTTCGTGGATGCACCACGCTTCTTCGCCGGCGTCCTCATGTATGAGCACGGCCCGAACGCCGGCGAGCCCGCCACCGCCGATGCCGATGAGTACCTGCGCCAGTTCTATGCGGCGAAGCATCGGCATCTCGAGGTCGCGTCGCGGTACGCGCGCTACGAGCACGGCTGGAACCTCGATGCCGATGTGCTCATCGTGTGCTACGGGATCGTGTCGCGGGTCGCAGCACCCCTGCGCGACGAGTTCGCGCTCTTTCGGCCGATCCGCATCTTTCCGGTGTTGGATGCGGAGCTTGCCGCTGTCGCCTCACGGTATCGCGAGGTCGTGGTGGTCGAGGCCAATGACGGCCAGTACGCCGACCTGGTCGAGCTTGCCATCCATCGCGAGGTTAAGCGGGTGCCGCTGCTCGGTGGCCGGATCTCGCTCGAGGCAGTTCGCGAGGGGATCGACCGGGTGCTCGGCGGCGGATCGTCTGAGCCGCCCATTCCACAGAAGCCGTCCGATGCCCGACCGCGCTCGCCACTGGGGGTGGGGTAAGTGATGAGTAAGCTCCGAGGCGGCTGTTCGGTCCCAGTAATGGAGCGAAAGGACGCGACGCGGGCCGAAGCGATGCGAGCGGCGGCGGAGGCTTCGAACCATGCCTGAGGCGCCGATGGCAGAGATGACCTACAAGGATCGGCTCAAGCTCGACCTGTTCCCGACCATCTGGTGCCCGGGCTGTGGCATCGGCACGATCATGATGATGCTGGCCATGACCCTCGACGAGATGGGTCTGAACGAGCGCAACACGGTGATCGTGACCGGCATCGGCTGCACCGGGCGCATGGGCGGCTACCTCAAGCACGAGGCGGTCTACACCCTCCACGGACGGACCCTGCCCGTGGCGGAGGCGATCAAGACCGTGCGACCCGAGATGAACGTGATCGTGGTGGCCGGGGACGGCGACACGGCCAGCATCGGCGGCAACCATCTGATCCATACCATCCGCCGCAATGCGCCGGTCACCGTGCTGTGCAACAACAACGAGATCTACGGCCTGACAGGCGGACAGACCGGGCCGACCACGCCGACCGGCACGAAGACGCTGTCCAGCCCCGGCGGCAACCCGAACACGCCGATCAATCTCCAGGGCCTCGTGCGCTCCTCGCCCCACGCCCTCTACGCCAAGTCGACCGTCTATCACCAGCTGCACCTGCGCAACGTGATCCGCGAGGCGATCGAGTGGCCAGGGTTCAGCTTTGTCGACATCACCAGCCAGTGCATCGAGAACAACGGGCGGCGCATCGGCTTCGCCAGCGCCAATGAGATGCTCACCTTCTACCGCAAGACTTACAGGCGAGCGGCGAAGGACGCGACCCAGCTCAACGCCTTCGAGATCGGGGTGGTCTATCCGGCCGACCACCCGAGCACCAACGGCCATGGAGAGACCGATGCCCAGCGCCCGCGAGCGCTGCCGGTGCAGCCGGCGGGACCGATGGCGTCGGCGACCGACTCGCCCGGTGACGGTGGCGCGACGGCGCCCGAAGCCGCCACGAAGTCCGTCGAGCGGACCGACGACGAGAAGGCTCGCCGCCGCGCCGAGTCCACGGAGCGAGCGGCGCTCATGGGTCAACTGTCGCCGGAGATCAAGATGCGGGTTGCGCAACGCGAGATCACGCTGCCGGAGGCACTGGCGGACGCGGGACTCGAGATTCCTGAGTGGCTGCGCACCGGTGCCAGCGCCCCGATGGACGCGCCGGTGGCGCCCGGCGAGGTCGAGTCCTCGATCACCGGCACCGACCCGGAGACGGAGCATAAGGCCGAGCTGGATGCGCAAAAGGCCGAGGCGGTGGCGGAGGCGCGAGACCTGATCGGCGGCCAGCCCGGCGGCGACCCGCAGCCGGCGAACCCGCGAACGGCGGATGATGCGAAGCCCGCATCGGTCTCGTCCGATTCGAAGGAAGCCAAGCGCGCCGCGGCGCAGCGCAAGCTTGCCCTCATGCAGCGTCTGCCGTCCGAGCTGAAGCTGCGCGTCGCACAGCGTGAGATCAGCCTCGAAGATGCCATGCGCGAAGCGGGCATCGAGCCGGAATGAGTACGAAGATCGCGCTCGATGGCGTCGGCGGCCAGGGGGTGCGCGTCATCGCAGGCGTCATGGGCGCGCTCCTGGCGCGGATGGGCAAGGAGGTCACGGTCCTGTTCGACTACGACTCGTCCGTCCGAGGCAGCATGAGCGACGCCTTTCTCATCTTCGACGACGAGCCGATCGGCAATCCGGTGGTCGAGGAGGCGGACATCATGCTCAAGCTGGCCGACAAGGGCCACCTCCGCATCAGCGGCCGCAAGGTGGTCGCCGACCTCGGGCTGGACGTGCCCGGCGCCGAGCAGATCCCGTTCGCCTCCCTCGGAAGCCAGCACTTCGGCAAGGAGCTGTTCGGCAACATGATCGCGCTGGGGCGACTCCTGCGCCTCGCGGCAATCGATTTCGACGAGGCGGCTATTCGTGAATCATTGCCACGTCGCTTCGAGGACGACAACGTGGCCGCCATCCGCTTCGGCTACGACCTGACCGAGGAAAGCATCCGGCGCTTCGCTGAGGCTGCTCCGCCATCTCGCTTCCAGATGAACACGGCGGCCACCTCCGACACCCACGAGCGCACCATCAGCGCCGGGCATGGAGTGGCGGCCGGTCAGCCAATGAGCGATTAGGGAGCCGACTCAGGGAGCGCTGTCGTCGCCACCTTCGTCGAGCTCGCCCTGGTCCTCGCTGGGACCGACGCCCTCCTCGTAGAGGGCCGGCTCGCTGCGGGATGACGGCAGTGGTGTCCCACCCTCGTTCTCGGGCGAGGTACAGCCGGCCACTACGACGACTGCCGCCAGAACAGCGGCTGCAAGGAAGTGCTTCATCCGCCTCTTCCTTGCACGACGCCTGCCGAGATCGCGGATCGCGTGGTAGCGTCCACTGTGCGCTACGCCTGGGCGACGCCCGGTAATATCGGCCAATGAAGAACGATCCGGTCGTGACGAATGCCCAGTTCTATCGCGTCGTCATGGAGAACGAGCGGGTGCGGGTGCTTGAATATCGGGATCGCCCGGGCGATCGAACCACGCCGCATCAGCATCCGGACAGCGTCAGGTACACGCTCAGCTCCTTCCGGCGCCGTCTCTTCACCGAAGGGAATGAGACCGAGGTGGAGCTTCAGGCGGGCATGACGAGATGGCTCAGCGCGCAGCAGCATGCCGGAGAGAACGTCGGGGCTTCGGAATCGCACGTGATCTTCGTCGAGCTCAAGGAGCAACCTTCGAGTGGCTCTGACGCCGGTACGGCCTCCCCTCTTGGCCCCTCCGTAGCCTGAACCGATGGCGCCCGAACTGACGCTCGAGTTCGCGAGGCGCGCCCCCAAGGTGTTGTTGCACGACCATCTCGACGGCGGGCTCCGACCGGGGACCGTGGTCGAGCTAGCGTCCGAGATCGGCTACCGGGAGCTGCCGACGACGGATCCAGATGAGCTGAGCCGATGGTTCACGCTGGGTGCTGACCGCAAGTCGCTGGAGCTCTACCTCGACGGGTTCCGACACACCGTCGCGGTCCTGCAGACGCGCGACGCCATCGAGCGGGTGGCTGCCGAATGCGCCAGTGACCTTGCCGCCGACGGCATCGTGTATGCCGAGGTACGCATGGCGCCCGAACTGCTTACCGATGGCGGACTCACCCTGGACGAGGCCGTGACGGCCATGCTCGACGGGTTCCGCACCGGATCTAAGGGGCGGCCGATCACTGTCGGCCTGATCCTCAGCGCGATGCGCCAGGCGGCGAGGTCGGTCGAGATTGCCGAGCTGGCGGTCCGCCATCGGGATGCGGGTGTGGTCGGCTTCGATATCGCCGGACCGGAGGCCGGCTATCCACCGACGCGGCACCTCGATGCCTTCAACCTGATCGCGCGCGAGAATTTCCACTTCACCATCCACGCAGGCGAGGGTTTCGGGCTGCCATCGATCTGGGAGGCGCTCCAGTGGTGTGGGGCGGAGCGGCTGGGCCATGGCGTGCGGATCGTTGACGACATCACGGTCCGGGCGGATGGTCGCGTGGCGCTGGGCCGCCTGGCGACGTACGTTCGAGACACACGGGTGCCACTCGAGATGTGCCCGACCTCGAACGTTCACACCGGGGCGGCATCCTCGATCGGCGAGCACCCGTTCGACCTGCTGCGCCGTCTGCGCTTCCGCGTCACGGTCAACACGGATAATCGGCTCATGAGCGGCATCTCGCTCAGCAGCGAGTTCGCGACCCTGCACGGGGCCTTCGGGATCGGCCTCGACGACATGGAGTGGCTGACGCTGAATGCCATGAAGTCCGCCTTCTGGTCATTCGACGGCAGGCTTCGGATCATCAACGAGCTCATCAAGCCGGGCTACGCGTCCCTGCGCGCCGAGCAGGCCGCCGCCGACCTCTCCACGGTCTGAGGCGGCGCGCCCTGGTTCGGCACGATCCATGCTTCGCGGAACGCGTGAGCCGAATCAGGACGACGCTCAGTTCTGCCGCCGCCGGCGCCGCAGGTGGGCTTGCCGCGACCCTTGCGATGAGCGTCGTCATGCTGCTCGCTCGCCGGGCGGGCCTGACCGGGCCACTTCCACCGGAGCGCATTGCCCAGGACGTGATCGCGGAGGCGACCGGGCGACCGGCCCACGAGGACGAGGAACACGCCGTCGCCGCGATAGCGCACGTCGGGTTCGGCATCCTGACCGGAGCGCTGTACGGGTTGCTCGTCAGTGGGCTGCGTCGTGCGCCGGTCGGCCTCGTTGCCGCCTCCGGTGCCATCTTCGGCACGGGTGTCTGGCTCGTGAGCTACCAGGGATGGGTGCCGGCCCTCCACATCATGCCCCCCGCCTCGCGCGATCGGCCGGGCCGGGTGGCAACCATGCTGGTGTCACACTGGGTCTACGGCATCGGGCTGGGCATCGTGACGGCCCGGTTGCGGGATCGGCTTCGCGGCTAGCCTGCCGGGAGAAACGCGGCGACCGCGGTCTGGAGCGTCGTCGCCTCGGAGGGGCTGAGCCCACGGAGAGGCGCGCGCATCCCCAGGCCCACCGAGATGCCGCGCACGCCGAGCACGTGCTTGGCCGCGGCAACGAACTGCCCGCTCTGCTCCATGGCGTCACGAAGGGTGCGCAGCCGGGCGGTGGCCTCATCGTCGGCTGCGTCGAGGGCGGCTCGGACCACGTCGGGGAATGCGGCCGACATGCCGGACACGGTGCCGAGCGCTCCCCTGGCGATACCGTCGGCGATGAGCGGTTCGCTGCCGATCAGCACCGGAAGGCTCAGGTCCAGGTACGGCTCGACACGTTCGAACGGCGATTCGCTCACCTTCAGGCCGGCGAGATTGTCGACAGCATCGCCGATGCGCCGAATCACCTCCACGGGCAGGGGATAGCCGGATTTTGCGGTGAACGCATAGCAGTAGAACGGGAGGGGCGCGGCTGCGCGCGCCGCCGCGACGAAATGGGTGGTGAGCGAGTCGGCGTCGAGAGCGAAGTACGGCGGCGCGATGACGGCGACCGCATCGGCCCCGATCTCCCTGGCGTGCGCGGCCAGGGCGACCGTGTCGCGAGTGTTCTGGGCGCCGGCATGCACGATCAGCGCGCCCGAGACCGCGCTTCGGTAGGCGGCCACCACGCGCTGACGCTCGTCGAGTGAGAGGAGCACCCCCTCGCCGGTCGTGCCGCAGGCAAAGACGCCGTCTGCTCCGTGTGATTCGAGGAAGGCGACATAGGGCGCCACCGCCTCCAGGTCGAGCGCGGCGCCATCATCGGTGAGGGGCGTGACGGCCGCCACGACGAGCGGTCGGTGACCGAGATCGGTGAGCTTCATGACCGCGCCATGCTAGCCGGTGGCATCGGTGTAGACTCACGACGGCTCGTCGCAGCCACCCGCATGAGGGCATCGTTCGCACAATGACCTACGTGATCACCGAGCCGTGCATCGGCGTCAAGGACGCGAGTTGCGTCGACGTCTGCCCGGTCGATTGCATCCATGCCACCGACGACGACGCGATGTTCTTCATCGATCCGGACGAGTGCATCGACTGCGGGGCCTGCGAGCCGGAGTGTCCGGTCACGGCCATCTTCGCCGAGGATGCCGTTCCGGACGACCAGGTGAAGTACGTCCAGATCAACGCCGACTACTTCAAGCAGTAGCCGCATGCCCCGACTGGTCGTCCTGTACAAGACTCCAGAAGACACCGATGCGTTCGACGCGCATTACCGCGACGTCCACATGCCGATCGTGTCTCGCTATCCGAACCTGCGCGACGTGCGCCTCTCCCAGCTCGCAGGCGTGGGTGGTCGCGAGTCCGCCTACTACCTGATGGCCGAGATGGCCTTCGACTCGGCCGCTCACCTCGACGACGCGGTCATGTCCGAGGCGGGTGCCGCCAGCGCCAAGGACCTGCGGAATTTCGCGGGCGCCGGCGTGACCATGTTCATCGCTCCCGATGAGGCCGATGCCTGAGCCCGGCTCGCCCACGGCGGCAGATCCGAGCAGCCTCGGCTTCGAGCACATTCGGTACGAGCGCGACGCCCACGCGGGCGTTGCAACCGTCACCATCGATCGACCGGACGTCCTCAATGCCCTCGACTTCCCGACACTGAGAGAGCTCGGACGCGCATTCGAGCAGGCTTCCTGGGATGAGTCTGTCGCGGTCGTGGTGGTCACCGGTGCCGGTGATCGGTCCTTCTGCACCGGCGCCGACCTCGACGAGCAGGCAGCCATGGGCGCCACCTCCGGACAGTACTGGCGCTGGATGGGCGCCTTTATCGAGATGCACGACCGCCTTCGGCATATCGGCAAGCCCACGATCGCGCGCATCAACGGGATCTGCGTCGGCGGGGGCAACGAGCTTCAGATGGCCTGCGACCTGTCGGTCCTCGTGGACGATGCCTACATCCGTCACGTCGGCCCGGAGCACGGGTCGGTGCCGGCCGGCGGCGCCACCCAGTGGCTTCCGCTCATCGTCGGCGACCGGCGGGCGCGCGAGATCGTCATGCTGTGTGAACCGATTCCGCCGGCTCAGGCGCTTGACTGGGGCCTCGTCTCGCGGGTCGTCCCGCGCTCGGAGCTGGATTCGACGGTTGCCGGGCTGGCGGAGAACCTCGCGCGCAAGCTCCCCGAGGCGATGCGCTATACCAAGACGCAGCTCAACTGGTGGCGCGACCTGGTCTGGTCGCAGACCGTGGAGCATGCCCGCGACTGGCTCGCCGTCCACTCGACCGCGGACGAGACCAAGGAGGCAGTGGCCGCCTTCCACGAGAAACGCAAGCCGCGCTTCGCGGAGCTCCGCTCGCTGGAGAGTGGGGAGGGTCGAGCCTGTGCCTCCTGCGGAGCGGTCGGGCTGCCCGCGGCTCATCGGTTCTGCGGTGTCTGCGCCGCCGAGCTGCCGGACCCGTGGAGCGACGCGTGACGGCCGCGTCGAGAGCCTGCACACGCACGCACGACCCACTCACCGGATATATCGAGAGTGATATATTTGATGACAGGGTGCCGCCGGCAACTCGGCGACGGAGCGAACCGTGAACGACGACCAGCTCGTCCTGGTCGAGCGCCAGCCGGAGCAGCGCACGGCGCTCGTTCGCCTGAATCGCCCGAAGCAGCTGAACGCGCTGAACGGAGCGGTCATGACCGCGCTGTGCGAGGCGCTCGAGGAGCTGGACCGTGACGATACGGTCCGCGCCATCGTCGTGACGGGCGACGAGCGCGCGTTCGCCGCGGGCGCCGACATCGGCGAGATGGCCAATGCGACGCCGATCGAGATGCTCGTCACCAACCGCATCGCCCAGTGGGATCGAATCCGGCGGATCACCAAGCCGGTCATGGCCGCCGTCAATGGCTGGGCCCTCGGTGGCGGGTGTGAGCTGGCGATGACGCTCGACCTGATCGTGGCCGGTGAAGGTGCCAGGTTCGGGCAGCCGGAGATCAGCATCGGCGTCATCCCGGGTGCAGGTGGTACGCAGCGGCTGACGCGCGCCATCGGCAAGTCGAAGGCGATGAAGATGATCCTGACCGGTGAACCCATCACCGCTCGCGAGGCCGAGGCGGCCGGCCTGGTGGCCCGCGTCACCCAGGACGAGCTGTGTGTCGAGGACACGCTGACGCTGGCGGCGAAGATTGCCGAAAAGAGCCCGATCGCGCTGCGTCTGGCCAAGGAGGCCGTCAACGCCGCCCACGAGATGAGCCTGACCGATGCGCTCGCCCACGAGCGACGCCTCTTCTACCTGCTCTTCGCCTCGGAGGATCAGAAGGAGGGGATGGCCGCCTTCCTCGAGAAGCGCACGCCCGACTTCACAGGCCGATGAGCCTCGGCAACCCGGATCACGCCGTCGGCGGCCTGGCGGTCCCGCGCCCCGCCGGCGTGGAGCTGCGTCCCCTCGGCCGCCAGGACTTTGATGACGCCCTGCGGCTGGCTCGTGAGCTCTACGGCATGGACGACACCGACCCGCAGCCGCACCGGGCGCGCTACGAGGCGCTCCTCAACGACGCGGACGCAACACCGTTCCTGGCGATGGCTGACGGGGAGCCAGCAGGCTTCATCGGCTTCCGATTCAGGCGCCAACTGAACCACGCGACGTTCGAAGGCTGGGTCAGCGACCTGTACGTCCGCGAGCGATTTCGGGGACGTGGAATCGGGCGCGCATTGCTCGGAGCGGCCATCGCGGAATGGCGCCTGCGCGGCGGTCACCAGGTGACGCTCGAGGTTGGGACCGATCGGACGATCGCACGCGCGCTGTACGAGGCGACCGGATTCGTCAACAAGGGAAAGCTGTTTCAGATTGCTCCGGTGCGAACGCGCGACATCACCCCGGCCGATGGCGTCCGGATACGACCGATCGTGGACGACGACCACGATTTCACGAGCACCACCATGCTGCTGGCGGAGTTGGGGCGGCCCACCCCGACCGAGGAACGTCTGCCGGCGCTGCGCCGGACGTACTCGCAGCACGTCGCCGGTGCCGATGTCGGATCGATGCTCGCGCTGCTCGATGATCACCCGGTCGGGTTCATCAGCCTCCAATTCCGTCACCCCTTCTTCACGACGGCGCCGCAGGCCTGGATTCCGGACCTCATCGTTTCCGAGTCGGCCCGCGGCCGTGACATCGGGGCTGCGCTCCTGGACGCCGCGTTCGCCGAAGCGATCCGTTGCGGCGCGTACGCGGCGGTACTCGAGTCCGGCGATCTGCGGCTGGTGGCGCACAGGTTATACGCGGCCGCCGGAATGGCGGATGTGGGGAGCTTCTACACGCTCGCTCGCTGAGCGGATAGGCGGTTGCTCGCCTGGCAGGTACGGAAGTTGCAAGCATGCAGGTCCCGGGTGCGGCAGACCGTCCCCGAGTTGCAGTACGAGGGAGAAATCTACACATGAGCATCATCGCGTGGCTTGTCGTCGGCGCCATTGCCGGCTTCATCGCAAGCAAGGTCGTCCCCGGTGACGAGGGCTATGGAGTTCTCGGCGGCCTGATCGCCGGCATCGTCGGTGCCATGGTCGGCGGGTTCCTGTTCGGCCTCCTGACCGGCAATGACGACTGGCTGACCGGCATCAACATCGGAACGATCCTCGCCGCCATCGTTGGCGCCATCATCGTCGTGTTCCTGTGGAACATGATCACCAAGCGAAGCGGCAACAGCACCGTCTGACCTTCTCTCGCCCATGCGAAACGCCCGGTGGCCCACGAGGCACCGGGCGTTTCCATGCCTCCTCGCCGGTACAATCCGTCCCGATGCCTGACCAGCCGTACGAGACACTCCTGCTGGCGCGGGACAACGACGTCCTGACGGTCACGCTCAACCGGCCGGATGCACTCAACGCCCTGAACGCGCCGATGCGCGGTGAGCTGCTCGCGGCCATCAAGGCGGCAGGCCGAGACGCCGGCGTACGCGCCCTCGTCATTACCGGTGCCGGTCGTGGCTTCTGTGCTGGGGCCGACCTGCGCGGCGGGAGCGATGAACGGAAGTTCCGTCGCATCCTCGTCACTGAGTACAACCCGCTCATCCAGGCCATCCGTGGCATCCCCAAGCCGGTGGTCGCGTCGGTGAACGGAGTGGCCGCGGGTGCGGGCGTCAGCGTGGCGCTGGCCGCCGACCTCGTGGTCGCAGCGGCGCAGGCGCGGTTCGTGCCGGCCTTCAACCGCATCGCCCTGGTGCCGGACTCCGGACTGACACGCACGCTGGTCAGAGCCGTGGGGCGCCATCGGGCATTCGAGATCCTGCTGGGTGAGCGAGAGCTCACCGCGGACGAGGCCCGGGCCTGCGGTCTGGTCGCCGCCGTCGTCCCCGCGGAGGAGCTTGCAGAGGTGACCCGGAAGCTCGCCGCGCGGCTGGCGGCCGGACCCACCGGCGCCATCGGCCTGACGAAGCGGCTCGTCAATAATGCGGAGGACGCCACCCTGCCGGAGAGCCTCGACGCCGAGGCGGCGCTCCAGGAGATCGTCGGTCGTCGCGACGATCACGCCGAGGGCGTCGCCGCCTTTTCGGAGAAGCGGGAACCGGAATTCAACGGCCGATGAACGAGGTCACCACGATCGGGGTCCTCGGCGCGGGCACCATGGGCGCCGGCATCGCGCAGGTCGCGGTCGAGGCAGGGCTCAAGGTGCTCGTCCATGATCCAGTCGTCGGGGCCGCCGACCGCGCGCGGGACCGCATCGGCGGCTTTCTGGCCCGGAAGGTTGAGAAGGATCAGCTGACGGAGGCTGAGCGGACTGCGGCCGTGGACCGGTTGAGCCTGAGCGGGACGCTCGAGGAGCTTGTCGCGACGGACCTGGTCATCGAGGCCATCCCCGAGGATCTTGCGCTCAAG
This sequence comes from Chloroflexota bacterium, assembly GCA_030859955.1. GTDB lineage: Bacteria > Chloroflexota > Limnocylindria > QHBO01 > QHBO01 > JACDBZ01. The sequence goes on along the minus strand of JALZJE010000012.1, from coordinate 44,486 downwards.
CGCGACGCGTTCCAGCGGCTCGATGAGGCGATGCTGCCCGACACCATCCTCGCCACCAACACCAGCTCACTGGCCGTGGCGCAGATCGCATCGGCGACGGCACGTCCGGCGCGCGTGATCGGAATGCACTTCTTCAACCCCGTGCCGCTCATGGCCCTGGTCGAGGTCATTCCCGGACCCATGACGGATCAGGCGGTCGTCGACAGCGTCGCATTCCTCGCCCGGCGGCTGGGCAAGACACCGGTCGTCGCTGCCGATACGCCCGGATTCATCGTCAATCGCGTGCAGCGCGCCTACTACCTGGAGGCATGTCGGATCCTGGAGGAGGGAGTGGCCGATGTCGCCACCATCGATGACACCATGCGCGAGATCGGCTTTCGACTCGGTCCATTCGAGCTCGCCGACGTGGTCGGGACCGATATCAACCTCGCCGCCGGTACCGCCATCTTCGAGGGGTTTTACGGGGAACCGCGCTACCGCCCCTGCCTCGTTCAGCGTCGCTTGGCGGACGCCGGCCGGCTCGGGCGCAAGACGGGCGCGGGATATTACGACTATGCAGTCGATGGAAGCCGCGGCGCACCCTGGGCGGGGATCGCTGCGCGTGCCGCCGATGCGCCACGCATGACGGAGCTCGGCGCGTCGCAGATCGAAGAGCGAATCCTGGCAGCGATCGTGAACGAGGCCGCGTCCGCGGTTGCGGACGGCGTCGCGTCAGCCGGTGGGATCGACACGGCCATGCGGCTGGCGACGAACTGGCCGGATGGCCCGCTCGCCTGGGGCGAACGCATCGGCCTGGGCTCCGTCGTCCGATCACTCGATAAGCTTCATGCGTCCGTGCCGGACGGTCGCTATCGGGTCATCCCGCTGCTGCGTTCGCTGGCGGCCGCCGGCGGAACCTTCTTCACGCCTCAGGATTAGCGAGTGCCGCTCTCCGGGCGGTATCGGGCCGCGGTCTTCGACATGGACGGCCTGCTGCTCGATACCGAGACCCTGTGGCACGACGCCGAGGTCGAGCTCTTCGCGCGTCGCGGGATCACGTTCACCAGGGATGACCAGATGCAGGTGATCGGCACCAGCTTCGACATCACGGCTGGCTATTTCGCCGATCGGCTGGGCGAGCCGCCTGAACGCGGGGCGGCACTGGTCGACGAGATGATCGCGCTCATGCATGCGCGGGTCGAGCGGCGTGTGCAGGCGCTGCCGGGGGCCGTGGAGCTGATGGCCGGCCTTCGCTCGCTGGGAGACGTGAAGCTCGGGCTGGCCTCGAATTCGCCACGCTTCCTCGTCGACACGGCGCTTCAGACCGCAGGATTGGCCGATGCGTTCGACGCGATCGTCACCTCGGATGATGTGGAGCATCCGAAGCCCGCGCCCGATATCTACCTGCTCATCTGCGAACGGCTGGGCGTGGCTCCCGCAGATGCGATTGCGCTCGAGGATTCTGCCTCGGGCGTGACCGCCGCCAAGGCGGCCGGGCTGACATGCATCGCCGTGCCGCAGTTCGCGGAGACGGATGTGTCGGCCGCCGACCGAGTCCTGGGCTCGCTGGAGGAACTGCTCAACGCGTGATCGGCGTATCCTCATCGCATGTGCCGAAGTATCAAGACCCTCCGGACCGGACCCGTGCCGGCCCCCGACGACGAGATCAGCGCTGCGGCTCTCCAGTACGTGCGCAAGGTGAGCGGCTATCGAAAGCCATCTCCCGCCAACGAGCGGGCGTTCGACCAGGCGGTCGAAGCGATCGCTTCAGCCTCGAAGCAGCTCCTCGACTCCGTTGCCGCAACCCACCCGCAGGCCCGTCGCACCGTTCGTTCGAGTTGAGTCTGATGCCGGCCGGGCGGCCGCCGCGGCATCGATGACTCTGCGCGCGGCCGTCAGAGTCATGCCGGCGGCGCGCGAGGCGGTCGAACCACGTGCGGGGTCGACCGTGTCCAGATCGGTATCGATCACGTGTCCTTTCCGCGCAGTCGGAGGGCAACCAGGGTGAGTGCCACGGTCCCGATCATCAACAGCACGGCCATGGCGATGAGGACCGGCAGCCGCTGCGCGAAGCGAAGTTGTCCGTAGAGGAACACCGGGAACGTGGGATCGCCACCGACCAGGAAGATCGCCAGCGCAATCTCGTCGAAGGACACGATGAAGCAGGTCAGCCACGCCGATAGCACGGTTGGCGCCATCAGGGGCAGCACCACCCGGCGAAGGGTCGCTGGATAGGTCGCTCCCAGGTCCATCGCCGCATCCTCGAGCGCCGGATCCAGGCCCCCGAGACGGGACAGCAGGATCAGCGTCGCATAGGGGATGGCGATGACGGTGTGACCGATACCCACCGTGAGCAGTGATCGCGGGACGTCGACGGCCACGAAGAGCAGGAAGAAGGCAACGCCCAGGACAACGAACGGCACCACGAGCGGCATGCCCGCCAGTGCGAGCAGCGCACGACGCCCGCGGAAGCGGAAACGGAGGACAGCGATGGCCACCATGGCGCCGAACACTGTCGCCAGCGATGCGGACCCGATCCCGACGACGAGGCTGTTGCGTGCAGCTTCGAGGATGGCCGTGTCGTCGAGGACTGACGCGTACCAGTCGAGGGTGATCCCCTCCAGCGGGAAGGACAGCGTGGTGCCGGCATTGAACGAGAACACGAAGAGGACGCCGATCGGGAGGTACAGGAGGATCAGGATGCCGGCATAGAACGGACCGAGCGGCACCCTCGTCCGCCCGACGCCGATGGCGCCTCGACGGGCTGTTCGCACCCGCATGACCGCGGCCTCGGCGGTCACGAAGCCGCTCGGCGAAAACTCGTGAGGCGCAGCCCGGCGACCACGAGGACCAGCGTCAGGCTGAGCATGATCATCGCCATGGCCGAGCCGAGTGGCCAGTTGGCGGAGCGCGTGAAGAAGCCGAGGATGATATTGCCGTACATGATTCCATCGGATCCGCCCACCAGGGCCGGCGTGACGTACTCACCGACCGTCGGGATGAAGACCATGAAGAAGGTCGCCACCGCACCCGGCAGGCTGAGCGGCACGGTGACCCGCCAGAAGCGTGCCAACGGTCCGGCACCGAGGTCGGCTGCTGCTTCCAGGTGGGTTCGATCGATGCGTTGCATGGCGGCATAGATCGGCAGTGCGGCAAAGGGAATCCAGACGTACACGAGCGTGATGATCACCGCGGGGCGACTGTAGAGGAGCAGCCCGATGGGCTCGTCGATCAGGCCCAGCGTGGCGAGCAGGGAGTTGATGCCCCCTTCCGGCCCGAGCATGAGCTTCCAGGCCATCACTCGCAGGAGGTAGCTGACGGCGAACGGGACGAGCAGGAGTGTCAGAAACAGCGCTGCCCGCGATCTGGCACGGAACGTCAGGAAGTAGGCGACCGGATAGGCGAGCACGGTCGCCAGCCCCGCGATTCCCATGGCCATCAGGACCGATATGCCCAGCAGCCGCATGAACGCCGCAGTTCCGATGATTTCCCGGTAGTGCTCGACCGATGGCGCCCACGGATCCGTCGGCCCCATGGCCCCGGACCCCGCCCGGAGACTGAAGCCGGCGATCAGGATCAACGGCAGCAGGAAGAAGAGGGTGAGCCACAGCAAAGGGGGCCCGGCAAGGAACGGGAGGTTTCCTCGTCGGCCCAGCATTTCCGTGGCCCGCCGGCTCCGCGCCGTCTATTCCGCCTGCACCCGCTCCCACATCCCGGTCCAGGCGGCGCGCTGCTCCTCAGTCACGAGAGGCGTGAAATTGGTCGCCTCCAGGATGCTGGGGTCATCGAGTCCAAAGGCCTCGATCAGCACCGGATCATCGATGGCGGCCATGACCTCGCCATTCGCGCACCCGTAGTAGAAGAGCGTCACGGCGTTGCCGCAGGTTGTCTCAGCCAGCTTCATGTCGAGAAATTCGAGGGCCAGCTCGTAGCTGTCGGTATCGGCGCTGATGCCGTACAGGCCGACCCATGAGTTGCGCCCCTCTTCAGGATTGGCGTACGCGACCGGGTCGCCGGCTGCGAGTGCCGTCGCGTAGCATCCCTGCCAGGCATAGGCGACCCACACCGTGCCGTCCTGCACGGCGGGGCACAGGTCGACGTACTCGCCCGTCCAATAGAACGCGTTCAGCTCCTTCTGCGCGATCCAGTCGGCTTCCACCTGCGCGAGCTGGTCATCGGTCAGGTTGGTTTCATCCCAGCCATTGATGTAGGACGACACGGCGACGGCGCCGGGGCCGTCGTTCCACATCGAGACGTGGCCGGCGTACTCCTCGTTGAAGAGCGCGTCCCAGCTCGTGACCTCGTCGACCTCGTCGGTGTTGTAGAGGATGGAAGTGAAGCCCCAGTCCCACGGGACGAAGTACTGCTTGCCGTCGATCTGGCCGAGCTCCTGGTATTCGACCGGAACCTTGTCCCAGTTCTCCAGCTGACTGGTGTCGATCTCCTGGACCAGGCCCTCGTCGACATAAAACTGCTGCCACCCTGTATAGAAGTGGAAGATGTCTGCCTGGCTGCCGCCCTGCATGAGGGCCAGGATGTTTGCGTCCGTGTCGCCGAACTCGAAGGCGACCTCCGTCTCCGCATTGGCTGCCTTGAAATCGGTCCAGAAGTCCTCTGCCTCATAGCCGCTCCATTCGAGGACCAGGAGCTCGTTCGGCTCGGCGGCATCGCTCGGCGCGGGGGCTTCGGAATCTCCTCCGGAGGCTGTCTCGGCTGGGTCGGCGGATGCCCCGGTCTGGGTGCCGCATGCAGTCAGCAGCAGGCCGATCGAGAGGAGCACCGCTGGAAGCCGCGGCGCGTACAGGGTTCGCATGGCTCGGGTCGCCCTCCTGCTGCGCCCGTCGTCGGACGCCTACCCCCTTTAGTGTCGCTCAAGGCAATCTTAGTGATCGGGAGCGACCCGGTCAAGATTCTGAAGTGGCGCTTCAGGTGGCCAAGGAATTCAGTGGCCGATCCGATAGCCAAGCCAGCGGGGAAGCCTTGCCACGGCCCGGACCGCCAGGTTCGGACGGCGACCCTTGTCCTCGACTTCGTCCTTGCGGACCAGCGCCTCGCGGATCATCCGCGCGCCGATGTAGCGGAACGGTTCGGGCGGAAAACGTCGCGCTTTCGCCCCGACGATCGGGAGGCTCGCGACCGGGTCCGTACCACCGTCCACCATGGCCGCCAGGATCCGCCCGGCCAGCCGGGACGGACCGACCCCGTTGCCGGAGTAGCCGTGGGCGAAATGGACGCGACCGCCGTGCCGCGAGCCGATCGCCGGGAGCCGATCGGACGAGATGTCGATGGGACCTCCCCACGCGTCCTCGATGCGGACGTCGGATAGCATCGGGAAAAGGTGGCGGAACCCCGCGGCAGCGCGAGACACCGCGCCCCGATCGTCGGTGAACTTGCCGTTGATTGCACCTCCGTAGCCTGCGGCGCCGACACCCGCGCCGAAGGCGATGCGCCCATCGCGCGTCGTGCGGAAATAGTGAACCGTGAAGCGCGAGTCGGTCACCGCCTCGCCGCCGGTCCAGCCAATCTCCTCCAGCCGGTCGGGAATCGGCTCGGTGAGGACGATATAGCTGCCCCACGTCATCAGTCGTGTCCGGAACCCCGCCCAGCCCGCGGCCCATGCGTTGATTCCCAGCACGACCTGCGGCGCGCGCACCTCGCCCCCATCGGTCACGATGCGGACCGGGTCTCCGGGTACCAACTGGCGAACGTGGGTCCCTTCGTGAATGACGACGCCGCGCTCGAGCAGCACGCGTCGGAGACCGCGCGCGAGGAGGGCCGGCTGGACGGTGGCGCCGCTCGACATCAGGACGCCGCCTCGAAAGCGGGGCAGGGCGCATCGGGCCTGGACCTCCGCTTCCGTCAGTGGCAGGTAGGCATCCGCCACGCCGAGCTCACGGCAGGCCGCCACCGCCCGGTCCCAGTCGCCATCCTGCGCCGGCGAGGCGCTGGCCTGCAGGTAGCCGGACGGCACGAACCACGCATCGACCGCGTGCCGCTCGCAGAATGCGCCGATCTGGTGCACGGCGGACTCCGAGGCGCGCGCCATGGCCAGCGCCTGCTCGGGACCGTGGAGCTCGATGAGCAGCGGCAGCTGATCCCACCAGGCGTGCACGAAGCCGCCGTTGCGCCCGCTCGGACCGCCGCCACAGATGTCCTGCTCGAGCAGGACAATCCCGATGCCCGGGGCGCGCTCGGTCAGGTCGTAGGCGGTCCACATCCCGGTGTAGCCGCCGCCCACGATCGCCACGTCGCAGTCGATCGTCTCCCGGAGGGGAGGCATCGGCCCGGGGCGGCCTTCGGCATCCAGTGCTTCGCGCAGCCACCAGCCGCGCCGGGTTCCCGGCACGGGCAGGCTCGCCGCTTCGGTGTGAGGCATGCAGGGTCCTGAAGCGTAACTACAGTCTGCGGATGCTATCGGCATGTCCATGACGGCGTCAATCGATCATGGCTGAAGCGAGCCTTTAGAATGGCGACATGACACAGCAGGAGCCGATGATCGGTGCCAGCCTCCGCAGCGTCCGACGTCGCCGCGAGCTGACCCTCCGCCAGGTCGCCGAGTCCGCGGGCGTCACGGAGAGCTTCCTGTCCCAGGTGGAGCGCGATATCGCGAGTCCGTCGATCGCCACGTTGCGTCGGATCGCGGTGGCGCTCGGGACGTCGATCGGCGTCATCCTGGACGAGGCGGGCCCGCACGGCCAGCTCGTGCGTGCTGCCGATCGGCGCGTGGTGAGCTACCCCGGCCTCGCCGCGCGTGACGAATTCCTGACCGATGGCAGTGACGGGCGCCTCCAGGTCATCATGTCGGTCGTCGAGCCCGGCGGCGGCACCGGCCCTGAGGCCTATACGCACGAGTCCGACGAGGAATGCCTGATTGTGCTCGAGGGATCGCTCGACCTGTGGGTCGGCGCCGAGCAGCATCGGCTCGAGACCGGTGACGCTATTCGCTACTCGAGCCGGGTCCCGCACCGCAACGAGAACCCCGGCCCCACGACCGCGCGCATCCTGTTCGTGATCACCCCACCCAGCTTCTGATCCACTCGTGGCGTAGCATCAACGGCATGAACACCCGCGAGTCACGCGTGCCGGTCATCGTGGACGGGCTGCGAACGCCATTTGGCCGCTACGGTGGCGCGCTGAAGGACATCCGGCCGGACGATTTGGCAGCCCACGTCATCCGTGCGCTCGTCGAGCGGACCGGCATCGACCCGGCGTCGATCGACGACGTCATCCTTGGCGCGGCCAACCAGGCCGGCGAGGACAACCGAAATGTCGGTCGCATGGCCGCGCTCCTGGCTGGACTGCCGCTCGAGGTCGCCGGCCAGACGGTGAATCGGCTCTGCGGCTCCGGACTCCAGGCGGTGGTGTCGGCGGCGCATGCCATTGCGCACGGGGACGGCGACGTCATCATCGCCGGCGGAGTCGAGTCGATGACCCGTGCGCCACTCGTTACCGCCAAGGCGTCGTCGGCATTTCCGCGGGGCGAGCAGACGATGTACGACACCACCCTGGGCTGGCGCTTCACCAATCCACGCCTCGCCGATGCCTACTACCCCTATTCGATGGGCGAGACCGCCGAGAACGTCGTGGAGCGCTGCGGCGTCAGCCGCGAGGACCAGGACGCGTTCGCGGTGACCTCGCAGCAGCGCTGGGCCGCCGCCCACGAGGCGGGCCGGCTCGCCGCCGAGATCGTGCCGATCGATGTGCCGGACGGCCGGAATACCCGCCGGGTGGATACCGACGAGCATCCACGCCCCGACGCGACTCTCGAATCGCTGGCTCTGCTCAAGCCCGCCTTCAAGCGCGATGTCTCCGGTTCGGTGACCGCGGGCAACGCCTCCGGCATCAACGACGGCGCGGCTGCGCTGCTGGTCATGAGCCAGGCTCGAGCGGACGAGCTCGGGATGAAGCCGATGGCGCGCATGGTTGCCTCCGCGGTCGCTGGCGTCGATCCGGCGACCATGGGCCTGGGGCCGATCCCGGCCTCGCGCCGCGCGCTCGAGCGCGCCGGCATCGGCGTGGAGGACCTCGACCTGGTGGAGCTCAACGAGGCGTTCGCGGCCCAGGCCGTGCCAGTGATGCGCGAGCTTGGCCTGGACTCCGCGAAGACCAACGTCAACGGTGGCGCTATCGCCATCGGCCATCCGCTGGGCGCCTCGGGCGCACGTCTCACCTCGACGCTCCTCCACGAGTTGCGGCGCCGCGGCGGTCGCTACGGACTGGTCACCATGTGCATCGGCGTGGGGCAGGGGATCGCGGCGGTATTCGAATCGGTCGATTGAAGCGAGGGCCGCCTCTCCGCACGGAGCCGCCCGGTTCGAAGGTGGCTGAGAGACCCTGCAGGCCCCTGGGCTGGACTGTGGTTCCTCTCATCCGCCAACACCATTGGCGGTATCAAGGTCAGTGTGGGTCGCCAGCGGATTCGCGTGTCTCGCCGCGCTCAGGCGCCGCGTGTCGAGTCGCGTCCTGCCAACACGGTTGGCGCATGATGAAAGTCGATCCTCACCGCCCGGTTACCGCCAATCAGGTTTGCGAATGAGAAGACGTCTCATGCCGGCGGAGGCCCGTTCGCGGGGATCATCCACTTCGAGGGTGATGCTGCCTCTTCCAGTCCCTGAACAGCGTCAGCATTCGGGCCAGAGCCTCCGGCTCGACGTCCTGCTCGGTCAGCGCGCCGATTGCGCGCACGGTGTGGCGCATCTGGTCCACGTAAGCCTCGCACCCGTCGCACTCGAGGATGTGCGCCTCGAAGGCGGCCCGGGTTGCGGTTGGGAGTCTGCCCTCCATGTACTCGGTCACGAGCTCGACGAGGTCTTGACAGTTCATGTCTGCGGGGACCATGTCAGGATTCCTCGAACAGAGCTGCAAGCGCCCGCCGAACGGTCGCTCGTGCCCGATGCAGGAGGACGCGCTGGTTGGTGGCGCTGATCTCGAGCGCCAGGCAAACCTCTTGCGGCGTCCAGCCCTCGATGCACCGGAGCCAGAGGACCGTTCGTTGCACCGGCGGCAGCTTCTCGATTGACACCGCGATCATCGTCCGTGTCTCCTCGTGAAGCAAGCGTTCCTCCACACCACATTCCCATCGTCGTGGGGGCCACAGCCAGTGACCCGGCCAGTCGTGGTCGCCCGGTGGGATGAAACGTTCGGGGTCCACGGTCGGGATGATCTCAACGTCAAGCTCGGTCGTGAGGAGCGATGAGAAAGGCACGACGCGTGCCTCCCGTTGTCCGCGTCTGCGAGCCATGTTCCTGAGGATCTGAAAGATCCAGGTCCGCAGCGAGGATCTTCCCTCGAAGGCCGTCATCCCGTTGAGCACTGCGATCCACGTGTCCTGCACGACGTCTTCCGCTACCGCAGATGACGATACATACGCGCGGGCGACCCTCCGCATCAAGGCGTGGTGGGTCATCACCAATAGCTCGAATTCCTGGGCGTCCCCGTCGCGTAATCGCTGAAGTCGCGCTGCTTTGGTGAGCCCCCGGTCGTCGAGTGACCGCACGGCGGCGATCCGTACCGCGCCAGTCGGCGCCGCGGCTTCGGCGGTGCCTGTCCATGCTCCAGCCATCGATGCTTCCCCAGCGCGTGTCCGCGCCTCAGTGCTCGGGTTCTGCGGCGTGACTGCGACGGACGCTACCAGCGGGGCATGACGATCTCATTACGCCGTGTCATCACCAGGTAGGCACCGCCCCGCTGTGTAACAGACCGCTCCGGTGGGTAACTCCATGTATCTACCGCAACGCACCGCAACTGGAGCACCCGATGAAGCGACTTGTCCCGCTGCTCATGGCAGCAATCCTCTCAGCCCTGTCGGCGATGCCGGCGTTGGCCGACGATGCCGGCACCGCGGGCGGCGTCTACACCATGTCAAATGCCGCCAGCGGCAACGCCGTCATCGCGTACCGTCGTTCGGCCGATGGCGCACTCACACATATCGGTGATTTCCTCACCGGGGGCCGGGGCAGCGGCGTACCGCGACTTTCGACACAGGGATCGGTCACCCTGAGCGCGGATCATCGTTGGCTCCTGGTGACGAACGTGGGGAGCGATGACGTCTCTGTCTTCTCGATCGATGGCGATGCGACCCCCCACCTCGTCGAGCGTGAGCCCTCGCGTGGAGATGCGCCCGCGAGCGTGACGCTTCACGGTGACCTCGTCTACGTCCTCAACCAGGACAGTGACACCATCGATGGATTCCGCCTCGATGCCGGCGGCCAGCTCACCCGAATCCCCGGCGCGCGCGGTCGACTGTCTCGAGGCGCCGACGGCGCCCAGGTCCAGTTCAATCCTGGCGGCACGGCGCTCATCGTCACCGAGAAGGCGACGAATCTCATCGACACGTTCGAGGTTCTCCCGAGCGGCCGGCTCGCCAAGGGCCAGGCATTCCCCTCGGCCGGCGCGACGCCCTTCGGCCTGGCGTTCGACACGCCGGACCACTTCGTGGTGACCGAAGCCCAGGGCGGCATCGTGGGTGCTGCGACGGCATCCTCGTATTCGGTCGGTGCCGACGCAGCGCTGACGGTCGTGAGCGGCGCCGTTCCCGACTTCCGCAGCGAGGTGTGCTGGACCGCAATCTCGAACGGCTACGCCTACGTCACCAACTTTGGATCCGGCGACATCTCGAGCTACCGCATCAACGGCGATGGCACGATCAGCCTGTTCCAGTCGATCGCCACGGCGACGAGCGTCGACATCGGCGGATTTGGTCCACGCGATGAGGACTTCAGCGCCGATGGCAGGTATCTGTACCTGATCGACATCGCCACGGGACGGGTGCACGCCTTTCTCCAGAATGCCGACGGGACGCTGACCGACCTGGGCGCCTTCGGTGCGCTGCCAACCACCGTGGCCGGAACGGCGGCCTATTAGGCCACCCGGAACGCCGGAAACCCCCTTATTGCCCGGAGCTCATCGTCGAGGTTATCCACCCTCGGCGATGAGCTCCGCTCCTTGACGACGGCTCGGCCGGGACCGAGCGACTTCATCGGTTCGTCACAATCCCGGGAAAGGATGCGCACGTGACTGTTTCGAGACGATCCGTCGGTTCCGCCGTCCTGCTCGGCGCTCTCGCCGGGCTCATGGGCGGGCTGGCGATGATGTTCGTGATGCTTCTCCTGCGCACGCTGGCCGGAATCCCCACCACGGCCGAGCTTCTCGGCGATCGGATCGCACCCCTTATCCCGGTCGACACCTTCCTGGCGCTGCTCGGGTTCTTCGGTGGCTACAACCAGTTCAAGCAGCTCGGCATCGGGGCAGCGCTCGCCGGGCAGCTGGGTCTCGCGGTTGCGGGTGGCATCGCGCTGGCGATTCTCTCCCGGCGCGAGGCGCGGGCGGGCGTCGGCAAGCCGCTCTGGGCCATCGGGCGTCGGACGATCGCCACCGTCGCCGCACTCAGCGTCGTCGCCTGGCTCGTCCTGGTGGCGGCTCTGTTCCCAAATCTCGACACGCATTACTTCGGCCTCCGGCCCGCCGTCGCGACGATCTTGACGAGCCTCAGCCTCGCCGTCCTGCTCGCGACCTACGCCGCCGTGACTGCCGGGACGTTCCGGCTCCTCAACCCGGCCGCCCGACCGTCCGACCACGAAAGCGACGTCAGCGTGGTCATCAACCCGGGACGACGCCGTCTGCTCATCGGCGGTGCGGGCGCCGTATTCGCCGCATCTTCGGGCGGCATGCTCGTGCGCCTCTACGATCGCGCCACGTTCAGCTACGACGGCATGCAGTACATCGGGCCGAACCTCGAGCCGATCACGCCGAACGAGCGCTTCTATGTCGTCACCAAGAACGTCGTCGACCCGCGCGTCAACCGGTCCCTCTGGGCACTCGAGGTCAATGGGCACGTGGACCGGCCCCAGACCTACGACTTCGGACGGATCGAGGCGATGAGCCCGACGGAGCAGGAGACGACGCTGATGTGCATCAGCAATCCCATCGCGTGGGGTCTCATCAGCAACGCGGTCTGGACCGGCGTACCGATGCGAGCGCTGCTCGAGGAGGCCGGGGCACGGGAGGACGCCGTGGAGGTGGTGCTGCACGGCGCCGATGGCTACACCGACACGTTCAGCTTCGACAAGGCGATGGACCCGACCACCCTGGTCGCTTACCGCATGAACGGTGAGCCGCTGCCTCAACGCCATGGCTTTCCGGCGCGGATCATCGTGCCGGGCCTCTACGGCGAGAAGAACGTGAAGTGGGTCACCCGCATCGAGGTCGTCGACCGAGAGGCCAAGGGGTTCTACGAAACGCAGGGCTGGGGCCCCGACTTCACCGTTCCCAACCGGTCTCGGATCGACGGCCCCAGCCTTCGCGATCCAATCAGGGTCGGTACCGCCACCGTCCTGAACGGGATGGCCTTCGCGGGCGACCGCGGCGTGGGAGCGGTGGAGGTATCGACCGACGGCCAGCGCACCTGGGAGGCCGCCACGATCACGTACCCCGGCACGTCACTGACGTGGTCGTTCTGGGAGTACCCCTGGCAACCGGACCGCGGCGGCGAACATGAGATCGCCGTCCGGACGATCGACGGCCAGGGCAATCTCCAGACGTCAGACGAGCGCGGCACCGCACCGCAGGGTGCAACCGGCCTGCACGTCGTCACCGCCACCGTTGTGGCCTGAGGATCGTGGCGACCGAGATCGATCTCGAACGCGCGCCCCGCGACCTGACCGGGTCTAGAGCGAGCTCCTTCGACCGGTCCGAGTGGCTTTACGCCTTCATGCGGGAGCATTGCTTTCGCGACGATACGGACCGCATCGATGTGGCCCTGTGGGAAGGCGCACCGCCGCGGCAGGGAACGCTGCTGATCGACATCGGCTGCGGACCCGGTACCTATACCCGACGGCTCGCCCAGCGGCATCCGGGCCTGCGTGCGCTTGGCATTGACCACTCGCCCCGCCAGTTGATCCGGGCGCGTGACCACGCCCGGCAGGTTGGCGCCGACAACTGCCGATTCCAGCTGGGGGATGCGCTCCGGCTGCCGCTCGCCGACGGCTCGGTGGACGCGGCGGTCGCGTCACGCCTCCTCATGGTGCTCAGCGATCCGGCGGGTGCCCTTGCGGAGATCTATCGCACCCTGCGCCCGGGTGGGCGCTGTTTCATTGCCGAACCACGGCCCGGCCTGTGGACCGCGTTGCCGACGATGGTGATGCGCATCGTAGACCGAGCGGCCGGGGCCGTGAATCCAGCGCCGATACCCGGCGACGATGCGGACTGGGCAGCCCTGCTCAACACGCAGCCATGGTCGTGTGTCACCGCATCCGGCGATCGTCGCTACCGCTACGCGATCTGTGAGCGCTCAGCGGCATGAGCACGCTCGTCACCGGGGGTGCCGGGTTCATCGGCGTCGAGCTGATTGGTCGGCTCCTCGCTGCCGGTGAGCGCGTCACCGTGCTGGACGATCTTTCGGGCGCGGAGCCGGACTGGGACGACGATCACCGGGCTGAGCTGCTCGATGGCCGGCTCACCTTCGTGCGCGGAAACGTCGCCGACCTGGCGGCGGTCATCGACGCGACGGCCGGCCACGACGCCGTTATCCATCTGGCGGCCAATACGAACATCCCGGGTGGTTACGGCGATCCGGGCCTCGACCTCCGCGGTTGCATCCTCGGAACCTGGAATGTCGCGGAGGCGATGCGGCGTCACGGCGTGCGGCGGCTGCTGTTTGCTTCGAGCGGAGTTGTCTACGGTTCGCCCCTGCGCACCCCGACCGACGAGGGGTACGGACCGATGCTGCCGGGATCGCATTACGCGGCCGCCAAGCTCGCCGGCGAGGCGATCCTGTCGGGCTTCGCGCACCTGTATGCCTGGCGAGTGCTGGCCTTTCGATTCGGCAATACCATTGGTCCTCGGACCAATCATGGGGTGGTCCATGACTTCGTGGTCAAGCTGCTTCGCGACGACACTCGTCTCGACGTGATCGGCGACGGCCAGCAGGCCAAGCCGTACATCGAGGTGGGGGATCTCGTCGACGGCGTGCTCCACGCCGACCGCATGGCTCTCGATCGCCCGTTCGCAGCGCTCAACGTGGCGACGCACCGAACGCTGACGGTGCGCCAGGTGGCGTCTCACGTCATCGAGGGGCTCGAGCTTGATCCGCGCCGCGTCGAGCTTGTCTTCACTGGCAATGCCCCCGGTGGCGGAGGCTGGGTCGGCGACACTCCGCTCGTCGATCTCGACGCCGATGCCCTCAGAGTGCTCGGCTGGAGTCCGCGGCTGGGCGCGGCGGAGGCGGTGCGCCGATCGGCCCGCGGCATCCGAGACCGCCTGCTGGCGGCCGGGGCGCCGCTTCGAACGACCGCCGAGCGTCGAATCGAGCCAACGCGGACGGTCGTCCGATGACCGACGCGGCCCTTGCGAGCCGCCGCCGGCGTTCACTCGCCGTCAGCCGTGCGGCCGTCGTTTCGCGCACGTCGATCCCGGTCTTCCTCTGCCTTGCCGGCGCCCTGCTGGGGTTCGGCTGGCTCGCCTTCCTGCTGCTGCGGCGCGCCGAAGGACTTGCCACCCTGGCCTTCGATCAGGCGTTTTTCCAGCAGGTGGTCTGGAACGTGTCCAAGGGGCACGGCTTCGTCTCGAGCTTCAACGACGGAAGCTTTTTGGGCCTTCATTTCTCGCCGCTCCTCGCTGTGCCGGCACTCATCGAGACCGTGTGGGCCGACGCCCGCGTTCTCAGCGTCCTTCACGCGTTGGCACTGGCTTCGGCCGGGCCGGCGGCCTTTTTCTTCCTCCGCGCGGCCTATCGCCCGTCGCCGTCGGCGCCGTGGCTGGCAGCCGCCATCGCCGCACCGCTGCCGATCTGGAGCGCCGTCCAGGAGGCGGGTCGCTCGGACTTCCACACAGAGTCGCTCGCGCTGCCGTTCGCGCTGCTGGCAGGCTGGGCGGGGCTGCGCGGTCGGCCCCTGCTGCTCCTGGCGTTCGCCGGGGTTGTGTTGCTGGCGAAGGAGGACCAGGGTTTTACGGTCTTCGTGGTCGGAGCCCTCATCGTGGCGCGTGGTCCGGGCAGGTTGCGCGACGGCTTCCGCCCGGTGGCAGGCGTGCGCGCCGTCGGGCTCGTCGTGATGGCCGTCGGCGGCCTGTGGTCGACCGTCGTCTTCACCGTGGTGATGCCGCTCCTTCGAGATGGCGCCCGCCTCGAGACCGGCTGGTACTACGAATGGATCGCTCAGAACGGCGGGCCGCTGGCGAATGCGGAACGGATCGGCGCGCAGCTCAGCAATGCAGGCGCCTGGATGGTGCCCCTGGGGCTGCTGCTCTCGACCGCGGCGTTGGGCCTGCTGAGGCCGGCATGGCTGCTGTTGGCACTGCCGCCGGTCCTGGCCAACCTGCTGAGCGCGAACCTGGCCCAGGCGGACTTCAAGCTGCACTACACCCTCCTGTCGATGGTGCCCATCCTCGTGGCGGCGGCGATCGGCGGCCGCGCGCTCCTGGCATGGACCGCCCGACGCCGCAGGTTTGCCGATGGAGAGGCCGGGCGACGTCCTCTCGGTGCGGCCCTCCTGCTGCTTGCGATCCCCGCCCTCCTCGTGGCGTGGTTCGGCGGAGGTCTGCCACCGACGGAGCGCACTGCTCCGGGGCAATGGGACCGTCTGGCCGCGCACGACGCCCTCCTCCGGTTCGCCGAGCAGATCCCATCGGCCGCCGTCCTTGCCGTGGACGACGGCCTGGCGCCGCCGCTCGCCTCGAGGGCCGACATTCGACTGATCCCGAACGGTGCACCCGATTCCTGGGTCCTCGTCGACCGACTGGCCCGGGATCCGGGCTACTTCTCGTGGGCCCGACGCACGGCCTTTGTCGAGGAGCTCCCCGCCAGCGGTCGACCCCTGGTGGCGAGGGAGGGCCGTTTCGAGCTGTGGGGTCCGCTCGATGAGTGAGCGGCTGGCCGTCGTGATCCCGGCGCTCGACGAGGCGGTCGCGATCGCCAGCCTGGTGCGAGGCCTTCAGGCCGCCGATGCGTGCTGCGTGATCGTGGTCGACGGCGGTTCGCGCGATCGGACCGCCGATTTCGCGGCTGAGGCGGGTGCCGCGGTGGTGCGCGAGCCGCGGCGCGGCTATGGACGCGCCTGCCTCACCGGTGCCGCCGTGGCTCAGCTTCGGCATCGGCACGACGCCATCGCGTTCCTTGACGGTGACGGCTCCTGCGACCCGGCCGATCTCACGCGGCTGCGCGCGGGGTTGGTTACCGCCGACCTCGTCCTCGGCCGCCGACGGCCGCGTGACGTGCAGCGGGGCGCCATGCCGCTTCATGCTCGGCTCGGGAACGAACTGGTGGCCGGGATCATCCGGCTTCGCACTCGCCGCCGCATCCACGACCTGCCGCCGTTCAAGGTCATCCGTGCCGACCTCCTCGACCGGTTGAAGCTGGATGCAACCGGCTACGGCTGGACCGTCCAGCTCATCTCGCGATCAGCTGCAGACCGCTCGGTGCGGATACGAGAGCTACCGGTCCGCTTCCTTCGCCGACGTGGCGGGGTGAGCAAGGTCGCCGGGCGGGTGCGGGCATCGGTGCTTGCCGCGATCGCCATGTTGGGAACGGCGTGGAGGGAGACCGCGCCCCGACCGATCATCGCCATGGTCGTGAAGGCACCTCGCGCCGGCCAGGTGAAGACGCGGCTCATCACCGACCTGGGGCCGGAAGGCGCGGCCGCGCTGTGGGGAGCCCTTGCGGCGGACACCGCCGCGATGGTGCTGGCGACCGCAGCCGAAGTGCGCGCGGTCCCGCTGGTGGTCGTGCGAGCCACAGAGCGCGACGAAGTCGCTGCACTCGTTGGTCCGGGATGGGATCTCACCACGCAGCGCCGATCCGGCCTCGACGGGGCAATCGCAGCCGCGTTCGAGACCGCCGCCAGGACCGGCGCGGATCGGGCGCTGGTTGTGAGCGGCGACAATCCGGACCTCCCGCCGGGACACCTCGCCCGGGCGCTCCGCATGCTCGATGACGGGGACGCCGTCCTTGGCCCCACCGAAGATGGCGGCTATCACCTCGTGGGCCTGCGCTGGTCCGCCATCCCGCCCATCCCGCTCTTGAGCGTCGTTCTGCATGGCAGGTTTCGGCGACGGGTTCGAATGGCGTTCGCTGGGTTGCCGATGGGCACAGGGGGCGCGCTCGACCGGACGCGTCGCGCGCTGGAATCGAGCGGATTCCGCGTTCTGTCCTCGCCGGGGTGGCCGGATGTCGACACGCGCTCGGATCTAGGCAGGCTGGAGGGGCGACTCGGGGCTGCGCCGGCCGCCGTCGCGCCCCGCACGCGAGCCTGGCTCCTGGCGAACGGCCATCGTGGCCTGAGCGGGCATCGTGGACGGAGCGTCCATCGTGGCCGGATCGAACGGATCGCCTGACCGTGCCACAGATTGTGCTCCGCGGTGAGCGCGAGGACTATGCGCCGCTCGTCCTCCTCCCCGGCGATCCGCAGCGTGCGCTTGCCATCGCAGGACACTTCGACGGCGGGCTGGACCGTGCGCGCCAGGTCAGTGCTCACCGGGGTCTGCTCGGATGGACAGGAACGTTTCGTGATGTGCCCGTCAGTGTCCAGACCACTGGTATGGGGTCCCCGGCGATGGCGATCATCGCCGAGGAGCTGCTCCGCCTTGGTGCGCGGAGGCTGGTGCGCGTCGGGACGTGCGGCGGGATTGGCATGGGAATCGGCACCGGCGACATCATCGTCGCGACCGCGGCGGCTCCGGTCGACGGCGCCACCAGGACGCATCTGGGCGGTGAACCGTACGCTGCCGTTGCCGACTTCTCCCTCACCCGCGCCCTGGTCGACGCGGCGCGCGCGACCGGTCTGCCCACGCACGTCGGTCCGGTGGCGACGGTCGACCTGCTCTACAACCCGGATCCCGACTATGTGCCGAGGTGGCGTAATCGCGGCATCCTGGCATTCGAGATGGAGGCGGCGTCACTCTTCTACCTTGCCAGTCGGGCCAGTGCCGGCGGCGGTGAGGCACGGGCCGCCTGCATGCTGACGGTCAGCGATGTGCTCACCGAGACGCTGACGACCGAACAGACGTACCTGCCCCTCGAGGAGCTCGAGCGCGCCACCGACCGAATGATCGTGGCGGCGCTTGAGGGCTCGCTCGCCTTCGACGGCGAGGCGACCTAGCCCCGGGACTCCTGCCACTCGGCGCGCGTGATCGCGTACTCGACGTCTCCGTGCTCGTCGCCCGGGATGCGGATAGGCCAATCCGCGTGAAAGCTGCGCACGATGCGCAGGCCGGCCTTCTCCATGACACGGCGTGAGCCGGTGTTCACGGCCATGGTCTCGGCCCACACGCGGCTGGCACCCAGGTCGGTGAAGGCCCTGTCGATGAGCCCGCGCGACCCTTCGGTGGCGTACCCCATTCCCCATGATGAGCGTCGCAGCCGGTACCCGAGTTCGGGCTCGTCCACCATCCCACCGTCGGAGCCGGGCCGCAGGTGGAACCAGCCGATGAACTCACCGGTCGCCTTCTCGATGGCGGCGAAGGTGCCATGGGCCGGCCAGCGCTCGTACTGGCTGATCCAGGCGTGCAGCATCGCTTCATCGAACTCGGGGACGCCGCCGGTGATGAAGTGGGTCACCTCCGGATCGGCGTCGAGCTCGGACAGGTGGTCGAAGTCGGCATCGGTGAAGTGCCGGATGATGAGCCGGTCGGTCTCGGCGACGACCTCCATCGGTCCTAGGGGAGCTTGAGGTTGGGAAGCACCCCTTCGCCGAAGGTGGAGATGAATGCGGCCTGGTCGCGCCCGACGTTATGCAGGTAGATCTCGTCGAAGCCCATGTCCACGAACTTCTGGATCTGCACGGTGTGCTCCTCGAGATCCGGGCTGATGAGCATTCGGTTCTTGAAATTCTCGATCCGCACGAGCTTGGCGATGTTGGCGAAGTCCTCGGGGTTCTTGATGTCCTGCTTGGGGAACGGCATCCCGCCGTTCGGCCATTCCTTCAGTGCATGCTCCTCCGCCTCTGCCTGAGTTGGCGCCCAGGAAATGTGGATCTGGAGCTGCGTCTTCATTGCCTCGGCATCCTTGCCGGCTTCGCGGGCTCCCTCGCGGAACTTGTCCCACAGCATATTGATCTTCTCGTCCGCCGCACCGACGGTGATGATCCCA
Organism: Chloroflexota bacterium; assembly: GCA_030859955.1. GTDB lineage: Bacteria > Chloroflexota > Limnocylindria > QHBO01 > QHBO01 > JACDBZ01. The sequence goes on along the minus strand of JALZJE010000012.1, from coordinate 25,429 downwards.
TCGGCGAATTTGCCGGTCTTCTTCGCGTTCACCGGTCCGGCGGTGGCGACGTAGATCGGGACCGGCTGCTCCGGGCGGGTGTAGAGCTTCGCCGATTCCAGCGTGAAGAACTCGCCATCGTGCTTGACGACCTTGCCCGTGAACAGCTTGCCGATGATCTCGATGCTCTCGAACATCATCCGACTTCGCTCTCCGACCTCCGGCCATTCGCCGCCGATGACGTGCTCGTTGAGCGCCTCGCCCGCTCCCAGCCCCAGCCAGAACCGGCCGGGATACATGGCGCCCAGCGTGGCTGCCGCGTGCGCGATGACCGCCGGGTGATAGCGGAAGCCGGGGCACGTGACCGCGGTCCCGAAGGGCAGCTTCGTGCGCTGGCCCAGGGCGCCCATGAATGACCAGGCGAACGCCGACTGGCCCTGCTGCGGGGTCCACGGATGAAAGTGCTCGCTGACCTGAAATCCGGCGTCGAACCCGGCTGCTTCCGCCTGTTCGGCCCAATCGAGCAGGTCTGTGGGATGGAATTGCTCGAGCATGGCCGCGTAACCGATCTTCGTCATGACCGTAGCCTACCCGCTCAGCACGCGGACCGCGGACCGCGGATCGCGGATCGGCTGGGTCTACCCACCGGGTGGGTGTAGCCGACAAGATCTGGCCGATGCGCCCCCGAGGCGGGTACGGCAGGCAAGGAGCGGCGGTTGCCTGGCTTGCACGCCCACCCCTGGCATATTCGGCCATCGCGTGGCCGATCCACCCACCGGCGGGGTATGTCGCGTGACAGTCTCTCCCGCCCCCGGTTGTTGCGCCGGGTGCGACGAGAGTCGAGCGAGTCCGGGCTCCCACGTCACGCGGGGATCGGCGCAACGCTGGAAGGTGAGGCTGAGCTCGGAATTGGTGTCACGCGGTGCAACAAACTGATACGCGACCCGCCCAATCGCCTGGCGCCGAATCGGCGTGAGACGCATCATGGTTGCCATGGCGCTCACCGTTCAGCACCACGCAGCCGTCGATGAATTCCTGGCCGCCGCCGGCGCCTTCCTCGAGGAGCATGAGGCTGAGAACAACCTGCTCTTTGGCATCTCGAGCGCGATCCGGGTGACGCCCGAGCTTTTCGCCGATGAGGCTCCGCGGTTCGCAACCGTCGCCGATGATGCCGGTCGGATCCTGGCGGCGACGCTGCGCACGCCGCCACACAACCAGGTCCTCTCCTGGACCGATGACATGGACGCCGTCGACGCGCTTGTCGAGGCGCTGCGGGACGAGCCCCTTCCCGGGCTGCTGGCTCACACGCACGCCGCACGGCGCTTCGCGTCGGGATGGACCGACGTCACAGGTCAGAGTGCGGAGATCGCAGTTGCGGAGCGCATCTTCCGACTTACCAGCGTCGTCCCGCCGGACCGGCCCGCTTCGGGGACCTGGCGAATGGCGGAGTCGCGCGACCGCGATCTCATCGCCCACTGGGTCGTCGCGTTCTCCGAGGAGGCTGTTCCGGAGTCACCGTTCATCCCAGATCCGGTCGCCATTGCCGAGCTCTGGATCCAGCGTGCGGGACGCATCGCCTACCTCTGGGATGACGGCGGCGTCGTCGTCTCCATGGTCGGTGCCGGCGGAGAAACGCCGAACGGGATCCGGATTGGTCCGGTTTACACCCCACCCGCCTACCGCGGTCGGGGATACGCAAGCTCGTTGACCGCCGCGGTCAGCACAAATCAGCTGCAACGCGGGCGCCGGTTCTGCTTCCTGTTCACCGATCTCGCCAACCCGACATCGAACAAGATCTACCAGGCGATCGGCTACGAGCCTGTCTGCGACGTCGACCAGATTCGGTTCTTCGCCGATGCCTAGGGCGCCTCTTGCGCTTCTGTTCTTCCTTGCCGCATGCGCCACGCCCGCGGGAGAGGAGCGCCGCGGCTGCAACGCCGAGTGGCTCGACGCGTCGCCCCTGGCCGCCACCGGCGGCGGCGGCGTCGAGAAGTCGCCACTGAGGATCGAATGCATCGAGGAGATTCAGAATCGGCGTCTCCGGCTGGGATTCATCCTGCCGGCCGGTCCTGACTGCCACGTCCTGGATCGCGTGGAGGTGGCGGAATCCGCTGAATCGGTATCGATCAGCCTCATCGGCGCCGTCGACGACGATCCGAATGCCGGTGCCTGCCCGGACGCGAGCCGCATGGTGATCACGGAGCTGGATCTTGCTGCCCCGGTCGACGACCGTCTCGTGCTCGACGGGAGCGCCGTCGAGTAATCCTGGCGGCGTTACGCCGATGTATCGGGCAGCCAGGCACGCAACGGCGTGCCCGCGCGCCGCGCCGCCCGATATATCGTGCCGGGACGCACAGGACGCCCCGATGATGCGCCCCAGCGCCCGATACATCGGCGTCGTCGTGCCCGAGTGGCGGGTACCATTCGCCGATGATTGACGCCCCAACGAAGCTCCTCATCAACGGCGAGCTGCGCCACGCCGCGACCGGCGCCACTTTCAACACCTTCGACCCGGCCCACGGCGGCGAGCTCGCCACGGTGGCCCGCGCGGGGGCCGAGGACGTCGATGCGGCGGTGACCGCGGCTCGCGGCGCGTTCGACGGCGCCTGGGCCAAGACGGCTCCCGCCAAGCGCGCGCGAATGCTCAACAGGCTCGCGCAGCTGCTGGACGAGCAGACCGATGCGCTCGCCGAGCTCGAGAGTCGCAACAGCGGCAAGGCCGCGTGGCAGTGCGTCGCGGAGATCAAGGTCGCGGTCTCGACGCTGGAATTCTTCGCCGGGACCGCCCAGCATCTGTATGGCCGCTCGCATATCGTCAATCCGGCAGTGGTCAGCTACACGCTGCGCGAGCCGGTGGGCGTCGTCGGGGCGATCATCCCGTGGAACTATCCGCTCATGATGGCCGCCTGGAAGGTGGCTCCCGCGCTTGCCACCGGCAACACGCTCGTCCTCAAGCCCGCGAGTGCCACGCCGCTGACAGCCCTTCGCCTTGGCGAGCTGGCACTCGAGGCCGGCATCCCGGCGGGTGTGCTCAACGTGATTCCCGGCCCCGGTTCGGAGGTCGGCGAAGCGATGGCAGCGCATCCGGGAATCGACAAGATCGCCTTCACCGGCGAGACCGATACGGGCCGTCGCATCGCCGCAGCCGCGGCGGCAACGCTGAAGCGCGTGTCGCTGGAGCTCGGCGGCAAATCGCCGAACATCGTGTTTGCCGATGCCGACCTCGATGCCGCCGTCATCGGCTCGCTGTGGGCGATCTATTACTCGGCCGGGCAGTCGTGCGAGGCGCGCTCCCGGATCCTGGTGGCGGACGAGGTGTACGACGCGTTCGCATCGGCTTTTGCGGAGAAGGCGAAAGCGCTGACCGTCGGCGACCCCCTCGCCGCCGACACCAAGGTCGGCTCGCTCATCTCGCGCGAGCATGCTGCCAGGGTCAGGGAATTCGTGCGGACGGGGCTGGCCGATGGCGGGGAGCTGCTGGCCGGCGACGAGCTCGAGCTGGGCGATGGGCTGGATGCGGATGCGTTCTGCGCCCCCACGGTGATCGGCAACGTGGCGAACGATTCGCGCATCGCGCAGGAGGAGGTCTTCGGGCCTGTCGTTACGCTCACCCGCTTCAGCGACGAGAAGGAGGCGATCCGCTTCGCCAACGACGTTCGTTACGGCCTGGCGGCGACGGTCTGGAGCGCCGATGGCGCGCGCGGCCACCGCGTCGCACAGAAGATCCGCTCGGGCGCGGTCGGCATCAACACGCCGTTCGTGGCCTTTCCCGGCGTCCCGTTCGGCGGCTTCAAGGATTCCGGCTACGGTCGTGAGCAATCCCTCGAGGCCCTTGATCTCTACACCGAAACGAAAGCCGTGCTCCAGGGCACGTCCCCCAAGCCGATCAACCCGTTCGGAATCTGATGACGCATGATCACTCGCGGCATACGCCGCCGGTGATTGGTATATGCGAAGGCCCTATGGTTGATCCATGCCAATCATCTGTTCTCGATCCTGGGTTGCCGCGCCGGTCGAACGGGCGTTCGCATTTTTCGACGATCCTGCCAACCTCGCCCGTCTGATGCCCCCGCCGGTCAGCATTCGGCTGCTGCGAATCGACCCCGCGCCGCCGCGAGCGGGGAGCATCTTCGAATTCCGGTACGGGTTCGGCCCATTTCAGCGTTTATGGACCGTGCGCCTGCTCGAACGGGTCGAGAACCAGCGCTTCGTGGACGAAACGCTTTCGGGACCGATGGCGCGCTTTCACCACTCGCACACATTCTCCGCGGCGCGGCGGGGAACCTGGATCGAGGACCGAATCGACTTCCACGTCGGCCCGGCCGGGATCGCTGGCTCGATCGTCGACGGGGTGGCGGGGATGGTCATTCGGCTGACCTTCATCTGGCGAGGGCTGCGCCAGCGTCAGCTGCTGGGTCGCTGAGTCCCGGTTGCGCCCCCACCTGCCAGCCGCGTACCGTGGCGGGCACGCATGACTGGTGCCCTCGCAGCATGGTTCTCCCGGTTCCCCGACGGCTGGTGGGGCTATCACTGGGCGCCGCCGACGCCGATGAGCGCGGTCGAGCTGATCGGCACGCCGACGATCGACCGCCGGTTGATGGCCACCCTGTGGGCGGTGGTGAGCCGCCGTCGCAGCGTGATGCTCTCGTCGGAGGCACCTCAGGCGGGCAAGACAACGGCGCTCAGCGCGCTGGTCGACTTCCTGCCGCCCGACACGACCGGCGTCTTCGTTCGCGGCTGGTGGGAGGAATACGATTGGCTCGACGAGATTCCGGCCGGGACCGGCTACCTGCTCATCAACGAGATGAGCGATCACCTGCCCATCTACGTGTGGGGCAGGGCTGCCCGCGGCGCACTCATGCTGGCCGGGAAGGGCTGGGGGCTCGGAGCCACGATGCACGCCGACTCGCTACCGGAGGCGCTGACCGCGCTCCGCACGGAGCTTGGCGCGACCGATGCGGACCTCGCCGGCCTCACCATTTATCTCCAGTACTCGGCATACATGACGCCGGCCGGCATGTATCGGCGCATCGAGGAGGCCTGGCACCTCCGGCTCGACGGCGACAGGCTTGCCCCGGTTCGCCTGGGCGCAATCGCGGGAGATCGCTCGCCGAGCCTGACCGGTGCCCAACGACTGCCCTCGCCGCCGATGCTTCCCGACGACGGGGGCCGATCTGTCCGTCCGTTCGAACACGACCCGTCCGCGTATGCCGTGCTCGCCCACAGCTTGGGCATGACATCCACCGATTTGGAGGACGAGCTCAGTGCGCGCGCGGGCTTTCTCGAGTCGCTGGCCGATCGTGGCGTCTGTGACCCACCCGCGGTCGCCGCGGCCGTGTCCGCGTACCCGGCCGTGCCGCCTGGGTGATGCCGCCGCGTGGGGCGGCTTCCCTCATTCGTCAACCACGCTGGCGCTATCCAGGTCGCGCGACGTCGAGCCGCGGGTCGCGGCCAAAGAACATTCGCGAGATGCCGGTAATGCCAACCACACCGGCCGTTGAGAGGAAGCCTGGCTCCTGAGCTGGATAACGCCAACCAGGTTGTCGAATGAGACGATCGTCGCGGGCAGGGAGCCTCAGGCCAGCTCCATGAGCTCGGGTGGTAGGCTCTGAAGCATGATGGGCAACGCCGATCGACCCGCCGATACGACACTCGGAGAGCTGCGCGCCACCGGGTTTCGCAGCCGCAGCGTCAAGGAGGAGCTGCGGGCGAACCTGCTCAAAAAGATCCGAGCGGGTGAGCCATTCCTGCCGGGCATCCTGGGCTACGACGAGACGGTACTGCCGCAGCTCGAGAACGCCATCCTGGCCGGACAGGACGTCATCCTGCTCGGGGAGCGTGGACAGGCCAAGAGCCGGATCGCGCGCTCGCTCATCGGCCTCCTGGATGCATGGGTGCCCTACGTCGCCGATACGGAGCTGCACGATGACCCGCTGCGCCCGGTCTCGCCGCTGGCGCGTAGCATTTTGGCCGAGAGCGGTGACGCCACGCCGATCGCCTGGTGGGCAGCGGCGGATCGGTACAGCGAGAAGCTGAGCACGCCCGACATCAGCATCGCGGACCTGATCGGCGAGGTGGACCCGGTCAAGGTGGCCGAGGGTCGCTACCTGTCCGATGAGCTGACGATCCACTACGGCCTGCTGCCGCGGACGCATCGGGGCATCTTCAGCCTCAACGAGCTGCCGGATCTCGCCGAGCGCATCCAGGTGGGTCTGCTCAACGTGATGGAGGAACGCGATGTCCAGGTGCGCGGCTATCGCGTGCGCCTCGAGCTCGACCTGTTCGTGATCGCCAGCGCCAACCCGGAGGATTACACGAGCCGCGGCCGGATCATCACTCCGCTCAAGGACCGATTCGGCGCTCAGATCCGTACCCACTACCCCGAGGAGACCTCGACCGAGATCACGATCATGGAGGCGGAGTCGGCGACATTCGACGAACGCAGCTCGATCCCGGTCCAGGTGCCCGGCTTCATGAAGGAGGTCGTCGCCGAGCTGTCGCAGCTGGCACGCCGCTCGTCCGAGGTCAGCCAGCGCTCTGGCGTCTCGGTCCGCGTCACCATCGCGAACCACGAGACCCTGGTGGCCGCCGCGCTCAAGCGGGCCGTGCGGCTGGGCGAACACGCCGGGGCGCCGCGGATCAGCGACCTGCCTGCGGTGGTGGCGTCGACCGCCGGCAAGATCGAGCTCGAGACGCTGGGCGATGAAACGCGCGAGGATCGCGTGATCGAGAAGCTCGTGGCGCGTGCCGTGGTGAACGTTTTCAACCGCCACTTCGCGATCTCCGAGCTGGTTCCGCTCATCGACCGCTTCGAGGAGCAGGGGCTCGAGGCGCTCGTCGGTGAGCTCATCCCGTCCGCCGCTCACGGCGAACTGGGGGCCGCGATCCCAGAGCTGCGCACGGCGATCGCGAGGCTGGACGCCGGAGAATCCGCCGCGGGGATTGCATCGGCGACCGAGTTCGTGCTGGAAGGGCTGCATCTCAATCGGCGCCTGAACAAGGAGCGGCGGGGAGGCGGCACCCGCTACGCGCGCTGATCCAGGTCAGGCGGCGTCGCCTCGACCGCGACGCGGCTGTGCTCGAGCAGCGGCTTGCCGCTCTGACCGGCGAGAAAGCTCGAGACTTCGTCGCGAGCCATCTCGAGTGTCTCGTCGCCATCAGCGTCGACCGACCCGTGGTACGCGTCGAGCATGAGCGCGGCGAGGCTCTCCATGTCATCTGGAGCCGGAAGGCGCACCGGCAACGAGAATGCAACCGGTTCGATGCCATGCAGGTCGGCAACGAGATGGCGACGACTCATCGGCCGGCGAGCGAGGCGACGAGCGGCGCGAAGGATTCCATGGCGTGCGCCGGGATGCCGTATGAGGTGACGCCACTGCGTTCGCGACGACGGAGCATGGCTGTGCGCAGCTGATCCAGCGTGCCGTATAGCAGGTAGGGAGACCCGCCCACCAACGCTGGTCCCACGAACTTCAACATGGCGCGGAGAGATGCCGAGAGGGGCTGACCGTCACCAATCACGCCCGCGTCGCCCACGAAGACATTCAGCTCCAGCTCGTCGAAGCGGGTGCCCGCGGCGGACCGAACGAGGGCGGTTCGTTCGATCAGCGCCGCCTCGGTCGCGTATCGCCACATCGGCCGTCCGGCGGGGGAGAACTGCGGGACGAAGCTGATGATCTGCGCTTCTCGTGCGGCCACGCGGAGCATCCGTGGACCGCCGCCACCCAGCATGATCGGAGGATGCGGCCGCTGGATCGGTGCCGGCTCGACCCGTGCCCGGTCGAGTGTGTAAAAGCGGCCCGTGTGCGTCACGACCTCCCCGCTGAGCAGCCGACGGATGATGCCGAGCGACTCGATCATGCGGTCGATCCTCAAACCGGGCGGGTCGTATGGAATGCCAAGCTGCCGATAGTCGCTGCGCTTCCAGCCCGCGCCGAGGCCGAGATCCAGGCGTCCGTTGCTGAGCCGGTCGAGCGTGGCCGCCTCCCGCGCCACGATCAGCGGATGGCGGAAGTCATTGGCCCACACGTACGGCCCGATCCGCAGGCTCCGCGTCACAGCTGCGGCCGCGGCCAGGGCGGCGGTCGGGGCCAGCTGCCGTCCCAGGTGATCGGTCACGTAGAGCGCCGCATAGCCAAGCTCCTCCGCGCGGCGGGCGAAGGCGGTCCAGTGATCGGCCTCGTCCGAGGAGTTCGTGTAGATGGCGAATCGAAACGGCTGCACCGCTCCACGGTAGCGCGGGGCTTTTCGGCGCTCTGCGCTAGACTGCCGACACCGTCGCAGGTGCGGCGCCTATCCAGAGAGGCCCGAGAGCCCTGGCTCGTTGACGGCCCGGCAACCGACCCATCGCCCTCACGATGGAAGCGGTGCTCCTGCCAGGTCCGATAGGAGGCCGAGGATGTCCGCCGCCACGCCGACCCCCAACACGCCGCGCGTTGCCCATCTCGTGGGCTCCACCCCGTTTCGCGACGCCGATGAGGCGCTCGACATCATGCTCGACCGCCTCGGGTCGCACCTGGTGACCGTGCCGGACGGCGAGACCGGCTCGCGACAGCAGTGGATCCAGGGGCTGCTCGATTCCTTCCAGGACCATCCGGACCTCGAGCCTGCCAAGCCGGGCGACTGGTCCGACTACGACCGTACGCCCACCGTCCGGGTCCGGCGCGGCCATCGATTCTCCTCGGAGAGGCTGGATCTCGGCTACCTGCGCCACTTCGTTGAGTCCTGGCCGGTCTACCAGGCTCGCCGCGGGGCCGCGAATGGCGCGCTGCGTCCGGAGCTTCGATTCCAGGTCGGTGTCCCTGGCGACCTGGATCTCGCGGTCTTCACCTTCGGCAACCCGCTCGTGGCGCTTCGCCACCGGTCAGCCTTCCGCAACGCGACCCTGCGGGACGTCCGCGCGATCCACGCCCGCGTCGGCGACGAGGTCGTCTACCAGCTCGAGATTCCGTTCGAGCTCATCGTGCTGACCAAGCTTCCCCGCGTACTGGTGAGCGCGGCGGCCGCCTTCTTTGCGCGCGGCATCGCCCGCCTGGTCCGTGGTGCACCCGCCGGCACGCGATGGGGAATCCACCTGTGTCTCGGTGACATGAACCACCGCTCGATGGGGCGCCTGGAGGATGTCCGTCGCATCGTGGCGCTGTCAAACGCCATCGCCGACGCATGGCCGGCCGGGCGTCATCTCGACTTCATGCATGTGCCGCTGGCCGCTGCGGCCGAGCCGCCCCCTGCGGATCTCGCCTTCTACGAACCGCTCCGCGACGTTCGCCTTCCAGCATCCACCCGGTTCGTTGGCGGCTTCGTGCACGAGGAAAGGACGCTCACCGAACAGCGCGCGCTCCTGGCTGAGCTCGATCGGCTCATCGGCCGACCGGTCGACATAGCCTGTTCATGCGGGCTCGGCCGGCGGGACACCGAGGCGGCGCTCGCCGTGATCGATCGAACCGCCGAGCTCTGCTGCCTGGGCTAGCGAACCTCACCACGCCAGGCCGATCAGCTCGCCGAACGTTCGCTCCAGGTCCACGACGAGTCCGCGCCGCCCGAACCAGGCGACCACGTTGGCGAGGTCGCGATGCAGGAGGTCGGGTGCATCGGTGTTCGTCGTGAACTCGACCGCCTGGGGCAGGTCGATGATCACCAGCCGCCCGTCCCACCACAGCAGGTTGTAGGCGGACAGGTCAGCGTGCACGACGCCGGCCGTGGTGAGGCGCCGGATGCTGGCGAGCAGCTGATCCCAGGCGGATTCGAGCTGATCTCGCGCGAGCTGTGCCTGGGCCAGTCGGGGCGCGGCCGCATTCGCGTCGCCGATGAACTCCATGACCACGCCATCTTCCGTGCGCTCGACCGGGTACGGGACCGATGCGCCCGATGCCCATGCCCGTTCCAGCATCTCCATCTCCTGGATCGGCCACATGCGCTCGATGACATCGTGGCCGTGATCGGTCTTGTGCGCGACGGCACGCCGGTCACGGCTGGAGAGGAACCACCCGGCCCGATACGTCGAGTCGTGCCGGTATGCCGTGGCCTTCTTGAAGCCGAGCTCGCGGAGCTCGCCGGGTGACGGGCGCCGCGGCCGATATCGCTTGTGGGCCAGGAGCGCGGTCGAGCCGCCGGCGTACCGGCGCTCGAGGAGGAAGACCTCGGCCTCCTTGCCGGATTTCAGGGTGCCGAGCGAGGTCTCGTCGTAGGGTTCGTCGCGCAGCCACGCCGGCGGATCGCGCGGCGGCGCTGTTGAGGAATGCACGCAGGTTGCTCCGAGTGTGCGGGTGGTCCCGACCCTCGGAAGGCGTCAGCGGTGGCGGCGTACCGAGGGATCGGGAGGACAGGGTGCGGTGGCACTCATGGCGGTCCTCCTCGTGCGTGCTGCGTAATTGGTCGGCCGCATCATGCGCCAGCGCATCGGTCCCTGACAAGGGGTCGGCCAGCCATCGCGGCGGTTTTGCGCCAGCGGACGCTCGCGGCAAACCCATCACCTACGGGTGTCGGCCATCTCCGCAAATTGGCAGAGCGCATTCGCCAGGCGCATCTGCTCGGGCGTGCGGGCGCGAACGCGAAGGAGGGCGGGCTCCGCCACGACCACCGCGATGCATCGGGCACGCGAGGTCGCCACGTTGAGGCGGTTGCGCGAGTACAGGAAGCTCATGCCGCGCGGCGCGTCCTCGGGTGAGCTGGAGGTCATCGAGTAGATGCTCATCGGCGCCTCCTGGCCGTGGAACTTGTCGACGGTGCCGACGCGCGCATTGGGCGGCAGCAGCGAGGCGATCGCGCCGACCTGCGCGTTGTAGGGCGCGACCACCAGCACGTCCTCGTAGCGCAGCGGACGCTCCTCACCGTGGCGATCGGTCCACGTCGAGCCGCTCTCCACGAGCGCGCGCACGAATGCGGCAACCTGGTGCGCCTCCTCGGGAGAGGTGCTGTCCGCACCGACGTGATCGGCCGTGACCAGGCGCAGGCCGGCGCCGCGCATCGGCTCCGGACCGTGCAGACGCTGGTTCACCAGGTCATCGCGCGATTCGAGGCGACCCTCGTAAAACGCCTCGGAGGTGAAGCGCGTCACGTCCGGGTGGAGGCGCCAGGTGTGCTCCAGGAAGAGTCCGCGGTCGGCGGGCATGGCGTCATGCTCGCCAAGCAGATGCGCCAGGGCGGACCGATCCGCGCCGGGCGGATGCGAACCCTGGAGCGGCTGGTCGAGCTGCTGCGGATCGCCGAGGAGCACGATCGAGCGGGCCGATCCCGCCATCGACACCACGTTGGCCAGCGACATCTGGCCGGCCTCGTCCACGAACAGGACGTCCAGCAGGCCATCGCTCTTGTCGGACGCCCACAGCCAGACGGTTCCGGCGCCCAGGTTGAACTCGCCACTCGCGAGCCCGTCGCGCACCTGTCCGTTGTCAGTGCTGATGGTGACTCGATCGTCGTCAACCGCCTGGACGTCCTCCGATACCTTCTGCACCGAGTTGACCGGGATCCCGGCCTCCGCCGCCGCGTCATGGATCTGACGCAGGAAGTTGCCGATCACCTTGTGACTGTTCGCGCTGATGCCCACCCGCTTGCCGTTGGCCAGCAGCCGAACGATCATCCGTGCGCCGGCATACGTCTTCCCGGACCCCGGAGGGCCCTGAATGGCCAGGGCGCCCTCGTCGAGACAGGTCACCAGCCGGCGCGCCGCGTCGAGGTCCGATTCACCTTCGTGCCGCAGCGGTTTGCCGTCCGCCTGACCGCAGCGCGGTGGGCGGCGCAGGAGCAGGTCGCGGGCGGCGCGCCACGGCCCGTCGCCGTCGATGCCGTTCGCCGCTACCCACTCGCCAAGACGAAGAAGCGATTCGCGCTGCTCGTCGTCCCGAAAGATGTCGAGCGGCACCAGCGCCTCGGGATGCCGCGGCTCGACGGCGGGCGGCCACGCAAGGTCGAGCGTCGAATGGGCATCGTCGATCTCGAGCAGCTTTCCTTTGACGCGCCACGCTCCCCATTTGGCGTCGGGCTGCGCCTGGTGGAGGCTCGGGTCGTAGAGCTCGCTGCGCGGGCCGATGTCGTAGTCCTGTGGCGCGAATCGGTAGCGCCATCTCTGTCGTGGCTTCGACTTCGGGGTCGGCTGCCAAGGATCGCCGATGGGACCGACGACCTCGAGCGGACCAAGCGCGCCCTTGTCGGCTGTCACCTCGGCCGCATCCATCTCCATGCGGTGGAAGAATTCCCAGAATGCGGCCTTCTTCTCGCGCCGATGCCACGACAGGAGCTGGGCAAGGAGCCACGCGGCGTGCTGGGCATCGGTTCGCTCGGCAGGGTCGGCAGGCACGCCGTCGGTGAGGATCTCGGTCACGGCCCTCACGCGCGCATCGGCCTCCGCAAGCTCGACCGGCGGTTCGCTGGCCACGGCGACCGGACGCGGCACCGGCTGTCCGGTGCGCTGCGCCAGCTCGTCGCGAAGTGTCTCGAGCCAGTCACGAAGCACGAGTGTGCTGCGCACGTCATCCCGGTTGTAGGCCGCGATATCGTCCAGGATGGATGATCCGGGTCGGTCGCCCTCTCCGAGCTCCAGCCATTGCTCGAATGCCACGATGCTCGAGCCCGCGTCCTTCAGAGCCACGTCGCGAACGAAGTCATACAGCGGTTCGAGACGCTTGATCGAGTAGCTCTCGACCGATGCACGCAGGCTCTGCCGAACGACGCGGAACAGGTCGATCAGCACGCCGCCTCGGAGCAGCCGATCCACCTCCTCCTCGCGCGTCGCGTGGCGGCCCATCAGACGCTTCAGCGCGGTCGGCTCGTACGGCGCGTAGTGATAGACGTGCATGTTCGGGAAGCGCTCGAGACGCTCGGTGAGCAGATCCATCAGGCGCTCGAATCCGTGTTTCTCGCCGGCGTGCGTCACCTCGCCCGGTGCATCAGGGTCGAACGACCAGATGGCCGTGAACTCGCCCTGGACGTCGAGGACGCCGAACAGGTAGTCGGCCCCGTCATCGAGCGCATACGGATCCCCTTCGAGATCGAGGAACAGATCGCCGGGATCCGGCTGGGGCAGGATGCCGAGGCCGCGCTCAGGCTCGATCGGCTCGCCCTGCGCGGGCAGGAGCAGCTCGTAGATCGGCTTCTCGAGGCCGCGTCCTGCGACCTGGATGCGTGCCTGCTCGCGGATCCGCTCGATGCTGGACGCGCCGGCGCCATCGAGCGGCGGGTCGAACGGCAACGGCGCCGCGGCCAGTCGCACCACCGTGTCGATCTCACGGCCCTTGAGCGATTTGCGCTGCCGGCCGCTGATGCCGGCCACCAGTGACAGGTGGTCGTCCTCGCGCCGCCGCTTGACGCACAGCTCGGCCCATCGGCAGACGTCACAGTGATCGACCGGCTCGGGATAGGTGGCGGTCGGTGGATGGGCCGGCATTGGCGGGGGAGCGGCGTCGGTGCCAAGGACGGTCTCCTCGAACCGCCGCTTCGCGGCACGGTAGTACGCCATGTAGTCGTCGACGCGCATGGTCGCTTCCTCGCGCGCACTGCCGCCGAGCACGACCCGCATCTGGTCCGGCTGCACGCCCTGGATGCGGGTGAGCTGCTCGACGTAGCTGCAGATCTGGAGGACGGCCCCCGCCTTCACGTGCCGTGCCAGCTTGGTGTCCGCCACCTCGTAGTGGTACGGCCCCCAGACCGATGGGCGCCTCGGCGAGTCGACCCGGAGCAGGAAGTCGGCATAGCCCAGCCATCGGCCGTCGAAGAAGGTCGCCTGGAAGATGACATCGGCGCCCGATGCCATCGCCGCGATCGTCTCGGTGGCCTGGCGACGGATCCGCTCGCCGCGCTCCTCGTCGTCGTTCCGCGCGATCTCGACCACCGCTCGACCGGATGCCGTCAGATCGGCGAGGTAGCGAGCCTCGTGCTGGAATCCGCGCTCGCGGATGACGTCGAGCTCGGGATCCGCCCGCATCGGCCGCTTCACCAGTCCCGCCAGCGCCGCGCGCTCGAGCGCGGTCAGGTGCTCACAGGCCAGGTAGCCGACCAGATCGGTCGCCGAAAAGACCGGTTGGCCGTCGATCAGCTGCAATGGACACTCCTCCCCATGCCGATGAGGGTAGCGAACATTCGTGACAGCTCGCGCGTCGCACCATCCCTCTGTCCGAAGGCGCGGCCACGCGACCCGCGCTGTTCGGTCGAACTATCAGTCGGGGATTGGCCCGAGCGCGGAGGCCGCGCGGCCATCGAGCATCGTCAGCGTCGAAAGATCGGTGAGAACCGGCCCGGAAGCGACGCCGCGTTGGGTTCGGCCGATATTTCGGCGCCGGCACAGCGTGGACCCTGCCCGAAGGCGCGCCTCGGGCCAGGGATGCGCCGATATTTCCACCGAAGCGCGCCTGGCCCGAGCAGTAGCTCCCGACTCATCGGCGTCTGGTGCCCTATTGGACGCAGAATTCGTTGCCCTCCGGATCGTTCATTCGTACCCAGTACTCCCCGTGCTTCTCGATGGGACCGCGCGCATCGCTCGCCCCGAGCTCCTTCAGGCGCGCGACCTCGGAATCCACACGGGACCGACGTTCGTCCAGCGGGACCGATGCGCCACCGCCCACATTGAGATCCAGGTGGACCCGGTTCTTGGCAACCTTGCCCTCGGGAACTTTCTGGAAGAAGAGGCGCGGTCGTTCGCCGTCGGGGTCCTCGATGGCCCTTGCATCGTTCCAGTTCTCCTGCGGAATGCCTTCCGCGCTGGCCCAATCGTCCCAGGTCCTGTGCGGCGGCGGCGGATCGGGACTGGTGTAGTGGAGTGCCTGCTCCCAGAATGCCGCGACGGCGGTGGGATCGGCGCAATCGAACACGACCTGGAATTTCGTAACCACCTTGCCCTCCTGGATGTGAGCCGGGTTACCGATAGATCGGGCACCAGTGCACACGGACCTGGATTCCGGAGCCGTGATGCCCGATGTATCGGGCGAAGACGCGCAGGAGAGTGCTCCCGCGTGCGGTAGTGCCTCATATATCGGCACGCGGAGTATCGGCACCTGCGACATCGGCGCCCGAGTCAGACTCGCCGCGGATGGGATCCGAGGTGGCATTCTCGCGTCGAGCGAGAAATGCGAACGGCACGGCCAGTGCCTGGACCGCGGCGGAGGCCACGTAGGAAGCGGGATAGCCGAACACGTCGGCCGTGCGTCCGAGCGCCGGCTGTGCGACCACGCCGCCGGCCGATCCGATCAGGGAGTCGAACGAGAGGACGGTCGCGCGCTGCTGTGACGGAATCAGGCCGTTGATGAACGCGCGACGGATCGGTTCCTCGATGGCCGCGATGATGCCCCAGACGGTCATCAACACGACCGCCACCCAGAAGCTGTCGGTGAGGCCGATGAGCACCAGCGTGATGACGGTCAGCATGCCGGCCAGGATGAGTGCGTCGGTGCGACGCGTGAAGAGGCGTCGTACGAAGGGGACGGTGAACCCGCCGACCATCTGCGAGCCGGCGACCACCGCTGCCGCGAGGCCGGCAATCCCGTAGGCGTTCGGGTCGCCGTACAGCTCGAGCAGGTATGGCTGGAGCGCATAAAAGGCGTAGAACCCGACCCCGACCGTGAACGGCGCCGCGAGCATCAGCCAACGAACGGGCGGATTGCGCAGGCCCCCATCGACGGCGCCGGAGATGACGGTCCGCACCGCCGTGACCGGCGTGACGCCTCGCTCCGGCGTGAAGCCCAGGTCGTGCATGAACCACCACGCCACCACCAGGGTCACGCCGAGGAGCGCGGCCCGCACGATGTACGGCACGCCGAGGTCGGTCGCCTGGGCGACGAAGCCGCCGGCGACCGATCCGACCAGCATGGCGCCGCCACCGATGACCTGCGCGCGGCCGAAGATCGACTCGAGGTTTCCGGTGAAGCCGGTGGCCCCTAATGCGTCGACCAGCCAGGCCTCGGTTGCGCCGGAGAAGAACGTGAAGCCCAGGCCAAGCAGGGCCGATGCGATCGCCCATCCCCAGAACGGCGCCTGGATGTTCCACATCACCAGGTACCACAGGGTCGACAGGAGCAGCGTCCCGGCACCGAGCAAAAAGGACAGGCGTCGGCCGCGGGTATCGGCGACGACGCCGGTCGGGACCTCGAAGATGACCTGGCCGACCGCGAAGAATGCGTTCGCGGCGAACGCCTCGGTGTTGCTGAGTCCCGCGTCGAGGAGGAAGAGGGTGTTGATGCCCCAGATGAACGACGCCGCGAGGGTGGTGAGCAGCGTCAGCAGCAGGTAGGTGCGCTGGACGACCCGGGCGGCATCGGTCACGACGGTGGCGCCTCCCTCGGTGCGTGCGTGCTGCTACTGCCCGGTCGGGGCGATGTTCTGGTTCATGCGGAACAGGTTCGTCGGATCATATCGGTCCTTGATCTCGCTCAGCCGGTCCCAGGTCGCCCCCGGATAGGCGGCGCGGATGCGCTCCTCGCCGTCGGTGCCCAGGAAGTTGACGTAGGCTCCATCGTCGCCCTGATGAAGCGCCTCGGCGAGGTCATCGACCCACGCCTGCCGCCCGGCTCGGTCCGCCGCACCCTCGTAAAAGGCGGCAACGTTCACCATGATCCTGCTGCCCCGATGCGCGAACGCAGTCGCGTCCGCAGACACCCGCGCCATGGCGCCGCCGAGGACGCGCAGCTGGGCGACCCGCATCGGCGCGTCGGACGCCTTCAGCCGCTCGAGCAGCATCTCGGCCGCGGCGCGGTCGATCGAGTCGACGAACATCGTGCGTGCCGCAGCGGTCGGGTGGTAGTCACCTTCGCCCTCTTGCGGCGGGAACATCTCGGGGTAGGTCATGGGCCGCACCAGGTCGGCGAGCGGTTCGGCAAGCGCGCGGAAGGGTGCCATGGCGCGCTCACCGTTTTCAGCCGATCCCGCGTACGTCAGCATCGCCAGGATGACGATGCCGCCGTGATGCTCCTCCGGCACGAACGGCATCGGTGGGCAGGTCATGACGTTCGCGATGGTCGAGAGCTCGTCGGGCGCCGCATCGGCCGCGGACATGAACTCGGCGACCGTGTCAGGCGTCGCCGGCAGGACCAGGATGCCGCCTACGATGCCTTCAAGGGGATGAAGCCGATACTTGAAGCGGGTGGCGACGCCGAAGTTGCCGCCGCCGCCGCGGATCCCCCAGAACAGGTCCGGGTGGGTATCGCCATCGACATGCAGCAGCTTCCCGTCCGCGGTGACGATCTCGGCCGCCAGCAGGTTGTCGATCGTGAGGCCGTGCTTGCGCACCAGGTAGCCGACTCCGCCGCCGAGGGTGATGCCCCCCAACCCGACTGTGGCGGTGTCGCCGAAGCCGACCGCCAGTCCGTGGGCCGCGGCCGCGGTCGTGAACTCACCTGCGGTCAGGCCCGCCTCGGCCCATGCGGTTCGTCCCTCCACATCGATCTCGATCGCCGTCATGCCCCGCAGGTCCAGGACGATCCCTCCCTCCGAAGCGCTGTGGCCCGCACCGCTATGCCCTCCGCTACGGACCGCCAGCTCGGTGTGCGTGTCGCGCGCGAGCTTGACGACGTGCGCAACGTCGTCCGCATCCGCGACGCGGACGATCACGCCGGGCCGGCGATCGAACTCCCCGGAGACGATGGTGCGGGCCTCGTCGTACCCGGGATCGTCCGGCGCAATGACCGTACCGCGAACGTGGGTGCGGAGTTGTGGGATCGAGATGGTGGCTGTGGCTGGCTGCACGGGAGCTCCTGTGAGATGCGTTCGGTGATAGGACCGGGAGTCGTGCCGGAATTCATCGCCGCATCCGGATCACGCTCGGGGGGCCGATGAGTTTCGCGCGGCAGGGAGGTCTTGAAGGCAGGCAGGCAGGATGGAGGTTCGCGATCGGGTCCGTGCATATCGGCGCACCCGCCTCCCTGGCGGAGCTCTCGTCGCTGAGCGAGCGGCTCGGCGTGCTGATCGCCGGGCGCAATGTCGACCTCATCACCTGCGACGTCAGGGCCCTCACCGATGCCGACACATCCACCGTCGATGGGTTGGCGAGGCTCCAGTTGAGCGCGCGTCGCCTGGGGATCGATATCCGGCTGCTCAACGCATGCGAGGAGTTGCGCACGTTGCTCGCCGTGGTCGGGCTGTGCGAGGTGGTCGGTGCGTGCGTCCGTCAACCCCTGGTCAGGACTCGAGGTGCGGCGGGAGGCCGAAGAGCGGGAACATGCGGGCCGTATCGAGGAAGAAGGTGATGCCGCTGATCCGCTCGCCGCTGATCTCCAGTACCTGGAGCGACCACGGGTCCAGTCCGCCGCCCGGTGCGGGCTTGTATTGCCCGAAGGCCGGCGAGCCGTTCGCCATGGTCGGGACCAGGCGCGAGCCGCGACAACCGATTCCCGGTCCCAGGCACCATTTCACGACATCGGCGTGGGTCTGGAGCCACAGCTCGTAGGGCGGCATCGACCAGGTCGCATCCTCGTGCAGGAGCGAGGTCAGCGATTCCATGTCGTAGCGCTCGAAGGCGTCGACGTAGCGGGACAGCAGAGCCTCCTGCTCCTCGTCCAGCGGTCGCGGTCGGTCGGCGGAGCTCAGTGCGGAGGTGGCGATGGTCGACCGGGCGCGCTGGAGGGCGCTGTTGACCGATGCGACCGACGTCTCCAGCAGCTCGGCGACCTCGTCCGCCTTCCAGCGCAGCACCTCGCGCAGGATCAGCACGGCGCGCTGGCGCGGGGGCAGATGTTGGAGCGCGGCCACGAACGCCAGCTTGATCGACTCGCGGGTGACCGCCACGTCGGCCGGATCGGCGACCTCGGGGATGGCGCGGCCGTCGGGGATGGGCTCGATCCAGGCGCTCTCGGGAAGTGCCGCGCCGAGCAGGGAATCGGCGCTGGAGGCGGGACCCAGGTCCATGGCGCGCGCACGCCGCTGGCTGCCTTTGAGCATGTCGAGGCAGACGTTGGTCGTGATCCGGTACAGCCACGATCGCAATGCGGAGCGCCCCTCGAAACGATCGAATGCCCGCCATGCGCGCACCAGCGTTTCCTGCACCGCGTCCTCGGCCTCGAACGCTGAACCAAGCATGCGATAGGCGTACGCCGTCAGTTCCTTGCGGTGCGCCTCGAGGCGCGACATCGGCTCCGCGCCGGCCTCTTCCGGGGCCTGCTTCAGCGCCGGACGGATTGCCATTTCTGTCATGCGGCGCATGCTACCCGAGACCGATGAATTTCCGCTCGCCCGCCGGTCTGATCAGCACACACCGCAGACGAGACCGATCGACATGACGACGACGACGAAGGACGAAGCTCCGAAGAAGGCCGGCAGGCGCGAATGGATAGGCCTCTCCGTGCTGGCGCTGGGGGCGCTGCTGTACGTGATGGACCTGACCGTGCTGCACCTGGCGGTGCCGGCCATCAGCGCCGACCTCCGACCGAGCAGTGCTCAACTGCTCTGGATCATCGACATCTACGGATTTTTCGTGGCTGGCTCGCTGATCACGATGGGCACGCTGGGTGACCGCATCGGTCGTCGCAAGCTCCTGCTGGCCGGCGCCACGGCGTTCGGTTTGACGTCGCTGCTGGCGGCGTTCTCGACGAGCGCGGAGATGCTCATCGTGAGCCGGGCGCTGCTCGGAATCGCGGGTGCGACCCTCGCCCCGTCGACCCTGTCGCTGATCTTCCACATGTTCACCGACCCGAAGGAGCGCACGGTCGCGATCGGGGTCTGGATCGGGAGCTTCAGCGCGGGCAGCGCCATCGGCCCAGTGGTCGGCGGCGTGATGCTCGAGTTCTTCTGGTGGGGATCGGTCTTCCTGCTCGCGTTGCCGGTCATGGGTCTGCTGCTGGTGCTCGGACCCCGCGTGCTGCCCGAGTACAGGGATCCCGACGCCGGCCGGCTCGACGTCCTGAGCGCGGTCATGTCGGTCGTTGCGGTGCTGGCGGTGATTTATGGCCTCAAGGACATCGCGCAGAGCGGCTGCAGTATGCTCCCGGCGCTTGCCATCCTTGCCGGCCTGGCCATGGGAGCGGTGTGGGTGCGTCGCCAGCAGTCCCTGGCGGATCCGATGATCGACGTGAACCTGTTCAGGATTCCCTCGTTCAATGCGGCGCTGTCGGTGAATTTCCTGTCGATCTTCGTGATGGTCGGCTACTTCCTGTTCGTGGCGCAATACCTCCAGCTGGTCGAGGGCCTTTCGCCGCTCGAGGCCGGCCTCTGGTCGCTGCCGTCGGCCGTCGCGTTCATCGTTGGGTCGCAGCTCACGCCGTGGATCGTGCAGCGGGTGCGCCCGGCGTACCTGATCGGTGGGGGACTGGCCATCGGAGCGCTCGGCCTGGCCATGCTCACCCAGGTCGGCCCGACCGGCGGTCTACCGATGCTCGTCACGGCCTCCGTCGTCATCTCGATCGGCCTGGCGCCGGTGTTCGGCCTGACCACCGAGCTGATCGTTGGGTCCGCACCGCCCGAGCGGGCCGGCGCCGCCTCCGGAATCAGCGAGACCGGCGCAGAGCTGGGCGGGGCGCTCGGGATCGCGATCCTCGGCAGCATCGGCGTCGCGATCTATCGAGGAGAGATCGCCGATCGCCTGCCACCCGGCATCCCGGCCGAGGCGCAGTCGGTCGCCAGCGACACCCTCGGCAGCGCGGTCGCCATCTCCGCGGAGCTGCCGGCTCAGTTGGGCGCCGCCGTTCTCGACACCGCCCGCGAGGCATTTGTGCACGGCATGCAGCTCACCTCGGGCATCGCGGCCGTCGTGGCGGTCGGGCTTGCCGTCATGGCCGTGGTGATGCTGCGCTCGCATGGCCTGCCTCCGCCCGAGACCGAGGTGGCGTCTGACGCGCCACCGGAACAGGTCGCGCACATCGCCCCGACCCAGTTCGGCGCCGCAGGCGGATGATTCGTGCCTGACGTCCAGGGGGTCGACCTCCTACCCACCACCGGGTGGGTGTATCGGCGACTTCTTGGCCGTTGGGCCTTCACCGCGTACCTGCTGACCGCGACGGTGAGTGGGCCGATCTACGGCAAGCTCTCCGATCTGTTCGGGCGCCGGCCGCTGTTCATGATCAGCGTGACCGTCTTCCTCATCGGCTCGATCCTGTCAGGGCTATCGCAGGAGATGTGGCAGCTGATCGCCTTCCGTGGGCTCCAGGGCCTTGGTGCCGGCGCGCTGTTCCCGATCGCCCTGGCCATCATCGCTGACATCTTCGCTCCGTCCGAGCGTGGGAAGTACCAGGGACTCTTCGGTGCCGTGTTCGGCGTCAGCTCCCTCCTGGGACCCGGACTCGGCGGCCTGATCACCGACAACTTCGGCTGGCAGTGGATCTTCTACGTGAACGTGCCGATCGGTGCCGTCGTGCTCGTCATCATCTGGCGCACGCTGCCGACGGTCAGGGACCCCAATGCCGAGCGCAACATCGACTACCTGGGTGCGGTGCTCTTCGTCGCCGCGCTCGTGCCGTTCCTCATCGGCTTCACCAACAAGCAGTTCGGTGAATGGACCGATCCCGAGGTTGGCGGCCTGATCGCCCTCGGGCTGCTGCTGGGCGCCGCCTTCATCTGGGCGGAGTCGCGGCCGCCACCTTCGGGGTCGGGATCGTCACGGCGCTGCTGGCCGCGCTCCTCGTTCTCGTCCTGCTGCCGGGCCGGCGCATGGGAGAGGGCGCGGAGGCGGCACCCACCGCGGACGCGCGCCTGGAGCCAATTCACTCGGTCGAATAGCGTGGCCTGACCGCCCGTTTGCGCCACAGCGCACGTAACTACGAGGCAGCGGGCCCAAACGCCGGGATCGGGTTCAGCGTTTGCGCCGGGGCGCAAGATCTGGCCGAAATAGCGCCGAATCTAGGCCAACGTCGTAGTTACTTGCACCCCGGCGCAACAAATGCGCGACTGTGGGCGGACGCGCTCCTGGAGCAGTGGTCTGACTGCCCGTTTGCGCCCCAGCGCACGTAACTACGAAGGAGAAGGCCCAAACGCCGGGATCGGGTTCAGCGTTTGCGCCGGGGCGCAAGATCTGGCCGAAATAGCGCCGAACGAGCCCCAAGGTCGTAGTTACATGTTCTCCGGCGCAAAAAACGGGAAGGGAGTTAGTCCGACAAATGGGGTCAGCTGCGGCTGCAATGCTGATCGACCAGTTGGACGATCTGTTCGAGGCGGAATGGCTTGGTGATGACGGCCGCCACCTTGAGCTGCCGCATCTCGCCGAGGCTCAGGGCCGATACGACCGCGACCGGGATGGCGGCAAGATCCGGATCGGCGAGCATCTCGTCGCGGAGCTCCCAGCCATTCATGCGCGGCATCATCAGGTCCAGGATGGTGAGACACGGACGGAGACCATCGCGCAGCAGGTCAAGGGCCGCCTGGCCGTCCGCGGCACCAACGACGGCATGCCCCTCGTCCTCGAGCACCGAGCTGATCACTTCGACGAGGGCGGGTTCGTCATCCACCACCAGGATCATTCCTCGTCTCCACGTTCTGCGGATCCAGTGACGGCCGGGTCGGCCGGTGCGCTCCGGGGGAGCTCGACGATGAACGCGGTCCCGCGCCCTTCACCGACACTCTCGGCCCAGATGCGCCCGCCGAGGCGGTCGACGATCTCGCGGCTGATGGCTAGGCCGAGTCCGATCCCGGGGTAGTGCTGCGCGGATGCGTTCGGCGCCCGGCTGAATGGCTCGAAGATGGCCTCCAACTGGTCCGGCGCGATGCCGATGCCGGCGTCGGACACGCGGAATCGTGCGGTGTGAGGCTCGGCCGTTAGGGAGACGTCGACCGTGCCGTTCGCCGGGGAGTACTTGAGCGCGTTCCCGATCACGTTGCCGAGTACCTGGGTCAGGCGTGCTGCGTCCCATGCGCCGACGACCGCGGACGTCGGCAGATCCAGGCGGACGCGGCCCTTCCGGCTCGGCCCCAGGTCGTCGACGGCATCTCGCACGAGCCCGACGAGATCCACGGGGCTGCGCTCCAGGTGGGTCTCGCCGGTCCCGAGCCGATTGACGTCGAGCAGGTCCTCCACGAGCCGCTGAAGCTGGTCGATTCCCTGGCCCAGGCGACGGAGGGAGGTCACGGTCCGGTCACCGTCCGGAGTTCCGGCGTTGGCCGGCGACCCGATCCGGCGCTGGAGCAGCTCCCAGTGCCCGCGCACGACGGAGAGCGGCGTTCGGAGCTCGTGCGACGCGACCGCGAGAAAGCGATCGCGAAGCTGGATCGCCTGCTGTGCCGACCGGTAAAGCTCGGCGTTGTCGATGGCCAGGCCTGACCGGCGAGCAAGGTCCATGGCGGTCACGACCGCATCGGCGTCATATGGCTCACGTTCTGGACCCCGCACGAATGAGATGGCGCCCACGGCTCGGCCCCGCGCCGCGAGGGGTACCACGATATGCGATCCGATCCCGAGCTCGCGCAGGAGCCCCAGGTGACCCACATCCACCGCCCGCGCCTCGAGGTCGGTGTCGGACACGGTTTCCCAGACAGGCGCGCCGGCATCGAGCGCCCGATAGATCGCGTGTGGTGGGCTCGCGCGAGCCAGCGGTGGGTAACGCAGCCGCAGTTGCCCGATGAGCGTCGCCATATCCGCGTCGCGATGTGCGCTGGCCACCGTTTCCAGGGTTTCGCCACTCGACACCAGGTCCACCACGCACCAATCCGCGAACGCGGGGACGACCGCTTCGGCAATCCGTTCCACCGTCTCCTCCGGGTTGAGTGAGCTTGCGAGCTGCTCGCTCACGCCGGCCAACAGCTCGAAGCGAGCACGGGCTCGATCGGCGCCGGAGCGCGCATCCCGTTCCTGCGCCACCAACTCGGAATCCTTGAGGGCGGCCGCGGCGAGTGCGGCAAGGTGGCCGATGATCTCGGCGACCTCGTCAAAGACCGGGTTCCGCGAGAAGAAGACCAGGATGCCAAGCAATTCGTCGCCGGCGAGGAGCGGCAGGCAGAGAGCCGCCTGGATGCCCTCCCGAGCAACCCAGGCCTGATCGAACTGTGGGTCGCCGCCAAGGTCGTTCTTGAGGAACGGCTGCTTCGTTCGCGCAACCATGCCCATCTTGTAGGGATGCGTGGCCGGA
The DNA here is from genome assembly GCA_030859955.1 of Chloroflexota bacterium. GTDB lineage: Bacteria > Chloroflexota > Limnocylindria > QHBO01 > QHBO01 > JACDBZ01. Next base: position 1,484 of record JALZJE010000012.1, on the reverse strand, counting down.
TCGATGTGGTGTCGGGGTGAATCCGCGACTCGTTTCGACAGGCCGCCGCTCGTCACCATGCGCAACATGCCGGTCTCCGGCTCGCTGATCCACGTGCGGACGAGCGCGGCGTCGAAGTCCTCCACCAGCACATCCGTCAGCGTCTGGAGGACTAGGGTCGGGTCCAGGCGGGTCCAGAGGCGCGCGGCGGCGGCGGTGGTCGCCTTCAGATAGCGAAGGACCGAGACGCTGCGCTCCAGCTCGACCCGTTCGCTCAGGTCACGAAGCACGCCCACGACCAGGCGGTGGCCGGTGGGGTCGCGGATCTCGGCCAGGTTGAGCTCGATGTCGCACTCGCTCCCGTCCCGGGACAGCGCCGGCACGCGGATGGGGCTGCCCATGAGGCGGCTGTTGCCAGTCGCGACGTATCGACCGAAACTCGCGTCGTGCGGCACCCGCAGGCGCTCCGGTTGGATCACGTGCAGCGGCTGTCCCACCAGCTCGTCCGCGCGCCAGCCCAGGAGCCTCTCGACGGCCGCGTTGGCATACCGGATGCGCGAATCCATGTCGGCCACGATGACTGCGTCCGGCATCGCCTCGAGCAGGAGACCGAAGTCCACCTGCGTCCGGTCAATCGATGTCACACGCGCAGTATGCCCGTCAGGCCCCCTGTCCCTGGTTCTGCATCAGCGCTCCGTCCATGTAATACGTCGAGCCCGAGACGTAGTCCGCATCGTCGGAAGCGAGAAACACGGCCAGGCGTGCGATCTCCCGCGGTTCGGCCGCCCGCTTCCACGGGATGCTCTGCACCTGCTCCTCGCGAGCCTTCGGGTCGTCGAGCGCCTCCTGGTTCATCGGCGTCAGGACCATCCCCGGGCCGATGTTGTTGACGTTGATCTGGTCCTCCGCCAGCTCCATCGCGAGCGTGCGGGTCAGGTTCTGCAATCCGCCTTTGGATGCGCAGTACTCGGCCGCACCGGCACGCGGGATCTCGTCGTGGACGCTGGTGACGTTGATGATCTTGCCCTTGCCCCCGACCTTGCGCCGCTCCTGGATGAAGCGCCGGCAGCACAGCATCGGCCCGGTCAGGTTCGTCCGCAGCGCCGTCTCCCACGCGGTGAGCTCCATCTCCGCGACCTGCTTGCCGGTCGAATCGACCGATGAGTTGTTCATCAGGATGTCGATGCGCCCGAACTCGGCCAGCGTGTCGTCGAACACCGACTCGATGTTGGTCTCGGACGTCACGTCGAGCTTGCGAAGGAGAGCGCGACGTCCCGCAGCTTCCACCTGGCGGGCCGTCTCCTTTGCGCCGGTGTCGTCCTCGAAGTAGGTCACCACGACATCGGCGCCCTCTTTCGCGAACTCGATGGCGGTGGCTTGGCCGATGCCGGAGTCGGAGCCGGTGATGAGTGCCACGCGATCGGTCAGTCGATCGGTCATTTGTTCGTGCTTCCTTTCGAGAGTTCACTGAGCCGCCACGCGGCATTGATGAGGCCAACGTGCGA
>JALZJE010000366.1 GCA_030859955.1 Chloroflexota bacterium | reverse complement strand
GTGAGTCCGTCAACGAACCGCAGCACCACGACCTGCCGTCGATCCTCCGACAGCCTCCAGAGTGCGGCCCGCAACTGACGCGCGTCGTCGGCAAGCATCACGAGCCGGGCCGGATCCGCGCCGGGCGCCGGCTCCTCGACGAGGTCACGCGGGTCGGTCCGCTCGCGACTCCGCGTTCGCAGCACGTTCACGAGCTGGTTATGCGCAATCCGAAAGAGCCAGGCTCGGAAGGTCGCCCCTTCGTCGCGAAAGCGGTCGATGGCGCCCAGCGCCGCGAGAAAGGTGCGCTCCGTCGCATCCTCGGCGTCATGGTGGTCGCCGAGCAGGTAGAAGCAGTACCCGTACACCGGATCCAGGTAACGACGATAGAGCGTGCCGAAGGCCGCACGATCGACCTGTGCGGCAAGAACGGCCTCCAGGTCGCTATCGACCGCGGGCGCCTCTCCGCGCGATCGATCGGTGCTCATGCGGGCGCTGCGGCACGGACGCGAACCACCTCCCCGCTCGTCAGGGAGACGCGACGGGCCGTCGTCTCGATCACCAGCGCGCCGACGTCGTCGATCGCGACGGCCACTCCCTCGATGCGCCCGGTCGCGGTCTCGACGCCGACGGTCGTCCCCAGCGTCGCGCACGCCCGGCGATACCGCGCCAACGGAGAGAGGCCACCCTCGACCGTCACCAGTTCCGCGTCGAGTGCGTCGAGGAGGTCGCCCAGCAGGTCGGCGCGGTCGATCTCCACGCCGGCGAGCTCACTCAACGAGGTGGCTCCCACCGCGATCTCGCTCGGCATCTCGATCCTGGGCCAGTTGACGTTGATGCCCACCCCTATGACCAGCGTGGTCAGGTGGTCCCCCTCGATCGTGGTTTCGATGAGCAGGCCTCCCACCTTGGCGCCCTCGAGCGAGACGAGGTCGTTCGGCCACTTCAATTGCAGCCGCGCGAATGCCGCGCAGCCCCGGAGCCCGCCGAGCGCGGCCGCCATCCCGAGCTGCCAGGCGTCACCGGCGCGGAGGCGCGGACGTACGGCCATACTCACCATCAGATTCCGTCCCGTCGGCGAGAGCCAGGTTCGGCCCCGACGGCCGCGGCCTGCCGTCTGCTCCTCGGCGACGATCGCTCGACCCTCACCGTGCGGCTCGTCGAGCAGCTCGCGCGCGCGGTCATTGGTCGACCCGATCGTGGCATGCACCTCCACGCCTCGGCCGATCCGTCGCCGCGGCCGATCTGCGCGCTGCCAGTCGGTCATACGCCCCACACGATACCGCCTCGGACAGGTGGGGCCCCCCGCATCGGTACGGTACACTCGCCTTCGGAATGAGCCAAATCCTCGATGCTCGCGACGCGCCCGCGGCACCGGTGCGCGAGCGCCTCTTCACCGGCATTCAACCATCGGGAGCCTCGCACCTCGGCAACTACCTCGGAGCCCAGGTTAACTACGTGGCGCTCCAGGACCGCTATGAGTCGATCTACGGGATCGTCGATTACCACGCGCTGACGACCGTGCACGACCCCGACGTGCTGCGCTCGCTCACGCATGAGATGGTGCTCGATATGCTTGCCGTCGGCCTCGATCCGCGGCGGTGCGCGATCGTCCGGCAATCGGACCTTCCAGAGCACGCGGAGCTGTGCTGGATCTTCGACACGGTCGTCCCGGTCAGCTGGCTCCAGCGCAACCCGACCTACAAGGCCGCATTGGCGGAGGGGAAGGAGAACAGCGCCGGCCTGCTCAACTACCCGGTTCTCCAGGCGGCCGACATCGTCATCTACAAGGCAAGCGTCGTCCCGGTAGGCAAGGACCAGGACGCGCACCTCGAGCTGTCGCGCGAGATCGTTCGCGCCTTCAACCGCAGGTACGGCGACCTCTTTCCTGAGCCACGTGCCGTCTACACCGATGCTCCGGTGGTTCTCGGCATCGACGGGGCGCGCAAGATGGGCAAGAGCGCGGGCAACACGATTCCCATTTTCGCCGAGCCCGAAGAGATCAAACGGCTGGTGATGAGCATGGTGACCGACCCGTTGCGCATCAGGCGCACCGACCCCGGGCGCCCCGAGATCTGCAACGTCTGCCAGCTGCACCGCTTCTTCGGCGAGGACTACCTCCAGATCCAGGATGGCGAACGCACGGCCCGCACCGGCTGCGTGGACACCAAGCAGCTCCTCGCCGAGCGGATCATCGAGTTCTTCAGGCCGATGCGCGAGGAGCGGGCACGACTGGCGGCGGATGCGGCGGTCGTGGAGGACACGCTGGCGGCCGGGCGCGCGAAGGTGCGGCCCATCCTGGAGGCCACGGCGAACGAGGTGCGCCGGGCGGTGGGAATCGGCCCACGCCGGACGCAGTGAGTTGACCGGGCCGGCATCGGGCCTCGGTCCTCGCGAGCGTTGGTGGCTCGTGCTCTTCCTCGCGCTCGGCAGCGTCTACTTCGGCTTCCTCGTCACCGAGCGCGTCCTCGAGCTGCTCGGCGGCCTCGGCACCATCCTGCTCATCCTCTTCCTCGCCTGGCTGCTCGCCTTCGTGATGTCGAGCCTGGTGGCCGGGCTCGAGGAGCACATCGACCTCCCGCGCCCGGTGATCGTGGTGGGGAGCTACCTGCTGGCGCTCGTCGTGTTCGGATTCGTCGTCTTCTACACGGGCGCGGCGCTCACCCAGCAGGTGGCCGATCTCGCCCGGAACTACCCCGAGACCGAGCGTGACATCCTGCTCGTGCTGGCCGATTGGGAGCGAGGGCTTCAGTTCGGGCGACTGCGGATCGACCTGACCGAGCTGTACGCGGGCGCCGTCGCCGGCCTCGAGCAGATCGGCAGCGACATCGTCGAGCAGGCGCAGGCGATCGCCGGCGTGACGATCGCGACGCTGGGCTCGCTGTTGCTCATCATCGTCATCTCGCTCTACATGCTCATGGACTCCGCCCGCATCCTTCCACGCCTGCGGGCTGCGGTGCCCCGTCGATACCGTGACGAGGCTGACCTGTTCGAGCGCAGCATCGTCCGCGCTTTCGGCGGATTCCTGCGCGCGCAACTAATTCTGGCGGTCATGCAGGCGCTCCTCGTCGCCGTCGTGGGCACCGTTTTCGGCATTCCGTACCTGTTCCTGTGGGGCACCCTCAGCGCGCTTGCGATGCTGATCCCGTTCTTCGGACCGCCGCTTGCGCTCCTACCACCGATCGCGGGCGCCGTCCTCTTTTCCGGAAGCGCCGCGATCCCCGTCACGATCATCCTGTTTGTCGTGCAGACCGTGATCGTCAACTGGCTCCAGCCGAGGCTGATGCGCGGCGCCCTGGGCCTTCACCCGATTCTCGTCCTGGTGGGACTCCTGCTCGGCGCCCAGGTGGCGGGCGTGTGGGGCGCGCTGTTCGGCATTCCGGTCATCGCGGTGCTGTGGGTCTTCATCAGCTACGCGGTCTTCCGCACGGTCCCGAACGCGGCGCTCCCAGAGGCCGAGCGGCTTACCGATGTCGACGAGCACGTCATGGTGAGCGTCGCCCGCGAGCAGGTCGGGGACGAGACCCACCCCCACATTCACGTCACCCGGACGCGACGCCCGGACGGCTCCGAGCAGGTCGAGCTGAAGATGACGGACCGCGAGGCGGGCGAGGGTCCCCGGCCAAGCGGGGCGGAGAGCTAGGCCGGAGCGCCTGCCGGCTTGCGCACCTCAAGCGGTGTCACCTCTTCGGCGAAGTGGCATGCGCTCAAGTGGCCACCGCCGATGTCGCGCAGCCGCGGCTCCTCGACCTTGCAGATCTCCTGCGCCATGGGACACCTGGTGTGGAACCGGCAACCGGATGGCGGATTCGCGGGGGATGGCAGGTCGCCCTTGAGAACGATCCGCTCCCGGCGGATCGTGGGGTCCGGAACCGGAATGGCCGACAGGAGCGCCTTGGTGTACGGATGCCCAGGCCTGCGGTACAGCTCGTCCGCATCCGAGAGCTCCACGAGCTTGCCGAGATACATGACGCCGACGCGCGTCGAGAGATGCTTCACCACCGCCAGGTTGTGCGCGATGAACAGGTAGGTCAGCTGGAACTCGTCCTGGAGGTCGGAGAGCAGGTTGAGCACCTGCGACTGGATCGACACGTCGAGTGCGCTCACCGGCTCGTCGCACACGATGAACTTCGGACGCAGCGCCAGAGCGCGCGCGATGCCGATGCGCTGGCGCTGGCCACCGCTGAACTCGTGCGGGTAGCGGTGAATGTGCTGTTGATTGAGCCCGACGCGCTTGAGCAGATCGCGAACCGCCGATTCACGCTCCTTCTTGTTGGTCATGCCGTGCACGTACAGACCCTCGCCAACCACCTCGCCGACGCTCATGCGCGGGTTCAGGCTGGCGTACGGGTCCTGGAACACGACCTGGATGTCTCGTCGGGCAGCCTTCATCTCGCGGGAACCGAGATCGAAGAGAGATGTGCCCTCGAAGGTGACCGTGCCGGACGTCGGCGGGATGAGCCGCAGGATGACCTTGCCGAGTGTCGTCTTGCCGCATCCCGACTCGCCCACCAGGCCGAGCGTCTCTCCCTCGTTGACGCTGAAGCTGACGCCATCGACGGCACGTACCGCTCCCAGCTTGCTGATGCCCAGCAGTCCGCCACGGATGTCGAAGTGCTTGACGAGGTCGTTGACCTCCAGCAGTGGCCCGCGGCTCGAGCCGCCGCGGGCGGTCATGCGCTGCTCGCTCGTCTGGCCGCCGCTCACCGCACCTCCCCCGGTTGCCGGTGAGGGCGCGGCGGTCCGATCCTCGATCATCTCGCCTCCACCGTGAGCGCCTCGGCCGCCTGCTCGGCCTCCGGGCCCTGGGCGTCAGCGCCGACCGCCGGTGGCTCACCGGCGGGAGTCAACCAGCATCGGCTGTAGTGGTTGGGCCCAAGCTCCTGGTACGGCGGCGCCACGTCACAGACGCGCATGCGATACGGGCACCGGCGCTTGAACAGGCACCCGCTCGGGAGGTTGAGTGGCGACGGCACGGTGCCCTTGATCACCTCGAGGCGCTCACGTCGCTCATCCAGCCGCGGAATCGAGCGCAGGAGTCCCTGCGTGTAGGGATGGTGTGGCGAACCGAACACCGTGCGCACATCGGCGCGCTCGACCACCTTCCCCGCGTACATGACCACCACCTCGTCGGCCATCTCGGCAACCACGCCGAGGTCGTGCGTGATGAGCATGATCGCCATCCGGTTCTTCTCGCGCAGGTCGCGCATGACCTCCAGGATCTGGGCCTGGATCGTGACATCCAGCGCGGTCGTGGGCTCATCGGCGATGAGCAGGTCGGGATCGGTCGAGAGGGCCATGGCGATCATCACGCGCTGGCGCATGCCGTCGGACATCTGGTGCGGGTGCTCGCCGGCGCGACGCTTCGCGTCCGGGATGCCGACCACCCGCAGCATCTCGATCGAGCGGTCCCAGGCCTCGCGCCGGCTGACCGCCGTGTGCTGCTGCACCGCCTCCGCGATCTGATCGCCGCACGTGAAGACCGGATTCAGCGAGGTCATGGGCTCCTGGAAGATCATGCTGACCTGGTCACCCCGAATGTCGCGCATGTCGGCGTCGTTCTTGGCGAGCAGGTTCTCGCCGTTGAGAAGGACCTCACCGGCCACGATCTTCCCCGGACGCTCGATCAGGCGCATGACGCTGAGGCTGGTGATGCTCTTCCCGCAGCCGGACTCCCCGACCACGCCCAGCGTCTGCCCGTGCCCGATCGCGAATGTGATGT
>JALZJE010000345.1 GCA_030859955.1 Chloroflexota bacterium | reverse complement strand
GTGTCGAGTCGCCGACGAGCACGGTGCCGGGCGGCGCCGCGGACTGGAGCCGGGACGCGGTGTTCACGAGGTCACCGGCAACCATCCCCATGTCGCTGGCACCCAGCGTGACCGCCGCCTCGCCGGTCAGGACGCCGGCGCGCAGCGCCAGGTCGGGCACGCCGGCGGCTTCACCCATGCGTCGGACAGCGTCGACGAGATCGAGCGCAGTGCGCACCGCCCGCTCCGCGTCGTCCTCCTGCGCGATCGGCGTGCCCCACACGGCCATGACCGCGTCGCCGATAAACTTCTCGATCGTGCCGCCGTAGCGACCGATCGTCTCTCGGCAGAGGGCGAAGTAGGCCTCCAGGAGCTCGCGGACGTCCTCCGCATCGCGACGCTCGGAGATCGTGGTAAAGCCGACGAGGTCGGCAAAGAGCACGCTCACCAGCCGGCGCTCGGCCACCTGGGGCGTGGCTGTCCCTGCGCCGGAGGTTGCTGTCGCGGCTGCCGTCGGCTCCGTCCCGGACGCACTCAGCGCAATGCCACACTCCCCACAGAACCAACCGCCAGACCGATTCGGCGTGCCACAGCTGGGGCATGGGATTGCCAGGGACGTGCCGCATTCGACGCAGAACTTGCGTCCGACGTCGTTCTGACTGCCGCAGCTAACGCAGACCACGGGCGACTCCTGCTCGGGAGCGGAGTATCGCCGTTGCGTGCACGGCCGGTCAACGTGACGGTGCCCTCATGAGCGCACGACGCCCCGGAACAGATGCGCCGCGCGGTGGCGCTGGTGCGGGATCCTGCGTGCTCACGCGGCGAAGAGCGCGATCGCGACGACGCCCCAGATGAGCCAGCCGGCCGCCTCGGACCAGGCCGGCACTACGAGATCCGCCCGCGCCAGGACGACCATCGCGGTCACGGCGAGCAGCGCGGCCTGGACGAGCGGCGCAATCCGCAGTCGCGGCGGGAACCGCCCGGGGAAAGCTCCGCCCATGGCGTATGAGCCCCCATGGAGCACCGAGCGCCAGAGCAACCTGGAAGGCGATGACGCCCGCCACGACGATGGCGAAGGCTATCGCCGCCCAGCCCGCTATACCCATGTGCCGGCCTTTGCCACGGCATCAGGTCGCATGACTACTTTCCTTCCTCCCGTCAGCCGTGACTCCAGCTATCGGAAGAGCCGTCGCCCGGCGAGAGGCCGAGAACATCGCCCTGGGTGGTGACGCCCAGGCCCTGCACGGTTCGGTTCGCGTACGCGAAGTAGGCGACCACCTGGTTTACCTCGAGGATCTCCCCGTCGTCGAGGCCGACAGCTCGCAGCCGTTCGATATCGGCCTCGGTGACCGATGCTGGGTCGCGAGTGAGGCGTCGCGAATACTCCAGCATCCCCCGCTCCCTCGGCGGAAACCACTCCAGGTCGCTCGCTTCCAGGGCCGATCGAATGGCGCTGACCCGGTCCTCATCGGCCAGAAGGCGACGCAGGCCAGCGTAATGGTGGTCGACACAGTAGTCGCAGCGGTTCAGCAGGCTGACATAGATCCCGATCGTTTCGAGGAGCCAGACCGGCAACTGGTTTCCCGCGTGATGGAGCACGTTCTTGTAGAGCGCCATGTGGCCCTCGAGCGTATGCGGCCGCAGGCTGTGGACGGTGAGAATGTTGTCGAGCTCACCATGCGGCCCCTTGATGCGGTCATAGATGCTGCGCAGCCTGCCGGTGGCGCGCTCATATGGAAGGCGTTCGATCCAGCTCACCCGGTGGATGCTACAGGGGTCACGCCCACGAACAGCCGATCGATCCGGTTGCGTCCGACGAACTTGCCGACCGGATCTCGGACCTCCCACTCCCCAACCAGAAGTCGAACTGCCGATGCGGATCACCTGCCATCACCGGATCGGCGCATCCGGTTCATTCGGGGTAGCCCGCCGGGCAACCCGCTAGCATCCGACCCCCATGACGTTACCGCCGCCGATCCGATTCGAGCTGCGCCGCGGCGCCATCACGGCGGTGCCGCTGGCGATCGCGGTGGGCCTGTTCGGTGTCTCGTTCGGCGCCCTGTCCGTCTCGGCGGGAGGCATCGGGGCGCTGCCGGCGATCATCATGAGCGCGGTGACCTTCGCCGGATCGGCGCAGTTCGCCGTGGCGTCGGTCGTGGCCGGCGGTGGGCAGCCGATCGCCGCCATCGCGGCGGCGCTTCTCCTCAATGCCCGCTACCTCCCAATCGGCGTGAGCGTCGCGCCATTCCTGTCCGGCGGACCGCTGCGTCGCTTCATCCAGGCACAACTGGTCGTCGACGAATCGTGGGCGATCGCCGCGGATGGGAATGGTCGATTCGACGCGCAGCGGCTCATCGGCGCGGGGATCGTGCTCTGGCTGGCCTGGCTGGTCGGGACCGTGATCGGGGTCATCGGGGGCGAGGCGCTCGGCGATCCGGCCGCGCTCGGCCTGGATGCCGCGTTTCCTGCGCTCTTCCTGGCGCTGCTCGTGCAGCAGCTCGCGAACCGCCGGGCCGTGTCTGCCGCACTGTTGGGAGCCGCGATCGCGATCGCCCTGGTGCCGTTCGCGCCGGCCGGGGTGCCGATCATCGCGGCCGCGGCCGCCGCGCTCATCGGAGTGGCACGGCGATGACCAATGTCTGGCCCATCGTGCTCGCCGTCGGCATCGGCACCATGCTCATCAAGGCCGCCGGGCCGGTCGTCCTGGGCGGACGTCCCCTGCCGGAGCTGGTTCAGCGCGTGGTTGCGATGCTGGCACCTGCGCTCCTCGCCGCGCTGGTGGCCACGGCGGCGTTGAGCACCGGTCAGCAGCTGGTGATCGACGCGCGAGTCATCGGCCTGGGGGCGGCGACGCTGGTCATCATGTTGCGCGCGCCGATCCTGCTCGTCGTGATCGTTGCCGCGCTCTCGGCCGGCCTTGCGCGGCTGGTCGGGGTCGGCTGAGGCTTCGATTAATCGAGGCGGGAACGCGAGAAGTCTGCCGCGCGCTCGATTCCCGCGCCCCAGTGAGGGCCAGTGAGCGCGAAGCGTACCGGCGCGCGGACTTCGTGCTCCCGAGGCCACGCTCCAGTGCGGGAATCGCGCCTGTAGCGGCGCTGCTGCGGATCGGTCAGGCGACCTGGACGAGGCCGGCCAGGCTGGCACCGATCGCGGACCAGCGGCGGCTGAACTCGGGTGACAGCGAGTAGACGATGTTCGTGCCCTGGCGCTCGCTGGTCACGACCCCCGCGTCGCGCAGCACCTTGAGATGGTGGCTGATGGTCGGCTGGCTGACGTTGCAGCACTCGCTGAAATCGCAGGCGCAGACGCCTTCGCTCTCCACCAGTTGCCGGACGAACGAGAGGCGCACCGGATCAGCGAGGGCCGATAGGAGCTGGACGTCCGGATCGATCGTTTTCATGTCCCCCGGATTATATCGACGCTCATCCATATTGACAACCATCAATATGGTGCGATACTGTGAGCAGGAACGACACGAATAAGGATGAACCGATGAACCTCCTGACGGAGATGCTGGCCTCAGCACGCGAGGCCGATATGCAGCGCGAGGCACGCGCCCGCCGACAAAAGAGCACCTTCAATATCTGCCGGCGCCGACTGCTCGGCGTTCTGGCGATTGGTCCGGACTGCGAGCCCTGCTCGACCTGAATCACGGGAGGGAGGTGAGACACATGCGGAAGAATGACGACTGCTGCGACGGCGGCTGCTGCGACGCGACCGGCGGCGCCTGCTGCTGACGAACTTCCTGGGCCGATCATCGACGTGGTGATCGGCCTTCCTCTCTTCGGCGCATCACAATTCGCCTGGGCCGCGCGCCAACGCTAGGCTTCCGCCGATGAACCAGCGCGCTCGACTTGTTGAGCTGATCATCGTCTTCGGTACCCTCGGCGTCATCGGTTTCGGCGGTCCGGCGGCACATATCGCGCTCATGCGCCGCGAGGTTGTCGAGCGTCGCGGCTGGTTGACCGATGCGCAGCTGGTCGACCTGATCGGCATCACGAACCTGATTCCCGGCCCGAATTCCACCGAGATGGCAATGCATGTCGGGCGCCAGCGCGCCGGCGGAGCTGGGCTCATCGTGGCTGGCCTCGCGTTCATCCTGCCGGCGTCGGCGATCGTCCTGGTCCTGGCCTGGGTTTACGTTACATTCGGCCAGACGCCCGTCGGCGAGGCGCTGCTCTACGGGATCAAGCCGGTCATCATGGCGATCGTGGCCATTGCGCTCGTCGCATTCGCGCGCACCGCGCTCACCGGCCCGCTGCTGATCACCGTGGCGCTCGCAGTGGCAGCGCTGTGGACGATCGGCATCAACGAGCTGATCCTCCTGGGGGCCAGCGCCCTCGTGATCGCGATCGCCCGGATGGGTCCCCAGCACAGATGGGCCGCGATCGGCGCGGTGCTCCCGGTTGCCGGAGCCACCGCGACCGCCTCGGTCAACCTGTTCACGCTTGGGGCGGTATTCCTGAAAGCCGGCGCCCTCCTCTACGGCTCGGGGTACGTCCTTCTCGCCTACCTGCGAGGCGACCTGGTGGATCGCCTGGGGTGGCTAACGGATGCGCAGCTGCTCGACGCGGTGGCCATCGGACAGGTGACCCCCGGCCCGCTCTTCACAACTGCGACCTTCATCGGATACCTGCTGGCCGGGATTCCGGGCGCGGCCATCGCTACCGTCGCCATCTTCCTGCCCGCATTCGTGTTCGTGGCCCTCGTGGGTCGCTTCGCCGATCGCATTCGCGACCGACCGGTCACCGCCGCCTTGCTTGATGGCGTCAATGCCGCCGCCATCGGTCTCATGGCGGCTGTCTCGGTCCAGCTCGGGGCGTCGGCGATTCGCGATCCATTCACGGTCGTGGTGGCGCTAGTGGCGGGCATGGCGCTGCTGGGGGGCGCGATTCCATCGGTGCTCCTGGTTGCGGCTGGCGCCATCGCCGGGATCGCCGTTGTCGCGCTTGGCATCGCTCCTTAACACACCGTTGACGCTCGGATAAGGCGACGTTAAGGGCACTCGTGGATGCTGGTCCCGCAAACATGAGTGAGCGGTCGCGAATTCCCGCCTGCCACTCACTACTTCCCACCAGGAGGATGGATTGAACTTGAACCGCAAGGGGTGGCGATCGCTGCTCGGTGTCGGCATGGTGCTGATGCTCGTGCTGGCGGCATGCCAGAGCATCCCCGCCGACTCCGCCGAGCCTGGCTCGGCCGGGTCCGATGACGCCGAACCATCAACGGACCAGAGCGCCGGGCCGTCGGGCGATGGTGGTACCGGGGCCGAGGGTGAAGTCTTTGTTTCGGGCTCATCAACCGTCGAGCCGATCACGAACGCCGTCGCGGAGGCATTCGCCGCTGAGAACGGCGAATTCCAGTACACGGTCGAGGGTCCGGGCACCGGCGACGGCTTCGCTCTCTTCTGCAATGGCGAGACCGACATCAGCGATGCGTCGCGCGCCATCAGCGAGGAGGAGATCGCGCTCTGCGAGGAAGCCGGCGTCGAGTATGTCGAACTGCTCGTTGCGTACGACGGGCTCTCGGTGATCACGTCGGCCGAGAACACCGACGTCACATGCCTCAGCTTCCTGGACCTGTACGCGCTCCTGGGGCCGGAGTCCGAGGGCTTCGCCAACTGGAGCGACGCAAACGATCTCGCAGCAGAACTCGAGGGCGAACTCGGTGACGAGTTCGGCGCGGTGAACGCGCCGTACCCGGATGTGTCGCTCGACATCACCGCACCCGGCGAGGAGTCCGGCACCTACGACAGCTTCGTCGAGATCGTATTTGGAGACATCGCCGAGGCGCGGGGCGCCGATGAGGTAGCTCGAATCGATTACACCGCGTCCGCAAACGACAACGTGATCATCGAGAACATCGCCGGCAGCCCATCGTCGTTGGGCTGGGTCGGGCTCGCTTTCGCCTCCGAGGCAGACGGTGTGACCTCGATCGAGATCGATGGTGGTGATGGCTGCGTGGCTCCGTCCGAAGAGGCGGTGGCCGATGAGTCATACCCGATCAGCCGCCCGCTCTTCATCTACCCGAGCCTCGCTTCGGTGGAAGAGAACCCGGCGATGGCTCCATTCGTCGACTACTACGTGTCCGAGGGCCTGGCACTTGCCGGCGACGTCGGCTACGTGGCGCTGACCGACGAGCAGGGCCAGGCGACCGCAGAGGCCTGGGAAGGCCGTTAGACAGGGATCGCCAGATCCCTGTCGAGGCAGGAGCCGGTCGGGTACCTCCACCCCGTCCGGCTCCTCCACCATTCCCCCACCCAGCGCCACGTGTAAGGTAGCCAGCGTCTGATGACGGCCAGCCCGAGCGCCCCACCGCGACTCTCTATCGGCGACCTGCGCGGCAGTCCCGCGCGCCGGCGCCGTGAGCTGAGCGTGCGCCTGCTGTTCCTGGCAGCCGCGTCGCTCTCGATCGTCATCAGCCTGCTGATCATCCTGTCGCTGGCCGGCCAGGCGTGGACCTTCATCTCGCAGGTGGACCTGCCCCTCCTGATCGAGCGCGGCTGGTTCCCGCGCCGTGATCTGTACAGCGTCCAGACCATCGTGGCTGGGACCTTCACCGTGGCTAGCATCGGGATGCTGGTTGCGGCGCCACTGGGATTGGGCGCGGCGATCTACCTGAGCGAGTACGCCTCGACGCGCGTGCGACGTACCGTCAAGCCGATCCTCGAGGTCCTGGCCGGGATCCCGAGCGTCGTGCTGGGCTACTTTGCGCTCCAGGTCATCAGCCCGACCGTCGTGGACACCGTGTGCCCGGGCACGACCCAGCTCTCGAATCTCATGGCCGCGGGCATCGGGGTCGGCATCCTGATCACTCCGCTCATCGCGTCGGTGGCCGAGGATGCGATGTACGCGGTGCCGCGGTCGCTGCGCGAGGCGTCCTACGGACTGGGAGCCCGCAAGCGCACGACGAGCCTGAAGATCGTCTTTCCGGCCGCGATCAGCGGCATTGTCGCGGCATTGATCCTGGGCCTGTCGCGCGGCATCGGGGAAACGATGGTGGTGTCCATCGCGGCAGGTGCGACCGGCGGATCCCTGTTCTCCATCAATCCCTGCGAGGAAGGCCAGACCATGACGGCCGCCATGACGGCGCTGGCCACCGGATCCGATCAGGTTCGCGGCGCGACGCTCGCCTTCCCGAGCCTGTTCTTCGTGGGGCTACTGCTGTTCGTCTTCACCCTCGCGCTGAACCTGGTCGCCGATCAGTTCGTTCGGCGTGTCAGGATCCGGTACTAGTGGCCAGCACGCCGCGCGCGCAGGCGCTGACGGGGACCGATGCGGTTCGCCGCGCAATCGAGGGTGGCCGAACCGACTGGAGGAGCGTCACCTTCCAGGGCCTGCTCGTGGCGCTGCTGGTGCTCACACTGGGCATCCTCGCCTGGCTGCTCACGGTCGTGTTCGTGAATGGCACCCCGGTCCTGGCGGAGCGTGGGATCGATTTCCTGACCAGCCCGCTCAACTCACAGCCGGATGTCGCCGGCGTCGGGCAGGCGATCGTCGGCTCGCTGTACCTGATGGTGTTCGTCGCATTGCTCAGTTTCCCGTTGGGCATCGGCGCAGCGGTCTACCTCGAGGAGTACGCCCACGACTCCTGGTTCACGCGGTTGACGAATACCACCGTCCGCAACCTCGCCGGCGTGCCGTCCATCGTCTACGGGCTCCTGGGTCTCGCCGTCTTCGTGGTCGCGCTGGCGGACTTCACGGGCGGCCGCAGCCTGCTGTCGGGCGGCCTGACCATGGCGATCCTGGTCCTGCCAATCGTGATCATCACCTCGGCCGAGGCACTGCGTGCCGTCCCAGGGTCCATCCGCGAGGCCGCTTTCGGCGTCGGCGCCACTCGCTGGGAGGTGGTGCGCAGCCACGTCCTGCCGTACGCGGCGCCGGGAATCTTCACCGGCACAATCCTGTCGATGGCGCGCGCGTTCGGCGAGACCGCGCCCCTCATCCTGGTGGGGGCAGTGGTCGGTGGGTTCAACGTCGAGTACGACAGCGTGGTCGGCACGCTTCAGGGCCGATACACCGCGCTGCCCACGGTGGTCTATGACTGGGCCCGCAAGCCGGCGTCCTTCGGCCCGAACGTGTACGCCGCGATCGTGGTCCTGATTGTCATCCTGCTGCTCGTGAATGCACTCGCGATCTATCTGCGCAACCGATTCGAACGAAGGTGGTAATGGAGTGGCAGTGAAGACTCGAGTGGACGCGCCCGCTGACGGCAAGCGCGACGACCGCGAAGGCCCGACAATACGGGTCATGGCTACCCAGACCCTCGACGAATCCGAGCAGATCGCCCCTGGTGCCGCGAACCAGCCCGGCGACCTGGACTTCGCGGCCGACGAGGTCGTGTTCGACCTGCGGTCGCTCTCGTGCTTCTACGGCTCATTCCGGGCGGTTCGTGAAATCTCGCTCCGGGTGCCGAAGAACCAGGTCACCGCCATCATC